>DAIDHB010000064.1 GCA_027452145.1 Planctomycetales bacterium
AGAATTGGTGTCAGTTCATTTTTCCGCGAAGAATTGGCGAAGAATTGGTGTCAGTTCATTTTTCCGAAGAATTGGTGTCAGTTCACGACGAAGAATTGGTGTCAGTTCATTTTTCCGACCGTGCGAAGAATTGGTGCGAAGAATTGGTGTCAGTTCATTTTTCCGAAGAATTGGTGTCAGTTCACGAAGCGAAGAATTGGTGTCAGTTCATTTTTCCGACCGTGCGAAGAATTGGTGTCAGTTCATTTTTCCGACTGCCGAAGCGAAGAATTGGTGTCAGTTCATTTTTCCGACTGTAATCCGCCTCCAGGCCGCCGGTCCGGCCCGAGCACGACCCAGACGGGCGGGACGGGGGTTCCGGCAGACGGGGCACGGCGGGAAGGTCGAGGTTCTCCGCGACCGCCCGATCCGGTTCCTCCGCGTCGAGATCGATCCCGAGACCGGCGCGATGCAGCCGGTGATGAAACACGGCCAGCCCGAGTACGTGCGGCTCTGCCGCGAGGAGCGCGAGGATCCGTGAAACAGAGTGGCCTCGAAGTAGCTCGATCCTCCCAGCGAACCCGGGACATCAAGATCGGTGAGTGACGGGTCAGGCTGTGCCGTTCCAGCGACCCGAGACGAAGTCGCCCTCGAACACCGTTCCCACCACGGGCTGATCGGATTCGAGCAAGAGTCCATGGGGATCGGCGGCATCGCGATCGGGGAGGGCCACGATCGCCAGGTCGGCCGACTTGCCGGGCCGGAGGCTGCCGGTCGATGTGTCGGCACGCAGGGCCCACGCGCCGAAGAGGGTGGCCATGGTGAGCAGCAGCTCGCCGGAGAGGGACTCGTCGCGGGCGTGGAGGAACCGCATCTCGTCGAGCAGGCCGAGCGTCGCGCTCGAGGCCAGGCTGTCGGTCCCCAGGCAGACGATCGCGCCGCGCTCGAGGAGCGAGCGGTAAGGATGCCGGTCGTGGCCGAAGCGGGCGCTGGTCCGCGGGCAGAAGGCGACGGCGACGCGCTTGCCGTCGGGCGCGGCCTGGGGCCGGAGCTGCCAGAAGTCGTCGGGGTCGAGATAGGTCCCGTGAGCGATCAGCCAGTCGGCGTTGCGCAGCTCGCCGCGGCGGATGTAGTCGGCCGGACGGGGTCCGATCGGCTCCCACTCGTCGTCCCAGGCGCCGATGTCCTCGAGGAAACGCCGCATCGGGCCGTCGTGGTGCGCGAGCAGGCGGAGCTCCTCGGGCATCTCCGCCAGGTGGGTTGAAAGAGGCAGGCCGCTGGCGACGGCCTTGTGATAGAGCCAGCCCGCCGTGCTGTAAGGAGCGTGCGGGCTGAGGCCCACCCGGGCACAGCCGGCGATCTGGTTCTCGGGGCGCACCGACGCCAGCCATTCCCAGGCCGCGGCATCCGTCTGGAGGCCGCGCTCGCGCTTCAGCCCGATCACCTCGGCGAAGACGACGGCGCGGATCGGGGCCGACGCGATCGCCGGCCAGCTCATGCCGGCGGTCGTCGAGTCGGCCACCAGGGTGGTCCCCGATCGGATCGCGGCGGCGAGGTTTTTCTCCGCCGCCTCGCGGAGGGATTCGTCGCTGCTCGATCGGCGCTGGGCGATGACGCGGCGGAGCCAGCCGAGCTCGTCCTCCGGCCACGACCCCGGCCCGTCAGGTCCCCCGTCGAGCGGCGAGAGCTCGAGGTGCGTATGGGCGTTGACGAAGCCCGGCAGGATCGCCACGTTGCCCAGGTCGAGGTCGTGCTGGCGCTCGGAGGCCGGGCCGAGCCAGCCGATGCGCGGGCCCTGGATCGTCAGGCAGCCGTCCTCGATCGGAGCCCCCTCGACCGGGACGACGTACCGCGCCCGGACGGTGAGCGTGTCACGCCTCATCGGGGAGCTCCCGGGACCTGGCTCGGACGGTGTACGGAGTCGAAGGGCTCAATCCGGGGTCATCTCGGCACACGCGGGATCGGTCGGACAGGATCCGGTCTGGGCCTCGGCGGGGATGGCTTCCGGCTCGTCCGTCCGGCCTCGATCGCGGCTCCAGAGGACATACAGGAGGCCGCACGAGACGATCGCGCCGGCGACGACCCAGACGACATGATAGCGGCCCTCGGCGGGGTCGCGATAGAGCCAACCGGCGATCGCGCCACCCTCTCCGCCGCGGATCCGCGCGCTGAAGGTCACAGCGATCGCGTTGTTCAGGAAGTGGAAGACGATCCCCGGCAGCAGGCTCCGGCTGCGCACCGCCAGCAGGCCCAGCACGATCCCCAGCAGTGTCGCGTTGAAGAGCTGCTGGAACAGGCTCATCAGCACGTGCAAAAAGCCGAACATCAGGGCCGAGAGCAGGATCGCCGAGCGGGTCCGGTGCTGTCGCTGGAGGCCGGAGAGGATCAGGCCGCGGAACGCCAGCTCCTCGCAGATCGCCGGCACCAGGGCGAACGTGGTGACCATCGTGGCCAGACCAGCCGATCGCCCCATGAGCTGGCCGAATGCCGCCTTGATGGCGTCCGGGACCGGGAAGAGCCGCTGGATGATCGGCTCGAGCTCGTTGACGATCGGATTGAGCGCGAACGCCAGGGCGGCGGCCAGGAACAGGTAGCGCCCTTCGGGCCAGCGCAGGCGGAGCGTCCGCCTGGGAGACGACGTGAGCAATAGCGCCATCAAAACGGGCGGGATGGCGATGAACAACTGCCCGGCGATCACGTCCCACGGGCCCGGCCCGCCCTCGGGCTCGCCGCGATAGCTCATGAAGAGCCACGACGAGGCGAGGATGAGGGCAAAACAGAGCACGGACTCGCCGGCCGTCGGCGTCGGTTCGCGGTCGCGGTACAGGTGGCGGAGCCACGTGCCCAGGCTGAACCGCTCGGCCTCGCGGAACAGGACGTCCTCGCGCTGGAACTGGTCGATGGCCCAGCGCAGCGAGACCGCGGCATAGACCATCATGGGCAGGAGGACCGGCAGGAAGTAGCGGAACGCCACGTCGTATCCGCCCAGGATCAGGGCCCGGAGCAAAAGGGCGACGCCGGTGATCGGGACCAGGCTGTAGAACAGGTTCAGCTCGACCTCGGGCGCGAGCGAGAGAAAGATCAGCGGCATGCTGATCAGGTAAAGGGGGGTCATGTAGTACTGCCCCTCCTTCATGCTGCGCGCCAGGACGGCGAGTGCCACGCAGATGGCCGCGAAGAAGGCGGCCAGCGGGATCAGGATCACGAGCATCCAGAACGCCGACTGCACGGTCGGCGCCGTCAGGGCGACGGCCGCACCGGCCGCCTGCTGGTCGGGTGAGGCCGCCAGGCTGCTGATCCGCCAGGCGATCCCGATCCCCGTGATCCCCATCGAAACGAGGTTCAGCACCGCCGTGAGCACGCTGGCGATCATCACGGTGAGGAACTTGCCGAGGACGATCTCCGACCGGCTGGCCGGGCTGATCAGGAGGGTCTCCATCGTTCCCCTCTCCTTCTCGCCGGCGCACAGGTCCACCGCCGGGTAGAAGGCCCCCGTGAGCGCCATGACGACGAGCAGGAAGGGGAACAACCGGCTCCAGACGTTGCTGCCCACCTCGCTGGGGGTGGCGACGTCGCCGACCAGCAGCCGGATCGGCTCGGCGTAGCCGATCGGCTTGTGGTCGCGATCGAGCCGGGCACTCACGATCCGTCGGCCCCAGCGGTCGAGCATCTCGCGCAGGCGGCGATAGGTGATCTGGCTCGGCTCGTCGACGCTGTTGAACTCGACCGGGACCTCGATCTGGCCCTCGCGCCTGAGGATCGCCGGCAGGTCGCCGGGTATGATCACCGCGGCCGAGGCGTCACCCCGGCGGAGCGCCTGCTTCCGGCGGAGCGGATCGCCCCAGGGGCCGTCCGGCCGCTCCACCCGGACGAGCAGCCGGGAGGCATCCCCGGGGTCGTCGAAGAGCGCCGGGTCGAAGCCGTCCCCGGCCGGATTGAGCAGCCGCGGGCTGGCCGGCAGGTTCGCGGCGCCGATCACGACAACCGTGCGCGGCCGCTGCGCCAGCGTCGCGGTGAACTGGAGCATGCCGTATCCCAGCAGGGGATACAGCAGGATTGGCAGCACAAAGATCATGAACAGCGTGCGACGATCGCGGATCTGGTCCCGCAGCTCACGGCTGAAGATCACGGCGACGTTGGACCAGCGCATCGGGCTCCCGGCCACCGGCAGAGGAGAGGAGGGGGGTCGAAGGTCAGGCGGTGTTCGCTTCCGCATTGCGCGGCGAGGTCGGGCCGGTTCCGCTGGCGCGGGATTCGGCCCGCTCGACCAGAAAGAAGAATAGCTCCTCCAGATCGGGCTGGTCAAATTGCCGCAGCAGTTCCTGCGGGGCACCGTCCGCCTGGACCCGGCCCTTGTAGATGATGGCCGCGCGGGCGCAGAGCTTCTCGACCTCGTGCATCGAGTGCGTCGAGAACACGATCGTCTTGCCGAGGTCGCGCAGCTCGAGGATCTTCTGAAGGACGGCCCGCGCCACCAGGACGTCGAGCCCCGAGGTCGGCTCGTCGAAGATGAGCACCGGCGGGTCGTGCACGATGGTCCGTGCGATCGAGACCTTCTGCTTCATACCGGTCGACATCTTCGACCCCAGCACGTCGCGGAAGTCGTTCATCTTCAGCCAGTCAAAGATCGTCTCCATCCGCTCGGCCAGCCGGTCCGGCGCGAGGCCGTACAGCCGGCCGAAGTATTCGACCAGCTCCCAGGCCGTCATCCGGTCGTAGATCCCGGTGCTGGCGGACATGTAGCCGATATTCGCCCGGACCTTCTCGGGGTCGGTGCGGACGTCGTACCCGGCGACCTCGGCCCGGCCGCCGGTGGGGCGGAGCACGGTGCTGAGGATCCGCAGGGTGGTCGTCTTGCCGGCACCGTTGGGACCCAAAAGACCGAAGATCTCGCCGGGCCGGCACTCGAACGACACGTCGTCGACGGCCGTGATCCAGCCGCGCTGATAGTCGAGGAAGGATTTTTTCAGGTGCTCGACCCGGATCAACGGCCGTCGCGGGTCGTATCGCCCGCCCCTCCGAGTGCGCCCGCGCTTCGTTCGTTCGTTCGTTCAGCTCGCCAGCGCCGGCGCCCGCTCGGCCGACGGCTCCTGGTCGATATACTCGTAGAATACGTTACGCTGGCGCGGGATGTAGCCGCTCTCGCGGATGGCCCGGCGGATCTCCTCGAGCGAGAGGTGATACACGGTGCCGGCCGACGACACGACGTTCTCCTCGATCATCAGGCTTCCCATGTCATTGGCGCCGAAGTACAGTGCCACCTGGCCGATCTTCGGGCCCTGGGTGACCCACGACGACTGGATGTTCGGCACGTTGTCGAGGTAGAGCCGCGAGATCGCCTGGTTCCGCAGGTACTCGAACGCCCCCGAGGCCGGGACGTCCGCCATGTCGGTGTTCTCGGGCTGGAACGTCCACGAGATGAATGCGGTGAAGCCGCCCGTCTCGTCCTGGAGCTGGCGAATCCGCTCGAAGTGCTCGACCCGCTCCTCGATCGTCTCGACGTGGCCGAACATCATCGTGGCCGTCGACCGGCCGCCCATCGCGTGCCAGGCGCGGTGCACCTCCAGCCAGTTGTCGGTCATCACCTTGCCGCGGGTGATCGCCTTGCGCACCCGGTCGACGAGGATCTCGGCGCCGCCGCCCGGCAGGCTGCCCAGGCCGGCGGCCTTCAGCCGCTCGAGCACCTCGCGCAGCGGCTTTTTGGCGACCTTGGTGAGGAAGTAGATCTCGGGCGCGCTGAAGCCGTGAATGTTCACGCGCGGGAAGGCCGCCTTGAGGTCGCGGAGCAGCTCCTCGTACCACTCGATCCCGAGGTCCGGGTGCAGGCCGCCCTGGAGCAGGATCTGGTCGCCGCCCAGCTCGACCGTCTCGCGGATCTTCTGGTGCAGCACCTCGCGGTCGAGCACGTAGGCGTCGGTCGCCCCGACCTTGCGATAGAACGCGCAGAAATCGCAGACCGCCGCGCAGACGTTCGTGTAGTTGATGTTGCGGTCGATGTTGTAGGTGCGGTAGGGCTCGGGATGGAGCCGGCGGCAGACCGCGTCGGCGGCGCGTCCGAGCTCCAGGAGCGTCGCCGATCGGAACAGCTCCACCCCCTCGTCGAATCCCAGACGCTGCCCCTCAATGGCGCGATGCAAGATCGCGTCGACGGTGGAAGACAAGGTTCACTCCTTCCGGGGCCAGGCCGAGGCGGGCCGCCATGGCGGCGAACCGCCGCAGCCCGGCGATCTCGGGCTCGCCGAGGTCGTAGGACAACACCTTCGTGAGGTAATCGTAGCATGAGGCGACGTCCAGTCCCAGTCTGGGGCCGTGGACGGCGGCCAGCTCGTCCGCGTGCGCCAGGCCCTCGGCGCGGCTGCGCGCGAGTGCCTCCGGCAGGTCGCGCAGGTCCACGCCGCCCCGTGCCACCCACAGGGCGAAGACGAAGGGCAGGCCGGTCATTCCGACCCAGCCCTCGGCCAGGTCGACGACGTCGTGAAACGCCTCGTGCGGGACCTTCATGGCGCGGTCGCCGATGACGAGCACCGCGTCGGCCGTGCTTTCCAGGGCCGAGACGCCGAGCGGGAGCTCCTCGACCACTCCCGGGCGGACGCCGTGCCGGGCCTCCAGCCAGATCCGGGCGAGCGCCTGGCTGGTCCGGGATCCGGCGTCGAGCGCCAGCCGATCGATCCGGTCCCACGGCACCCGGCTGAAGACCTTGACGCTCCGCACCGGCCCGCGGGCCGCGATCGCGAAGTCCGGAACGATCTCGTAGCCACGGTCCACGCCCCGCAGGTACTCGATCGACGGGATCAATGCGACGTCCAGCTCGCCCGCCGCCAGTTGCTCGGCGAGCCGGCTCGGCACGTCCATCGACAGGCGGACCTCGGGGGCGAACTCGCCAAGCCGGTGGTAAAGCGGCTTCGCGTTGAGGTAACTCACCGCACCCACCCGGATCGGGGGCTTCATGGTCGATGCCCTCTCCGCGGGCCTCGCGACGGCAGCGCGAGGGATCTTCGCCTCGTTTCGCCGACCGTCCGTTCCCGCCGGTTTCGGTGGAACTTTCAGAATCCTTTGAAATTCTAGGGAACAGGGCGAGAACTGCAAGGGGAGTCGGGGACGATTACAGCTCCATGCGCTGGAACGCACGGATCCCTATCCGGAGAGGCAGGATTGTCCCGGCGGCCCCGATCAGCAGGCTGGTGCCGATCGCCAGGGAGAACCAGAGCCGGAATCCGCTGTGAGACAGGGCGAACTGGGCCTCGGGATGCTCGAGCCCCAGGAAATACAGGTGGCACGGCACGGCGAGCGCGGTGACGATCGCGAAGATGAACACCAGGCTGACCAGCAGGTTGAGCGTGCCCCCGAATCCGACGGCGATCTTCGACGGGTCGCTCTCGCGGAGGTTCGGCAGCCGGGCGCCGAGGCCGACGCTGATCCCCGAGAGTCCCATGCAGAGCACGGCGACCATCGCCGCGTGCAGGCCGATCATCAGCGGCCCCATGCCGAGCATGACGTCGCTGAGCGAGACCAGGAGCTCGGTGGGCAAGAGAGCGATCCCGACCGAGAAGGCGAACTTGCCCCAGAGGATCTGCGCGCGTCGGAGCGGGAATAGCCCGAGGACCCAGAAGTTCCGCCCCTCGAGCGAGAGCAGTGGAAAGATGAACCGGCTGGTGAACGTCGAGAGGATCAGCGCGGTGACCGAGAGGTTCAGGAAGCTGACGAGGTTGCGCCACGAGGGGGACTGGACGGCGTAGCCCAGCCTGGGGATGTTGAGGAAGTAGAAGCCCAGCAGACCGAAGAAGATCAGGAATTGCGACCACTGCGCCGGGTCACGGAGGAAAGCCCGCAGGTCCTTGAGGATCAGGAGGCGGACCGGCCGCGACAGGAAGAAGAACGCCCGGTGGAAGGCCGCGTCGAGCGCGTAGAAGCCCAGGCGGCGGCGGGCGCTGCGGTTCCCCTGGACGCGGCTATATCCGCGGAAATACAGGTCGCGGGCCATCGCGGCGGCGGCCAGGTAGCAGAGCCCCGCGTGAGCCGAGAGGACCATCAGGTAGTACCAGCCCCGCGGCCACTGGCCGCGTGCCGAGGCGATCAGCCCGGCCGACATCCATCGGCTGGGCCAGAGCGGATTCTGGCAGAACGCCAGGCTGTCCTGCACCCGGCTGAGCCAGTCGCCGTGGAACGCCTCGCCGGGAGGCGTCCAGAGCTGGATGGCCAGCGCGATGATCCCGACGATCGTCGCCAGCCCCGCGGCCCCCAGCACCAGGCGCTGCCGCTTTGGGAACACGTTGGCCACCAGGATGGCGAGCATTGCCCCGACGCTCCCGGCGATCATCACGAACGAGACGAGATAAGCGAGGAACATCAGGTAGAAGCCCGCCGGCGCGTGCATCGTCAGGCCGTAGGCAACCATCAACGGGCTGCCCAGCAGGAAGAATCCCCAGCTCGACATGCCGACCGCCTCGGCGAACTTGTAGGCAAAGATCCGGTCGGTTGTCGCGGGCATCGTCAGCAGGAACGTCCCCTCGCGCGAGTGGAACAGGCCGGTGTAGGTGATTATCCCGGTCGAAAAGAGGAGCATCACCAGGATCGACAGGAAGAACATGCTGAAGAGGTATTCGAAGATCCCGTTGAACAGCGCGTCGTTCATCCCCATGAACTCGAAGCCGCCCCAGAACAGGCCGAAGAGCCCGGCCCAGAAGATGACGCAGCAGATCAGGATCATCGACAGGCGGAGTCGCGAGCCGGACAGGATCGATCGGATCGTGTTGCGGGTCAGGCACCAGCGGAGATACCGTAGCGCCCGGGTCGTGCGCGCGGTCGGGACGGGTTCCGCGGTGGGAACGAGGGGCTCGGAACCGGACTGGGGCAGGGCGAGGCTCATGATCGCGACCCGGCGTGCTGGGCTGTCTCGGAGGGGTCGGGCAGGCCGGCGAGATCCGGCTTCCCGTCCCCGGTCAGTTTCAGGAACAGGTCCTCGAGCGGGCCGTGGTGCTGGACGCGGGACCGGAGCTCGTCGAGCGTCCCCGTCGCCAGCATTCGGCCGTGGTCGACGATGCCGATCCGATCGGCCAGCTCCTCGGCGATCGCCAGGAGGTGCGTCGACATCAGGACGGCGCAACCTGATCGGGCCTGCTGGACGAACAGGTCCTTGACGATCCGCGCACTGCGGGGGTCGAGGCCCACCAGCGGCTCGTCCACCACCAGGACGCGGGGGTCGTGCACGAGGGCCGAGGCGAACACCACGCGCTGCTTCATTCCCTGCGAGTAGCTCTCGCAGAGTTCGTCGACGTAGTCGCCCATCTCGAAGGTGTCGATCAGCTCGAGGATGCGCCGCGCCGATCGGTCGGGGTCGAGGCCGTACATCTCGACGACGAACCGGAGGAACTCGCGGCCGGTGAGCTTGTCGTAGAGATACGGCTGGTCGGGGACGTAGCCGAGCAACTGCCGCGCGGCCCGGCTGGACGCGTCGAACCCGCCGATCCGCACGATCCCCTCGGTCGGGGCGAGCAGCCCGCAGATCATCTTGATTGTGGTCGTCTTGCCGGCGCCATTGGGCCCGAGGAAGGCGAAGAGCTCGCCGGCCCTGACCTCCAGGTCGAGGCGGTCGACGGCACACTTGGATCCGAACCGTTTCGTGACACCACGGACCTCGATCATGGACGTGACCTCCCTGCCGCGCCACCGGGCTCGGCGGATGCCGGGGCACGGGCGTCGTCGCCGCGGCGCTCCAGGATCAGATGTACCATCGGAAACGGGACCTCCTGCCGGAGAATCATGCCGTCGGTGGCAACCCAGGTGTGGACCCGTAGGCTGGACATCTGCTGCTCCACCTCGTAGGTCGAGACGGGGTTGCCCGCCCAGTGGATGAGGGTCTGGCGGGTGACCTCGGCACGGGACGACTCGGTCCTGCCGGTGAAGGGATTGACCGCTTGCATCTCCCACCGCTGCCCGACGTGCAGGCCCGGCAGACGATCGAGCGGGCCCAGGAGGTCGCTCACCACGCTGCGTGGTTCGTACTTGATCGAGTCACTCCGATTCATGATGGGGATCGGCCCGCGGGCGACGATATTCATGCGGCCGTCCTTTAGCCGGCCCGTGACGTGGACCATCTCGTCGCCCAGTTCCGACGAGACCCGGACCTCGAAGTTCTGGAGGTTCCCCGCCGGGTCGACGTTGTACCGGCTCTTGACCTCGACGCGCAGGCTGTCGCGGATCGCCAGCAGCGTCCCCTTGAGCAGGCCGCCGGCGTCGAACTCGACGCGGCTGGTCATCTCGAACCAGCCGTCGGCCTGGCGCTTCGTGGTGGTCACGGCCTCGCCGACGGTCCGGCGGTCCTCGGGCGATCGCGGGTCGTCGAGGACCTGGATGCTCCACCGCACCGAACCGCTGGAATCGCTCGCGAAGGCGATGCCGCGCAGGTCGGGCGGGTAGCCCATGGTGAGTTCGGGCAACACGTCCCACTTCAGGAGCAGGAACGCCGCGACCGACCAGTAGACCAGGATGACCAGCGAGATCCATCGCGAAGGCATGGCCCGAGATCCTCGCCCCTGACTGACGTGGTGAATGGAGCGTCCTGCGCCGGTCGCGCGGGCGTGCGGCCGGTCCGATACTTCTAATGTAGACGCAACGTCAGTCCGCCAACAACGTCCCGCCGGCCGGGACGGCTCCCACACGCCGGTCCGCCGCGATCGGCACGTGATTCGCAGTTGCATTCAGCCACGTAAATCCGCATTCGGGGGCACCCGCGGCGTGACGCCACGGCGGTCCGCTCGTCCGATGCCGCGCGTCGCGAGGTTCCAGAGTCCGGGTTGACCGATCCGGCCATCGGCCGTATCTTCCAATTAGAGGCTCTGCCACGTCTCGCCTCGTGCCCCGCGACGGGGACCTCCCTCCCACACTCGCCGGGGGCCGCGTTCGGTCTTGCCCTGCGTCCCTCCCTCCCCTGTTAGGGATGTCTCATGCGCATAAAGACCAAGAGGCTTCTCTGGGCCGGCATCGTCCTGGCGACGGTGGGCGCGATTCCGGTCGGCATCTGGTTCTCATTGACCTATGAGCCCTACTACTACCGGGCGATGATGCTCCAGTCGCGCGAGCATCGCGAGGGCAAGGCCCGCAAGTTCGTCGCGCTGAGCGCCCAGCTTCGCAACGACATCTGCCACGAGCCCACCTGGGAGGCGGTGTTCTCCGACCAGGAAGTCAACGCCTGGCTGGCCGAGGACCTGGTCACGCACTTCGCCGACCAGCTCCCGCCCGAGGTCCACGAGCCCCGCGTTCTCTTCGAGCTCGATCGGATCATACTGGCTTTCCAGCTCCGCCAGGGCGGGGTCCAGTCGGTGATCACCGTGGTCGCCCGGCCGCGGGTCCCGCAGGGGAACACGATCGAGCTGACCCTCGAAAAGATCCGCGCCGGCATCCTGCCCGTCCCGGCAGACCAGGTGCTCGACCGGATCGTCGAGTACGGCCGGGCGCGCGGAGTCGACGTCGAGTGGTCGCGCCGCGACGGGTATCCGGTCGTGGTGATGCGCTACTCGCCGTCGCTCCAACGCGACGACGTGCAGCTCGAGGAGGTCCAGATCCGCACGGGGCAGCTCCGGCTGGCGGGCCGTTCGGACCGGACCCGTGGCGCCTTCATGCGGCCGACGCTCCCCTCGCGCCGGGTGCTTCAGATGACCTTTCCCAGGCGGAAAGTCCATGCCCCGCACTCGTCCGACGTGGTGCCGACCTGGCACAGCTCGGCCTCGCCGACCAGTTGGGCCCCATCGAAGGCGACCCGGATGCGGTCGACTCGCCACTCGAGGATCGCGTAGGTTCCCGCATCCACCCGGCGGACGCTCCCCCGGCCGCCCGAGATCTCGCCCTCGTAGTCGAGGTAGGCTATTCGGTGGTCCGGCAGCGACCGCGCCGGCAGTTCGATCCCGCCGACGACCGGCGCGTCGATGGCCCAGGTCCGCAGGCTCGTGCCGTTTTCGAGCATCAGGTCCCAGTGGATTCCCCGCCAGCGATGCTCGAGCAGGACGAACCGGGGCATGGTCGAGCCTCTCCGCGACGGCGAGCCCCCGCGCAACCGGAAGCGGCGGAAGGATTACCGCGAGCCGCGACCTTCCGTCTCGCCGCGGGCGCCCGCATAATGGCATCCAGTCTACTCTCCAGAAATCCGCCGACTCAACCCGCGTGAGGCAAGGACCCGGCTCGCGAGGACCCGTGACCGGATCGCCTCGATCCTCCACCCACCCCGCATGGCGACGCAGGAGACGCTCCCGGTGACCCCCAAAGAAGTCTTGGCCCAGATTCGGCAGCGCGAGGTGACCACGGTGGACCTGCGGTTCATGGACTTTCCCGGCGTCTGGCAGCATTTCTCCATCCCGGCCGACGCCCTGACCGAGGAGACGTTCGAGGAGGGGATCGGATTCGACGGCTCGAGCGTGATGGGCTGGCGGGCGATCAACGAGGCCGACGTGCTGGTCCTGCCGCAGCCCGAGACGGCGGTGATCGACCCGTTCGCCTCGCAGTCCACGCTGACGATGATCTGCAACATCCAGGATCCGATCACGCATCAGGACTACACCCGCGACCCGCGCAACATCGCCCGCAAGGCCACGAGCTACATGCGCAATACCGGGTTAGCCGACGAGTGCCTCGTCGCGCCGGAGCTCGAGTTCTTCGTCTTCGACAACGTCCAGTTCGACCAGAAGGGCCACGAGGCGTTCTACCACGTCGACTCGGCCGAGGGGGCCTGGAACACCGGCCGGGCCGAGTCGCCCAATCTGGGCTACAAGGCCGGCGCCGGGCTGGGCTACTTTCCGTGCCCGCCGACGGACAGCCTGGCCGACCTCCGCTCGGAGATGGCCCAGCGGATGAACGAGTGCGGGATCGCCACCTCGGCCCATTTCCACGAGGTCGCAACCGGCGGCCAGTGCGAGATCGACCTGATGCCGGCCGCCCTGGTTGCCGCCGCCGATCATGTGATGCTCGCCCGCTACATCGTGCGGAACGTCGCGCGGCGCGCACGCAAGACCGCGACCTTCATGCCCAAGCCGCTCTTCGGCGACAACGGATCGGGCATGCACACGCACCTCATGCTCTGGAAGGACGGCCAGCCGCTCTTCGCCGGGCAGGGCTACGCGGGACTGAGCGACGTCGGGCTCTACGCGATCGGCGGCCTGATCCGCCACGCCACGGCGCTTTGCGCCTTCGCCAATCCCACGACCAACAGCTACAAGCGGCTGATCACCGGGTTCGAGGCCCCGACGAAGGTCTCGTATAGCCGCCGCAACCGCGCGGCGATCGTCAGGGTGCCCGTGGGCAGCCCCAGCCCCGCCAGCCGCCGCATCGAGTATCGCGGCCCGGACGCGGCCGCCAATCCGTACCTGCTGTTCTCGGCCGTGCTGATGGCCATGCTCGACGGCATCCAGCACAAGTACCGGCCGGGCGACCCGCTCGACAAGGACATCTATGACCTCCAGCCGGAGGAGCTCGACGACGTCCCGGCCACGCCCCGCTCGCTCGAGGCCTCGCTCGAGGCGCTGCGCTCCGATCACGAGTTCCTTCTCCGCGGCGACGTGTTTACCCCTGACGTCATCGACACCTGGATCTGGTACAAGCAGACGCACGAGGTCGAGAAGATCCGCGTCCGGCCCCACCCGTATGAGTTCGCGCTCTACTACGACATCTGAACCGGCTGTCCCCGCCCGGTCCGTCACGACCTCCATCCGCCCGGTCCCGTTTCTCGCGCCCGGCTCCGCCCGGGCCGTGCGCCGCCCTTGCGCTCGCGAGCGCTCTGGTCTTTTGGGGTGTGGGTGCTTATTGTCGTTAGAGAGGAAATTCGCACCGATCCGATCTGGGTCGATCAATAGCGTGCGAGTATGACTGCACTTCTTGCGGTTCGCCACGGACATCGGGAGTCGTCGGGCCATGGCGGAAAACGCGAAGGCGGAGCACGTATGGCGTTCTCCTCCAGAGTTCCTGTCGGCCATGGAACGGGCCGGGGTGCTTCCGGAGGCGCAGTGGCGTGAGGTGCGCGATCGCTTCGGCGACGGCAGCGGCCTGAGCGACTCGACCGCGCTGGCGAGGCGGTTGATCAAGGACGGGCTGATCACCGAGTTCCAGGCGCGCCGCCTGCTGAAGGGCAGGAAGCGGATCAATTACGGCCGGTACGTACTGATCGACCACATCGGGAAGGGGGCGCGCGGGCAGGTGTTCAAGGCGAGGCATCGCCTGATGGACCGCGTCGTCGCCTTGAAGGCGATCCGCCCCGATACGCGGATGAGCAAGAACTCGGTCGCGCGGTTCTTCCGCGAGATGAAGATGGTCGCGCTGCTCGACCATCCCAACGTGGTGCGAGCCATCGACGCCGACATCCAAGACGGCTCTCCGTACATCGTGATGGAGTACCTCGCAGGCGAGGATCTGGAGCAGGTCTTCGTGCGTCGCGGGGCCCTGCCGCTCAACGACGTGCTGGACTACATGGTGCAGGCTTGCCGCGGACTTCAGCATGCCCACGAGAAGGGCGTCATCCACCGCGACGTGAAGCCGACGAATCTCTTCCTGGCCGAGGACGGCGTGGTGAAGCTGCTCGACCTGGGCCTGGGCGAGCTCATCGACGCGGAGGGAAAGTCGGACAGGGTCTTTGATACGGACGAGGGGGTCGTCGTCGGCACCACGGACTACATGTCGCCCGAGCAGATCCGCGACAAGCCGATCGACGCCCGCACGGACATCTTCGGTCTCGGCTGCACGATGTACCGGCTGCTCTCGGGCAGCTATGCCTTCCCCGGGCTGACGCGTGAGGATCGGCTGGTCAAGCGGATCCGCCAGCCGCACGTGCCAATCCACGACGTCCGGCCGGACGTGCCGACCCCGGTCGCCCGGATCATCGACCGCCTGCTGGCTCTTCGGGCCGAGGATCGCTACGAATCGGCGGCCGAGGTCGCGGATTCGATCGAGGCCGTGCTGCCGCCGTCGGTGCGCGCCCGCCGAGCCAGCGCGGCGAAGGGCGGGGCCGGCCGCGCGGGGGCCGGCCTGACCTCGCACCACTCCGAGGAGGAGAAGGTCGACTGGTCGCTGATCGAGTCCGCCCTGCGGCCGTCCGCACCCCAGCCTCGGACGGCCTCGCGGCTGGTCGAGCGGGACGAGCCGAAGCCGCCGCCGTCGCGGTCGCTGGCGTCGCACCGGCAGGAACTGGAAGAACAGGGGGACGAATCCGGCCGCGAGGTGCACGAGAAATATCGCAACGAGCTGGTCACCATGAACAAGGTGATGGCCGAGCTGCGCGCGGTCGAGCCCTCGAAGGAGGGCGAGGACGCGGACTCGGAGCAGCCCTGGCTCGAGCGGCTCGGCGAGAAGCTGGGCGACTACCTCGCCGAGCCCAGCGCGGGGCTGATCATCATCGTCGTGCTGGTCGTCATCCTCGTCCTTGCGCTGGCGATGGCGATCGCCCTGAGCTAGGGCGCCGCGCGGTTGCGATGCACCTCCGAGCCCGATGCGCCAGGGAGTGGATTCCGGCCGCGATCGGGCGATCCACTCGCCGGCGCCTGGGGCCTGAATTAACGCAATCGTCCCACGTCGCATCCGACCTAAGATACCCCGATCAGCGGCCCTTGTTGAGCTGGTCGTAGTAGGCCCGGATGTGCTTCTCGACGTTCTTGGGGATCCGCTGATTGGTCAGGGCGTCGGCGGAGCCGGCGGTCGCGGCGTCGAGCTCGGCCTGGATGTCGATCTTGACGTCGCCCTTGACGGTCTTGCCGGGGGTCGTCAGGCCCTCCATGACGGCCTTCCCCTTGCCGAACTGGTTGCGCACCTTGGCCCGGTAGGTGGAGGTGTCGTCGGGCGCCTCGGGCCGATCGCCCTGGCCGCGGCCGCGGCCCATGCCGTTGCCGTTGCCTTTGTTGCGGTTGGCCATGTTCCGGCCGAGCATGTTCAGGTCGTCGCCGAGCTGGTTCATGCCCTCCATCGCGCCGTTGCCGTTCTTGGCGTCCTGGAGCTCGGCCATGGCGGCGTCGAGCGACTCCATCTCCTCGAGCTGCTTCGCCATCTGCTGGAGCTGCTCCTGCGACATCCCGAGCTGGGCGGCGGCCTGCTTCATGTCGCCCTGTTCCATCGCCTGCTGCGCCTTGCTCAGTTTGTCGGCGAGCTGCTGGAGCTGCTTGAGCCCCTTGGCCTGCTCGTTGAGCTTGGCCATCTCGCGCTCGAACTGCTGCTGGCTGAGGCCGCCGTTCTTGCGGGCCTCCTCCAGTTGCTTCTTGCGCTGCTCGAGGTTGGCCAGGTCGTTGAGCTTCTTGGACATCTCGGCGATCTGTTCCTTGAGCGCCTTCTTCTCGGCCTCGGTCATCTTGCCCGACTGCATCTTCTCCTGGAGCTTCTGGAGCTCCCTGGCCGCCTTCTGGAAGTCGCCGCGGGCCAGTTCCTTGGCGAACTCATCGGCGGGGCCCTGGCTGCCCATGTCCTTCAGATTCTGGAGCTGCCGGTTGATCTGCTCGGGCGAGCCGAGCTGCTTCTGCCGCTCCTTGAGGGCGTCGGTCAGCGAATTCAGCTCGACCATCAGCTTGTCCTTGGCCGCCGGAGGGGCCTTGGCCAGGTCGTCTGATTTCTTCTGGATCTGGGCCAGGAGCTTGTCGGCCTCGGGGAACTTCTCCTTGTCGATGGTCTGGCGCTTGCTGGCGATCTTCTTGCTCAGGATCTCGGCCTGCTTCGCCAGTTGCTTCGTGTCGGTCGCCTCGGCATTTTTCGCCTGGGCCTTCGGCGGCACGAGGGCGGGGGCGAAGAGCAGGAGCACGGCGGCACAGGCCGGGATCAACACCACCCAGGCGCGGCGGGGCACCCGCAGGCCGAACTCGGCCGCGACGTCGAGGTCGGTGACCTTGCGGATTGCGTCGGAGAGCAGGGCGATGCCGGCGGGTGTTTCTCGCAGGTCGTCGGGGAGCGTCAGCGCGGAGCTGAGCCGTTCGTTGAGGTGAAACACCCGGTCGATCGCCACCGCGGCGTCCATGCGGCTCGGGCCCGAGAACGCCGCGATCAGACCGGCCAGCACGAGGCCCACTCCGCCGGCCACTGCGAACGGCACCCACTCGGGGCCGGGGAGTGTCCGGTTCATCAGCTTCTCGCCGGCGATCACCATCGCCACGATCGCCAGGCCGATCGCCCACGTCCACACCAGGGCGCCCAGGAACCGCTGACATCGCAGCCGCCGAAAGACCCGGGCCACCGGCTTCTCCAGCTCGCGCATCGGGCGACTCCTACGACTTGAGAACGTGTCGATGGTGCTCGGCCGGGACGACACCCAGCTCTCTGACGAACGTCATACAGTACTTTAACCGTCCGCCAGGCCGGCCGCAAGTGCGTTGCACGAGTCCTTTCGGATCGAGCCGGGGCCCATTTCCGGAAATCTCCCGAGAAATCGGGATTGGTCGAGGGCCGAGGTGCAGTACCCTGGATGATCGAGCACACTCCGGTATTGGGGTCAGCGGACTCCGGCCTCTGGTGGAGGTGGCAGGATGGCGTCGCTCGGGCGTGGGATCGTTTTGCGGCAGGTTGACCGGCTGTTCCGGGACGGGACCCTCACCGGCCTGGGGGATGGTCAGCTTCTGGAGCGATATCTCACTGACCGGGATGAGGAGGCATTCGAGGCGCTGGTGGACCAGCACGGACCGATGGTGCTGGGCCTCTGCCGCCGGATCCTCCGCGACCCGCGCGACATCGAGGACGCTTTCCAGGCGACCTTCCTGGTCCTGGTGCAGAAGGCACCGGGGATTCGCGACGGAAACCTTCTGTCGAAATGGCTTTATGGCGTGGCGTACCGTGTCGCGCGACGGGCCCGGAGCCGGACGCTCCGCCGTCGCGACCGCGAGACGGCCGTCGGCGAGCCGGAGGCAGCAAGTTCCGAGCCGGATCTCCCGGAGCGAAACGAGTGCGAGGCGATGCTCGATCGGGAGTTGAGCCGGCTGCCGGAGAAGTACCGGGCGCCGCTGGTGCTCTGCTATCTGCGGGGCCGGACCCATGACCAGGCCGCGGAGGAACTTCGCTGCCCGGTGGGGACCGTCCGCAGCAGGCTGGCCCGCGGCCGAGATCTTCTCCGCGACCGCCTGACGCGCCGGGGCATCGCTCCGGGTGCCATGGCGTCCATGCTGGGGAACGACGCGACGTTCCCGGCCCGACTCCTCGTCGCCGTCGTGCCGCCGCCGCTGGCCATCGCGACCGTGCGCGCGGCCATCGGTTTCGGCTCGTCCTCATTGCTGAAGACCGGCGCATCGTCGCTGGCCCTTGCCCAGGGAGTGCTTACGACCATGAAATTCCAGCAGATCCAGTGGATGGTCCTGGCGGGGCTCGCGACCTGCCTGTCGGCGGGCAGCGTCGTCGCCGTGTCGCTCTCCACCTTGCCGCCCCAACAGGCCCCGCCGGCGGCGAACGTCGAGCCTCGACCTGTTGCCGTCGGCGCGGACGACGCGCGGATCAAGGCCCTCGAGGCCAAGATCGATCAGCTCGAGCGGCGGCTCGGCGAAAAGAGTCCCACCCCGCCGCCCAGCGAGGCCCCCCCGGTCTCGGGCGTGCGCCCGCAGCCCGTTCGAGCGAGTGGCGAAGGGGTGGTCCCGCCTTCCGGGCCGGTGATGGGCCAAAGCAAGGGCTCGATCCCGGTTGGCGAGCTCGAGACCGAGTTGAGGCTGGCGTTGGAGGAGTTCCGGCGTGCGGCTCGTCTTTTTGGTAACGCGGCCCTCGATAGCGCGACTATGGAACACGCTCGCGGGAAGGCCCTGATCGTCGCGGCCCGCGTCGAGGCCCTGGATGAGGAATACCGCGATGAGAAGGATCGTCTCCTCCTCGAGCGGCAACGGAAGGCCGCGCAGTGCGAGAAGGCGACGGCCCTGGAAGCGATCTCCTCGGTCCAGCTCGCAAACACCAAGCGGCTGTCCGAGCGGAGGCCCCTTCCGGTCGTCAGCACGGATGAGCTCGCCATCTCCGAGTCGAAGCTGAAGGCCGCCTCGGCCGACCGCAAGACCGCCCAGGTCGACCTGGATGAGGTCGAGCTCCGGATCCGGCAACTGGATCGCCGCGGCAAACGAGTCAGGGCGATCGTCGCGTTCGCCGAGCAAGTCAAGAAGGAAGCGACGGCGCCCTTG
Source organism: Planctomycetales bacterium (assembly GCA_027452145.1). Classification (GTDB taxonomy): domain Bacteria; phylum Planctomycetota; class Planctomycetia; order Isosphaerales; family Isosphaeraceae; genus JAKAUH01. The sequence continues at coordinate 19,074 of DAIDHB010000064.1, forward strand.
CCGGGAGGCCCGTCGTCCCCCGAAGTCCCGTCGCCTCCCCGCCGTTGATGCCCGGGCCGCCATACGAGCCCGATGCGCATGCGTACGAAGGCCGGCCGCAATTCTTCGATCTTCGGCCGGACGCATCGGGCTTCGATGGCCAGGCCAGCGTCCCGCGATTCAGGACGCCGCCTCGGCATACACCGTCGCCGCGGCGCGGGTCGCCTCGCCCGCCGGCAGCGAGACGCCCAGGTCGCGGAGACATGTCTCGAGCGCGGCGAGGAGCAGCGTGACGCTGCTCTGTCGGCAGCCATACCCCATCAGACCGATCCGCCACGCCTGGCCCTTGAACGGCCCGAGCCCGCCGCCCACCTCGATCCCCCAGTCCTTAAGCAGGCGGCGTCGGACCGTCAGGTCGTCGACGCCGTCGGGGATCTTGACGCAGGTCAACTGCGGCAGGCGGTGCTTCGGGTCGGTGACGAGGCCCAGGCCCATGGCCGCCAGCCCCGCGTGCAGCGCCCGGCCGTTGAGCGCATGCCGCGCGAATCGGGCCTCCAGGCCCTCCTCGACCACAACCGCGAGGGCCTCCCGCAGCGCGTAATTCATGCTGATGGGTGCGGTGTGGTGATAGACCCGATCGCTCCCCCAGTACTTCTGGATCATCGTCATGTCCAGGTACCAGCTCTGGACCTTCTTCTTGCGACGGTTGAGCGCCTCGACCGCCCGCGCCCCGAACGAGACGGGCGCCAGGCCGGGGGGACAGCTCAGGCATTTCTGCGTGCCCGAGTACACGGCGTCGATCTCCCAGGCGTCGATCTCGACCGGGATGCCGCCGAGCGCCGTGACGGTGTCCAGCGCGATCATCGCCCCGGCCTCGTGGGCGATCCGGGCGATCTCCTCGACGGGCTGCCAGGCGCCCGTGGAGGTCTCGGCGTGGACGATCCCGACCACCTTGGGCCCGACGCGGTGGATCGCCGCCTTCACCTCGTCGGGGTCGAAGACCTGGCCATAGGGCCGCTCGATCACGGTGACCTCGGCGCCGGCGCGTTCGGCGACGTCCTGCATCCTGGAGCCGAAGACGCCGTTGACGCAGACCAGCATCCGATCGCCGGGCTCGATCAGGTTGACGACGACCGTCTCCATGCCGGCCGAGCCGGTGCCCGAGACGGCCAGCGTCATCCGGTTGGTGGTCTGGAAGACGTAGCGCAGCAGGTCCTGGGTCTCGTCCATCAGGGCGACGAATTCGGGATCCAGGTGGCCGAGCAGCGGCATTCCCATCGCGGCCAGCACGCGCGGATGCACGTCGCTCGGGCCCGGCCCCATCAGGAACCGCGGCGAGGGATTGAGCGGACTCGGGACCGGTGGCTTGGGCACGGAGGACACGGGGATCATCTCCTGGGACGTTGTGGCGATGAGCGGCGGGAGCAAGTGGGAGCGACCGGCGGCGGGCGGAATGTCCTCGGTCAGGACGGGGTGCGTTCCGGGTCGCCGCGCGGGCCGCTCATGGATTTCACGATCTCGCTGATGGCCTTGAACTCGGGGCGGTCGGCGCGTTCGGTCCACTCGAACAGGGCGGATTCGGCGGTGGAGACGACGGCGCCGGCCTGTTCCAGCCGGCGGAGGGCGAACTCCCAGTCGATCCTGCGGCGCGAGGCCACGGCATCGGCCGGGACCTGTACGCGGAATCCCAGGTCGAGCAATTCCAGCGCCGTCTGGGCGATGCAGACGTGGGCCTCGATCCCGACCACGGTAACGTGGCGGATGTTCCGCCCGTAGAGCTGCTCGACGAGCTGGGGGACCGTGCAGCAGTGGAAGCTCGTCTTGGCCGGGCGCTCGGGGATCAGCTCGGCGATGGCCGCGGTGGTCGGACCGAGGCCGCGCGGGTATTGCTCGGTCGCCCAGACGGGCATCCTCAGTGCGCGGGCGCCCTGGATCAGGGCCGCCGTGCTGGCGACGACCGCGTCGCGTTCGGGGATCAGGCCGAGGAGCTTGTCCTGGAGGTCGACCACCAGGAGCCCGCCGTGGTGGGACGTCAATCGCTGGGTCGGGCGCATGGCGAGGGGATCCCTTCAGTGCTCGCTTTCGCGGTCGGTTCGCGGCCGCCGGCCATATCAGCCGCGATGCTACGGGCCGCGTCCGGGAGATGTCAAGCGACGGATCGCGCCGCGGCGTCGAACGATCATCGGTGGATTGCGTCAGTGTCGCAGGCTCGCGCCACTCATCGCCCCAGGGGTGCGCCGGCGGTGTGATCGGTACGGCAAGTTGGGAAGCCACCCTTGCCGCGTTTGCCTTCAGGGAGTACGATAGAGAATTGAACCATGCTTGAATCGGCAAGGAAGTCGATGTCGGGTCGGTCGGGGTCGTGACGAAGGCGTTGATCCTGCTGATGTGGGGGTGGCCTGCGTGGCTGGAAAGCCTCGACTCCTGGTCATTGACCGGGAAAGCACCCAGGGGAAGACCTCGCTCGACCGCCTGGCCGAATCGTTTGAGGTGGTGGTCGCGCGATCCATTTCCAGGGCGCTGTCGCTGTTGCGCGACCAGAAATTCTCGGCCGTGTACGTCGACGCGTGCCAGCTTTCTGCGGTGCGCTGGGTCGGGATGATGATCCAGGCGGAGGAGATCCTCGACGCGATCTCCGACGGCGTCGCGGTGGTGGATCCGGACCTCCGGATTATCTGGGCCAATCCCGAGTTCTGCTCGCTGATGGATTCGCAGGTGCAACCGGTGGGTGCGCCCTTCTACCAGGCGCTGGGGCAGGCGGAGATCCTCGGGCCCGATCTCTGCCCGTTCACCACGGCCGTGGCGTCGCGCGAGCCGGCCAGCACCGCCATGAAGATCGGCGGGAACCGCTACCTGCGCGTCACCGTCACCCCGGTCTTCGACGCCGCGAACGCGCTCACGCACCTGATCGCACTGACTCGCGAGACGACCGACGAGACCCAGCAGCAGCTCAAGGTCAACGCGATCCACAAGGCGGGCGACGAGCTGGCCGACCTCACGCCCGAAGAGCTCGCGCAGATGGGCGTCGAGGAGCGGACCGACCTGCTCAAGTACAACATCGCGCGGCACATGAAGGACCTGCTGGGCCTCGACTTCATCGAGATCCGCCTTCTCGACCGCGTGACCCGGCGGTTGATCCCGCTGTTGACCGAGGGCATGACCCCGCTGGCCGCCAACCGCGAGCTGTACGCGCGCAAGGAAGGCAACGGGGTCACCGGGTACGTCGCGGCGACCGGGATGAGCTACGTCTGTCCCGACACGACCAACGACGCCCTTTACCTCGAGGGCGCCGCCGGATCGCGCAGCTCCTTGACGGTCCCGCTGATCTTCCACGGCACGGTGATCGGCACGCTGAACGTCGAGAGCCCGCAGCCCGGCGCCTTCGACGATCGCGACCAGCAGTTCATCGAGATCTACGGTCGCAACATCGCCGCGGCGCTGAACACGCTCGAGCTGCTCGAGGCCGAGAAGGTCAGCACGGCGAGCGCCTCGGTCGAGGCGATCAATCGCGAGCTGGCGATCCCGCTGGACGACATCATCACCGACGCGACCACGGTTCTCGACCGCTACGCCGGCCACGACGAGGACATCATCGCCCGGCTCCGGCAGCTGCTCTACCGCGCCCGGGAGATCCGCAGCCTGATCCACAAGGCGGGCTCGACGATCGCGCCTCCGGCGAAGCAGGGGCCGCCCGCCGCGTTGCCGCGCCTGGGCGGATCCCGCATTCTCGTGGTGGACGCGGACGAGTCGATCCGGCGATCGGCCCATCACCTCCTGGGCAGCCAGGGGGCGAGCGTCGAGACCGCCCGCGATGCCCACGAGGCGATCGCCCTGATGCGCCAGGCGCCCTATTCGACGGCCCTCGTCGACATCCGCCTGCCCGATCTCGACGGCTTCGAGACCTACACGCGACTCCGCGAGGTGCAACCCAACGTGCCGATCATCCTCATGACCGGCTTCGGATGGGACCCGGCGCATTCGATCGTCAAGGCCAGGCAGGCCGGCCTCCAGACGGTCCTGTACAAGCCGTTCCGCGCCGACCGGCTGATGGAGGCAGTCGAGCAGGCCCTCCGCACCGCGCCGGCGGGGGCGGGCGGCCCGGGAGGCGCCGCCACGCCGCAGGACGGCCATGGTGGGCGCGGCACTGCGCTGCACGACGGCCACCCGTCCGCGGGCCGCAACCTCCCGCCCGGCCCGGCGGGAGACTCTCGCCCCTTCGAGACCTCGCATCATGAGTCCTGACGAATCCGGGACGGCCTTCCTCCTGATGGCCGCGCTGCCCGCTGCGCTCGGGCATCTCTGCCACCTGGTCCTGGCCATCAACGTCGCCAGCGGGATAGGCCGCCGCGAGGCCGTGCTCGACCGCGTCCGGCTCGCCCTGTTTGCGGCGTTCTGGGTCTCGTCGGCCCTGCTTCTCTGGGGCCACCTGCGCGTCCCCTGGTGGCACTGGCCCTGGCCGTTCCGGGCCTATGCCTGGCTCTGCACGCTCTCCGGGCTGGTGATCTGGCCGGCGTCCACGCTTGGCCTGGCCCTCCGCCCCCGACCGGCGGGGATCGTGCCCGGCGAGGCGACGCGCGACCTGGATCTCTCGCAGCCCGGCCGGCGCGACGACCTGATCGGCGACGGGCCAGGCGCCTGGCTGCTCCGCCTGCCGGGCAACGAGTCCTTGCGACTGGGGATGCGCGACTGGAATGTGGCGATCCCAGGCCTCCCCGAACCGCTCGACGGCCTGCGCATCGTGCAGCTTACCGACATCCACCTGGCGCCTTGCTTCCGGCCGGAGTTCTTCGAGCGAGTGGTCGCCGCCTGTCGCGGCTGGGAGGCGGACCTGGTCGTCCTCACCGGCGACGTCGTGGAGCATGACGCGGCGATCGCCTGGGTCGAGCCGCTACTCTCGCCGCTGGAGGCGCGGTTGGGGAAGCTCGCGATCCTCGGCAATCACGACGAGGACCACCATCCGGCCGAGATCCTCGCCGCGCTGGGGCGCGCGGGGTTCGAGACGCTGGACGGCCGATGGACGACCATCCAGGCGGACGGTGCGACGATCGCCGTCGGCGGCACCTCCGCCCCCTGGGGGCCCGATGTCGACCCGGCCGCGATGCCCGCCGCGGATCTACGGATCCTGCTGAGCCATTCGCCCGATCGGTTCTATCGCGCGGCGAGGTGGGGCGTGGACCTGGTGCTCGCGGGCCACAACCACGGCGGCCAGATCCGCCTGCCTCTCATCGGGGCCGTGTTCATGCCGAGCATCTATTCGCGGCGTTTCGACCGGGGCTTCTTCCGCCGCGGTCGTACGCTGATGTACGCCAGCGACGGGCTCGCCGGGATGCATCCCGTCCGCTACGGCTGCCCGCCGGAAGTCACGCGGTTCGTGCTGCGGCCGGCGCCAATCTCCGGCAAGTGGGTGATGTCCGAATGCCTGGCGGCCAGCTCACGAGAACGCCCAGCCCAGCAGCGTGCTGGTGGCTAGGCGATAGCCTTCTGATACGATGATCTCGGGCGCGGCCCGCTCCCTCGTCGGCCTGGAGGAAATCGGTCATGCCTTCACCATTTCCCGGGATGGAGCCCTATCTCGAGCATCCGGGGCTGTGGCCCGACGTCCACCACATGCTGATCTCGTCCTACCGGGAGATGCTGGCCGCTCAACTGCGCCCGAACTACCTGGTCGCGATCGAGGAGCGGACCTACATCCTGGAGGATTCCGACGTGGTGGCGATGCTCGACGTACGCATCCCGGACGTCGAGGTGTCGGCCCGCCTCGGCTGGGAGTCGGCACCCTTCGCTCCTCGAAATGAGGAGGCCGAGCTCGCGGTCCCCGAGCCCGTTGTCGCCACAACCTGGATCGAGGAGGAGGTCCGCGAGGCCTATCTGACGATTCAGGACCGTGAATCCAATCGCGTCATCACCGTCATCGAACTGCTGAGCCCGGCGAGCAAGCGGCCCAGCTCGTCCGGCCGGAGGAGCTACGAGACGAGGAGGCGAGAAATCTATTACTCGCCGACTCATCTCGTGGAGATCGACCTGCTGCGCGGCGATCGGATGGTGCCGCGCGTCCCTCGGAAGATCGGTGCGCATGAGTATTTGGTGCATGTGTCCAGGGAGAGCATGCGGCCCCGTGGGGAACTCTGGGGAATCCGATTGCCTCAGAGGCTTCCCGTCATCCCGATCCCGCTGAAGGACGGCGACCCAGACGGCCGGCTCGACCTGCAGGCCGCGCTCGATTCCGCCTACGATCGTGCCCAGTACGACCTGCGGATCGACTATCGCAAGCCGCCCAGGCCGCCGCTCGATGAGAAGCTGGACACATGGGCCGATCAGCTCCTGCGATCGAGTCGCCTGCGATGAGCGAGGCTCGCCGGCTTCCTCCCGTCCCCACGGATTGCCCGTGGTGACACCCGGTCAACCGAGCTTTCGGGATATCAGCTCGTCGAGCTGTCACCGCATGGTCCTGATTCATGAACCCGCTGATGCCTGCCGGTCGGTCCGGGAGGGCGAGCCTTCCCCGCGGCTCGGCGCCCAGCAACCGGACCGTATCAGCGGGTCTGTGTACTAGATATAAACCCGCCGATTATAGACGTACCACTCGACGAGCAGGACGCTGAGGGCCGCCAGCGCGAAGTACCACCAGATGTCCCGCTGGACCTCGGGCGTCTTCCGGGAGCCGGTGACGGGGTTATATCCGATCTTGATCTTGTAGGATTCGGCCTGGCCCGAGGGTGCCCCTTCGGGGACGAGCCCGCGCGAGGCGAGGTCGCTCTCGCGGAAGTCGAACAGGTTCACCGTGAACGGCAGCCGGCCGTTCGGCTCCCAGCGGGCCAGGTACACGCCCGTTTTCTCGGCGTCGTTGTAGATGAATGTTCCCTGGGGCGAGCGGGCGACCCTCACGTCGGCCCTGTCGGCCGAGTCGACCGCGATCTGCTTGTCGATCGTCTCCGCGTGCAGGACGACCGGCCGGCCGGGTTGCGAGACCTCGTCGCCGCCGCCCTCGCGGACGTTGCCCAGGGCCTGGATGCTGTTGAGGATGAACAGGGGGAAGCTGATGTAGCGGAACCACGTCGTGTTCGGCGTCTTGCCGTCGATCAATGGGAAGGCGACGACGGCGTCGGTGAACCCCTCGCGCGGGGCGACGAAGGCGAGCGGGCCTGAGTTGCTCTCGATCAGGCTCCTGGCGCCCGGCGGCAGCTCGACAATGCTGGCCCTGGCGATGAAGACCAGGGAGAGGTCGCGGATGTACTGCATCATCGGATGGCCGATATCCCAATCGAGAACCACCGGCTGCTTCACGTCCTTCGTCTTCGCATAGGCCGGTCCGGGCGGGAACACGCCGAAGTAGAGCGCATTGGCCTCGGGGGGCGACTCGGGCTTCACGCCGTCGTAGATGATCAGGTCGTAGCGCCCGCCCTTGATATCGCGGGTCACGGCGTCGGCGCGGGCCTCGTCGGGCGTCATGATGGCGACGTCGGCGCGCTCGGCGACCAGGGGGGTCTTCAGCGTATCGGCCAGGTAGCGATTTCCGGAGGTAATGGCGAGGACCTGTGCCTTGCGCGTGGTGCCGACGACGGTGTAGGCGCGGTTGTCGATGTCGAGGGCGTCCTTCACGGTGAGACGCACCTCGTAAGGTGCCAGCGCGGGGTCGGTCATGTCGAACTTGAACGACTGGTCAGTCTGCGGCGGGATCTTGAGCGCGATGGCGTCGATCAGCTCGCCCGCATCGCCGGGCTTGTCGGGCGCATGGCGATAGAGTTGGGCCTCGGTGGAGACCTCCTCGCCGCGGAAGTTGTGGACCCGTCCGAAGAGCTGATAGACCTCGGGTTTGTCCTCGTCGCGGCGGGACTGAAGGGCGACGACGGCGACGTTGTTCGACGGGTTCTGGGCGCGGTTCTTCTCTTCGACCTGGGCCGGGCCGTTGCCCTCTGCGGGCGGCGAGTACGGGGGAGGCGGCGGACCGATCACGACGACCTCGGGCTCGAGGTTGCCCAGGCTGAAGCCCTCGACGTCGGCGAAGCCGCCATCGGTGTAGATGAACAGTTTGGGCGTGACCACGGACGACGCGACGATGCCCTCGCCGATCTGCTTGGAGGGATTTGCCAGCCCCGCGGCAACCTGGAGCCCCTCGCGCAGCGAGGTGGTCGACTGGGTCGGCTGGATGCTGTCGATCCGGAGCCGCAGCAGGCTGCGGTCGCCCGTGTAATTCGACACGACCCGCGCCGTGTCGGAGAAGGCGATCACCATGGCCAGGTCGCCCGAGTTCATGTTGTCGACGACCTTCCTCGCGGCCTCCTTCGCCCTGGCGAGGCGACTCGGCGCGACGTCCGTCGCCGACATGCTCGCCGAGTTGTCGATCATCAGGACGAATCGCTGTCCGGTCGCGCCGCTCCCCTTCATCTGGGGGCCTGCCAGGGCGAGCATCGCCAGCCCGACGGCCAGGAGCTGGAGAAAAAGCAGCAGGTTGCGCCGGAGCCGCTGGAACAGGCTGTTGACGTGCAGGTCCTCCAGGCTCCGCTGCCAGAGCAGCGTGCTGGGCACCCGGACCGGCCGCCTCCTGAGCTTGAGGAAGTACAGCGCGATGATCCCGACCGGAATCCCCGCCAGCACCGCCCACGCCACGGCACCGAGCGGCGTGTTCAGCTCGATCGGGGAGCTCATCCGACTCAGTCCTTGCCAGAGATTGGTCATGGGTCGGGTCCAGCGGGGTTCGGCTTTTCAGTGGTCAGTGTTCAGTGAGTAGTGGTCAGTGGTCAGTGGTCGGTTTGCGTGAATAGTTGAGCGTGCTCCATGTCGCCCTTGGCTCACAACTCCGGTTCTCGATTGCGCTCGCCGATTCGTTCGCCCTTGCGTTTTCGGATCATGGTGTAAAGCACGTAAGCTACCACCACGGCGGCACCGCCGAAGAACACCCAGGGATTCGTGATCGCCCAATGATTCATAAGTCTCCTCACGGAACTAAACACTGGCCACAACTCGCTGACGACTGACCACCACTCACTGACGACTGACCACCACTCACTGACCACTACTCACTGACCACTGACCCATCACTTCACCAACCCTCGCTCCCGCAGGTAGTTGAGGATCAGCTTGTCGAATGGGAACTGGTTGGTGGTGAAGATATAAGTGATACCGCGGGTGGTGCACCATTCCTTGATGCCGCCGACGAAGGCGTTGAGTGTGTCCTTGTAGCGTTTGATCAAGGGGGCGCTCATGGTGATCTCGGCGAAGTCGCCGTCCTCGGCGTCGACGAGGCGGAGGTCGCCGACGAGCTCGGGGTTGACTTCCTCCTGGCTCAGGACGTGGACCACGTAGATGTCCATGTTGCGGGCGAGGAGGTAGCGCAGGGCCTCCTGGTAGCCTCGCTTGTCGAGGAAGTCGGAGACGACCACGACGACGCCCTTGCCGGAGTGTCGGATGGCGAACTCGCGGGCCGCGGCGGTCAGGTCGCTGGTGCCCGTCGGCTGGAGCCGATCGAGGTACTGCACGACCCGCCACATCTGCGACCGGCCGCGGATACCGTGCAGCCCCTGCTCGAGCCGGGCGCTGAAGGTGTCGACGAGCACGCGGTCGTGATTCACCAGGCCGATGAACGACAGGGCCGCGGCGACCTGCTTGCCGTACCGGAGCTTGGTCGGCGTGCCGAAGTCCATCGACAGGCTGGTGTCGAGCATCGTGTAGACATGCAGGTCCTCCTCTTCGAGGAACAGCTTGAGGAACAGCCGGTCGAGACGGCCGTAGACGTTCCAGTCGATGTGCCGCAGGTCGTCGCCGACCGCGTAGTTGCGATGCTCGGCAAACTCCACCGACGACCCGCGGCGGCGGCTCTTGCGCTCGCCCTTCATCCGGCCGACGAAGATCTTGCGGCTGACCAGCTCGAGCTGCTCGAGCTTGTGGAGGAACACCGGGTCGAGCAGGGGGCCGGAGTTGGGATCGCCGGCCGGCGCGGGTTGCGGCTCCTGGACGTGGGCCATCGGGCTGGACGGTGCGATCGCGGCCATTGGGTTTCCTCGCCTTCAACCACGCGCCTGTTGCGCCGAAACTCCGCGGGTTCCAGGCGGTGAAAACCATGGAGACTGGCTCCGGGTTTTCGAGGTGCCTGACCCCATTCTGTCCAGTCATTCAGCCTACGCGGTCCGAGATCCAGAACAGGGACAGGATCAACGACACCGCCACGCCGAGCCCCACGACCCAGGGGATCAGAGCGGCCAGGAAGATCGTCCACCGCGCCTTGAGCCGCAGCGGCCGGCAGCGGTGCAGGAACCCCAGGGCGGTCAACCAGCTTTCGAGGATCACCACCGCACCGGCCGACGCGGTGGCGATGGCCAGCTCGGGCTCGGAGTGCCAGCCGAGGACCGCGGCACCGAACAGCAGCGCGCAGAGCCCCACCAGGCACATCAGGTCGCCCGTGGTGAAGATCAGGGACTCCCGCCGGGGCGGAATCCACTCCTGGTCGAGAGCCGGTGGCGGGTCGTAGGGGTCGTGCATTGTCGCTCTTCAGCCGTTCGAGGTCGCCGGCCGGTTCGGATGGTCGGGTGATCCGCCGCGGTCGAGTGTGCAGCGGCGGATTTCGGGTGCGTTGACTGGACGCTCAGGCCGCCTTCGTCTCGGCCTTCTCGGGGACGGCGTCGACGACCTTGAGCAGAACCTCGTCGGGGTCGATCCCCTCGGCCTGGGCCTCGAAGTTCAGCAGGATTCGATGGCGCAGGGCGGGAAGGTAGACGCGGCGGAGGTCCTCGAAGCTGACATTGTACCGCCCGTCGAGCAGGGCGCGGACCTTCGCGGCCAGGACGAGCGTCTGCACGCCGCGCGGGCTGCTGCCCCAGCGGACGTACTGATTCGTAGCGTCGGTCGCGAATTCGCCCTTCGGGTGGGTGGCCATCGCCAGGCGGATCGCGTAGTCCTGGACATGCGCCGCGACGATGACCTCGCGCACCAGGGCCTGGAACTGGAGGAGCGTCGGGCCGTCCATCACCTTCTGGGCGGCGGGCCGATCGCCGCGGGTAGTGCGGTCGAGGATCGTGCTCAGTTCCTCGCGAGTCGAGTAGCCCACGACCAGCTTGAGCAAAAACCGGTCGAGCTGCGCCTCGGGCAGGGGATACGTCCCCTCCTGCTCGATGGGGTTCTGCGTCGCCATGACGAAGAACGGCTCGCGGAGCCGATGGATCGTGCCGCCGACCGTGACCGAGTGCTCCTGCATCGCCTCGAGGAGCGCCGACTGGGTCTTGGGCGTGGCGCGGTTGATCTCGTCGGCCAGGACGATCTGCGAGAAGATCGGGCCCGGCTGGAACTCGAACACGCGTCGGCCGTCGGGCAGCTCCATCACCATGTTGGTGCCGATGATGTCGGCGGGCATCAGGTCGGGGGTGAACTGGATGCGGTTGAAGTCGAGGTCGACCGCGTCGGCCAGGGTGCGGACCAGCAGCGTCTTGCCCAGGCCGGGCACGCCCTCGAGCAGGGCGTGGCCGCCGATGAACAGGCAGGTGAGTACCCCGTGCACGATCTCATCGTGGCCGACGATCACCTTGGCGATCTCGGCCTTGACGCGATCATAAGCCGAGCGGAACTCCTCGGCGCGGGCTTCCATCGATTCGGCATGAGTCGCGGCCATCGGGATTGGTCCTTTCGCGAGAGTCGGTCGGGCGCTTCGATTCGCGGCGAAGAGTGGGCTCTAGATTTCGGGTGAAGAGATCTCACTGGCCTCGGGAGGCCGGGCGATCGGGACGAGTCCGTCATCACGACGACGGCCTGTCCTTCTCGCGCTCCTCCCAGACGCGCTGCTTGGCCTTGAGCAGGCGATTGGTGTAGTTCTCCTTCGGGGCTTCCTTCGCGGGCGCGGCCATCCCGGGCGCCTGGCGCTCGGTCGGGGCGGCCGGTTCGCGGGGCGTCGAGCCCTCGAGCAAGGGCTCGCCGATCGGCCCGGACGGGGGTGTGACGGTGAAGATGGGCGAGGTCCCCTCGGCCCTGGCGGCCGCGTCGGGCGCGGCGGCGCGACTGCGGTCGAGCTGCTCGTCGACCTCCGCCTTGCGGCTCTTGAGCTTCTCCATGTACTCGCTCGGCGCGACGGCGTCCTGGCCGCGGAGCTTCCGCCACTCGTTGAGCGCGGCGGTGCGGATGCGGTCCACGTCGATCGCGATCCGGCGGACGGCGACGTCGACGAGGAAGACGCACGCGGCCAGCCAGAGGAGCAGGGGCCACAGCGGTGCGAATGACCGGGGATTGACGAGCTCCGGGTCGCGGCGGAAGTGGTCGACCCCGCCGAGGGTGTGCGGCAGGTCGACCCGGCCGTCGGGATGGAACTTCCACTTCGCGATCTGGCCATTCGTGATCGTCGCGAGCTGCTCGAGATTCGAGGGGTTGCTCCGCAGCTCGCGATACTCGTCCGAATAGGGCACCGACACGCCCGACGAGATGATCCCCTGGACGTTGTCCGCCCCCCGATAGCGGAGGTTGACGAAGTAGTTGCCACTGGTGTCGGCGTTGTCGATCGTCGCCTCGTAGCGGCCGGGGGCGGTCTGGACCAGCTCGACGGGGGCCGGCTTCAGGTCGGGGTCGACCACCGTGCCCTGGATGCGCAGGAAGTTGAGGAACTGGTTCTCCTTGTCCAGGGCGTCGATGACCACCTTGATCCGTCCCTGCTCGCGCCGGACGTTCAGGGTGAGGTTGCCCCGGTCTGCCGGCCGCATCGACCAGCGGACGAGCTGCGACCAGAACGCGGCGTAGCTCGGCCAGTCGGGCCAGGCCTTCGCCCACCGGCGGCCGGCGTCGCTGGTGAACGCGACCGACCGTCCCAGGCCGTAGGTCCAGTGCGCCAGCAGGGGGTTGGTCTGGCCGGCCGGCAGCGGCGAGACGAGCGGGATCTCGACCAGCTCGTTCTCCTTGGCCGAGGTCAGCACCAGGCCCGAGATCCCGGGCAGCTTCTCGGCGAGCTGCGGGTCGAGGGCCTCCGTCACCGGGTAATTCACCTTGGGCGACCAGGGAGGATTCTGCTCGAAGATCAGGGGGCGCGAAATCGACCGCGCCTCCTTCTGGTAGATCCGCGGAAGGGCCCGGGGATTGGTGACGTTGTAGAAGTTCCCCTTGGTCTTGAGCGCCAGGTTCCGCATGATGCTCTGTGCGCTGGGATCATTCCCGTGCGCGGCGGTCAGGACGGTCGTCACCGTGATCTTGCTGGCTGCGAGCTGGTTGATCACGCGGCTGCTCGGCGGGGTCGGGTCGCCGTCGCTGATGATCACGATGTGCTTGCTCATCGCGTCCTTGATCGAGTTGAGCCCCTGCATGGCCTTCTGGAGCGACGGGTCGAAGTCGGGCATGTCGCCGGGCGTCATCCGGTCGATGGAGCGGAGCATCGAGTTCCGTCCGGAGCCGATCGGCCGGAGGCTGAACAGCCAGGCTTCCTGGCCCTCCCAGTGCAGCAGGCCGGCGTAGTCGTAGTTGGACAGCGAGCTGATCGCCGCCTTGGCCACGACCTTCTGCCAGTAGTTCCCCTCAGGGATCTCGCTGGCGTGCATGATCAGGACCATCGCGCCGATGCCCTGGACCTTCAGCGCCTTGATCTGCATGTCGACCGGCAGGGCCTTCTCGACGGGCGTGTTCATCCAGCCGCCGGCGCCGAAGCTGTCGGGCCCGCCGATCATGATCAGCCCGGCGCCCATGTCGTGGCAGTTGGTCGCGAGGAGCTCGTGCTGCGTCTCGGTGAACGATTCCTTGGGGACGTTCGCCAGGATCACCGCGTCGTACGGCTGGAGCTGGGCCAGGTCGGTCGGCAGCGTGTCGCCGCCGATCCCGGTCGAGCCGTCGATCCGGGGTGCGACCAGGACCTTGACCTCGATCTCCTTCTCGCGGAGCGCCTTGACCAGCTCGGCATGATCGCCCGAGGTCCCCTCGATCAGGAGGACCTGGGCCTTGCCCCGCGCGTGCGTGAACCCCTCGGCGCGGTTGTTGATCGCGCGCTGGTCGCCGCTCCCCTTGATCGGATTGAACTCGGCGCTGAAGGTGTAGAAGTTGGGCTCGGTGATGAGCTGCTTGAGCGTCCTGACGTTCACGCCTCGATCCAGCTCGACCGGGATCGGCTGCTCGTTCCCCGTGGCGGGCACGGTGGCGCCGTCGGACTTTTGGAAGATCTGGAGCGTGCCGCTCGTCGGCTCGCTGGCGCGGATCACCACGTTGATGTTGACCGTCTCGCCCTTCTTCACGTCGGGCGGGATCGAGACCTTCTCGACCAGGACCTCGCGATCGTAGAAGTATTCGATCGGCAGGACGTCGACCTGCACCTCGAGCGCCTGCGCGGCCAGCGCCTGCTCGATCAGGTTGCCGCGGTTCTCGTTGCCGTCGGAGAGGACGACCAGCCGGCGCGCTGTGTCCTCGGGGAATGTGGCGAGCGCGAGCTTCACGGCCGCCGCGATGTCGGTGTTCTCCTGGTCGATCCGGTTCTCGATCCCCATCAGGCTCAGCTCGCTAGGCGCCGGGGGGATCTCGACCCGCGGCTCGCGGCCGAAGACCACGACGCCCGCCATGTCATCCCGCCGGCGCTTCTTCGAGGCCTCGGAGACGTAGTCGAGCGCCGCCTTCTTGCGTTCGTTGGGGATGCTGTTGGAATCGTCGATGAGGAAGACCGTGGTCAACCGATCGGTGACGCGCACCGACTGCACCTGCGCCAGAGCCAGGACGATCAGCGAGATCACCGACGCGCGCAACAGGATCGCCAGCGCGCGGCGGACTGGACCCAGCCCGGCGAGGCTGCGGTAGCTCATCCACACCAGGGGCGGGACGATCAGCGGGATGAGGATCAGCCACCAGGGGTTCCCCACCGAGATGGACCAGCGGCCCAGCATCATCGCCTGATCCCCCTACATCCGGAACCGCTGGACGCGGTGGTTGTTCGAGTCGATGACCGAGACGTAGCCCTCGCGGTCGACGGCGAGCGCATAGGGGTTGTAAAGCTGCCCCGGCCCGCGGCCCGGCGTGCCCCAGGTCCCGAGGGACTGGCCGTCGAGCGTGAACTTCTGGACGCGGTGATTGCCGTACTCGCAGACATACAGGTAATGGTCCGGCCCGATCGCCAGGTCATAGGGGTAGCTCATCTCGCCCGGCTCGTCGCCGCGCGAGCCCCAGAGGTCGAGCAGCTTGCCCTTCGTGTCGAAGACCTGGATGCGATGGTTGCAGCTATCCGCGACGAAGATCCGCTCCGACTCGTCCATCGTGATCGCCCGGGGCCGCAGGAACTCGCCCGGCTCGTAGCCGTGGCCTCCCCACTGGCGGAGCCATTTCCCCTCCGGCGAGAAGACCTGGATCCGGTCGTTCTCGCCGTACTCGGCGACGTAGTAATTGCCCTGGTGGTCGATCACCACGTCGGTCGGGTAGCCGAACCGGCCCGGCGTGGAGCCCTGGACGCCGTCGCCAACCTGGAGCTTGAGCTCCCCCTCGCGCGAGTACACCAGCACCCGGTAGAAATGCGTGTCGGCGACCAGCAGCCGGCCGAGCCGGTCGATCGTCAGGCCGCTCGGGCCGTCGACGTTGAAGTCGGGCGTCCGCCAGCTCCGCAGGAAATTGCCGTCGCGGTCGAAGACCTGGATCCGGTCGGTCAGGTCGGCCAGGTAGAGATCATCATCCGCGTCAAACGCCGCGACGCGCGGCTTGTGCAGGTGCCCCGGCTTGACCCCGTGCACGCCCCAGACCAGCTCTGGAGTCGACCGGGAGCGCGGAATGCAGCCGCCCGCCACGGTCATGAGCAGGGCCACGACCGCCCAGCACCGGACGATCTTCGCCCCATCGAGCTGCCTCGTTGTGCGTCTCACGGATGCTTCCCCGGGCCGACCGGCGGCTTTGGACGCGGACGTGCAATCCCGTAGAATCTAATACGACGGCGGTCTCGGACGCAAGTCATAGGGCCGTCCGTCTTCCGATTTCCTTCGTCGGCGAGGGGGTGGGTCGATGGCCGAGTGGGTCGCGGTCTGTCGGCTGGATGAGATCAAGGAAGGGCGGGGCGTGTCGCGCGACGCGGCCGGGGTGCGCGTGGCCGTGTTCCGGTCGGGCGACCAGGTGTTCGTGCTCTCCGGGCGGTGTCCGCATGCGAATGGTCCGCTGGGGCTCGGCTGGGTCGAGGACGGCGAGGCCGTCTGCCCGCTGCACCGCTGGCGGTTCCGGCTGGAGGACGGCCGCTGCTCGACCGTCCGGGGTCACAATGTACACCGGTTCCGCAGCGAGATCCGCGGGGATGAGGTCTGGGCGCTGGTCTGACGGCCGGGCGGGCTCAGCGCGGGCGGTTTCCAGTCAGTCCGCCGTGACGGCATCGGAGGGGGGCGGCTCGGCCGGGGCCGCGGCGTCGCCCAGGCGGCGGAGGTCGCCCTCGCGGCGGGTCAGCCCGATCCGGTCGAGGTATTCGCCGATCGGGACGGCGTACTTGCGGCTGGTGCCGAGCAGGTCGCGGAGCTCGGACATGGTGACGGTCGAGCCATCGGCGAGCCGTTCGCGCACCTTGCGGCGGAGCTCGACCTCGACGTCGGCGTCGAGGTAGAGGCTCACGCCGATCTCGGCGAGCCGGTGCTCGTCGCGGAGCAGGGCCAGCAGGTCGGGTACGACCGCGGAGCGGGCGCCGGCGGCGGCCGCCAGCTCGGAGACCTCGGGCGGCGAGATCCCGCCGGCGCGGATCGACTCGGCGAGCTCCTGCTTGAGCCGGCGCTCGCCCTGGCTGAGCTTCGGCTCGTGTCCGCGCACGGCCACGGTGCGGGCATCGGCGACGACCTGGCCGCGTGCCTTCAGCCGCTCGACCAGGCCCGCCACCATCGCCTCGCCGGGCAGGTCGGGCAGCTCGGCCGCCAGGTGGACGCGCGGGATCGCGGCCAACCGGGGCCGGGCCGCGTGCAGCCGGCCGATGGCGCGGAGCACCCGGTCCTCCAGCTCGTCGGCGAACCCGGAGAGGACCCGGACGCTCCGCCTCGGCCCGAGCGGCAGCTCCACCAGCTCGCCCGAGCCGAGAAGCGCTTCGAGCGACTCCCGCACCGTGTCAACAGGCAGGCCGGCCAGCGCGGCGAGCCGGCTCTCGGTCCACGCCGAGAGGCCGAGCCCCGAGAGCGCCGCACGCAGCCGCTCGAGCGGGTCGGCCGAGCGGAGCCGCCGCAGCCGCTCCAGCGCCGGTCGGTCGCGGCGGCGGAGGCGCCGGGATGAGGGCTGGAGGATCCGCCCGCCGCCGAGCGTCGCCGGCGGGCTCTCGGCCCGGAGTACGAACGGCTGGCCGCGCACCGCGACCACCGGCTGAGACAGCAGCACCTGGCCGAGCCGCGGCGCACCCGGCTCGACCTCGGCCTCGGCGCGTTCGAGCAGCGAGAGCACGCCCGGGACCTCGGCCGTCCCCAGGTGCACCTTGTACCGGCCGCGGTGGCGCAGGGGCTGCCGAGTGTCCGGCGACTCGGTCACCTCGACCGAGAGGGTCCGCGACGGCTGGAGATATCCGGGCGCCGCCAGCTCGTTGCCCCGGCTGATCTCGGCGTGGTGGACCCCGACCAGATTGATCGCCGCCCGACTCCCGCGCGACACCCGCTCGACCGGCCGGTCGTGGCGGTGGAGTCCGCGGACGCGGACCCGGCGCCCGGCGGGCAGCCACTCCAGCTCGTCGCCCACCCGCACGCCGCCCGACACAACGGTCCCGGTCACGACTGTCCCGTGCCCCGCCACCGTGAAGGCCCGGTCGATCGCCATCCGGAACAGCCCGGCGTCCTCCGCCGGTCGGACCCGGCCGCACAGCGATTCGAGCGCCCGCTTGAGCTCGTCAATCCCCGCCCCCGACGACGCCGACGTCCGCACGATCGAGGCGCCTTCGAGGAAAGTCCCCTTCACCAGCGACCGGATATCCTCCTCGACCATGTCCACCCAGCCGTGGTCAACAAGGTCGCACTTGGTGATCGCGACCACCCCGCCCGACAATCCGAGCAGCCGGAGGATCTCCAGGTGCTCGCGGGTCTGGGGCATCACCGAGTCGTCCGCCGCGACGATCAAAAGCGCCAGATCCAGGCCCGAGGCGCCCGCGAGCATGTTGCGGATGAACCGCTCGTGCCCCGGCACGTCGACCATCGCCAGTCGGTAGTTTCCCAGGTCGAGCGATGCGAAGCCCAGGTCGATCGTGATCCCGCGCTGTTTCTCGGCGGGCAGGCGATCGGTGTCCACGCCGGTCAGGGCGCGCACCAGGGACGTCTTACCATGGTCGATGTGACCGGCCGTGCCGACGACGAGGTCGAGAGTCGGTGTCGTTTCCGCCATACGGTCCACCCGGCCACGTCGATCTGAGCTCGAGACGCAAGCAAGCTACTTGCCGCCGCGTGCCGCGCGGGCCTTCTCGTCCCGCTCGTGGGCCTCCTTCATGGCCCGCTTGAGCTGGGCGCGCTCCTCGGCGAAGATCTCGAGCAGGTCGTCCTTCTCGCCGGGGCGGGTCAGATCCTGCCCCTTCTTGGTGACAGCGATGAAGCCGATGCACATCTCGTCCGTGGTCGCCTCGCCCCATTTCACCGTCTTGGGCGGATGATTCGGGTTGCGCGGGTTCGAGGACGAGTTGTCGTAATGCGCCACGACGTTGAGGACCGAGCCCTTCGGCAGGTCGATCGGTTTCTGGAAGAAATACGAGTACTGCCAGTTGAAGTCCCAGTCGTCGATCTTGACCAGCTCCTGAACATGGCCGTTGGGCAGCGTCACGGACATCTCCATGTCGCGGCCGAGCAGGTGCATGTGCGGCGTCACCGCGTGGGCGACGAGGTCGACGGGCACCTTCCAGGCGGCCTTGATCTCGACGTTGGATTGCTCGGGCGGCAGTTCGAGACGAGGATTCAGGGCGGCGGCCCAGTGCAGGATCTGCCGGACCGGCTTGCGGGCGAAGTGCAGGCCGATGCGGGTGCGGTCGGTCTCGGGCTTGCCGCTGGCGTGGTAGTGGACCTGGATGATGACGTCGCTGCCCTTCGGCAGCGATCGGCCGATACCCTCGGGCAGCGGGCTGGGCTCGATCCCCGGCGCCCATCCGCCAAGGTCGCCGTGGATCGGCTCGCCCGGGCCGGCAAAGCACGAGAAGCCCGGCCCGGGGTCGGCCGCGTCGCGCTTGCGGGCCTCGCCCGAGACGTCCACGTAGGCCAGGATGTGATGCACCACCCGGCGATTGCCCACGCGGTACTCGATCGCCGTGACGTACCGGTCCTCGGACAGATTCGTGGGGACGACGAAGCACCGGTAGATGTCGTCGCCCGAGGCCGGAACCTGGAAGTCGGTGCCGATGTCGAGGACCAGGTCGGGCGTCCCGAGGGCCCAGTCGTCGGTGAACTTCGGGTTGGGCGGCAGCGTGCCGCGGTCGCCCTCGGGCGCACCCGATTCGGCCCAGGCGACCAGCGTGGCGATGTCCTTCTCGGCGAGCGAGCGGTCGCCGCGGAACCGGACCCCGTAATGCGGCGAGGCCTTCCACGGGGGCATCCGCCGATCCTCGACCACCGAGGCGATGTCGGAAGCGCGTTTCCTCGCCTGCTCGTAGGTTTCGAGTGCGAACGGCGCGACCTGGCCCCTGCGGTGGCATTCCTGGCAATTCTTCTGGAGGATCGGGGCGACCTCGCGGGAATAGGTCGGGTGGGCGACGGTGCCGGGCGGTTCCGGGATGGGGCAGCCGACCGCGGGCACGTGCTCGGCGGCCACCGGCTTGCCGTCGAGCACGGCGGCGATTGCATCCCGCAGGTCGGCGCCGGTGGGCGCGGCGTTGCGGACGCCCCGCGCGGCGAACTGGTCGTCGATCCGGCCGTAATAGCGAATCCGACGCCGGTCATCCAGCACGAACACCTCGGGCGTCATCGTCGCGCCGATCTTGCGGGCGAAGGCCCCGCGGCGGTCGCGGGCGACCGCGAAAACCAGCTTGAAATCCCGAGCGTGCGCCCGCACCTCGGCATCCGTGAGGTCGGGGTCGACGCAGATGCCGATCCACTTCACCGGCCGTGCGGCGAATCGCGCCTTCAGGGTCTCGAACGTGGGGCTATAGGCGTTCGAGATCGGGCACTCCGACGAGTAGAAGACCACGACCGAGGCCCCGCCGGCCGGAGGGGTCAGCTCGATCGGTCGGCCGTCCAGCCCGCGGATGGTCGCCTCACCGAGAACCTTCGGCTCTCCGGCGCGGGCGGCATCGCCCGGGACGAGCAGGAACAACGTCAGGACCGCCAGGGCAAGCCGGCGGGCCTTCGTGTCGACGACGGTCTTCATGGACATGGCAACGATTCCTCGGCGAGGTTCGGCGGGGCGTCAAGCGTTCGTCACGTCCGTTTCTTCGAGTCAAACCGATCCCGGTTTGGATCGTCAAGATCATCGGGCGAGCCGGCGTCGACATGCACCGGTCGCAGCTCGAGCGGCAACCGCGGCAAGAGCGCACCGGCCGCCGGGCGCGACTTGCCGGCGCCGGAAGTGGCGCGCTCGTCGCCGTCGGGCACGGACGCCGGGGACTCGATGAGAGCCGCGGCGGCCATCAGGCCGATGCCCGCGAGGAGCGCGGCGGAGAGTTTGAGCCGGTCGTGGGAGTGGAAGTGCAGCTCGGGCAGGACGTCGCTCAGCGCGATGCAGAGGAACGTCCCCGCCGAGAACGCCAGCGCCGCGGCGGTCGGGGCACCCGGCGCGGCCGGCAGGAACACGCCCGAACCGACCGCGAACAGCAGCACCCCCACGGGGATCATGAGCGCGAAGGCCAGGTTGATCGCGTGCGCGTAGCGACGCTCGACGCCCGACTCCAGCATCAGCGACGTGATGGTCAGCGCGTCGGCCGGCTTGTGGACGAGGGTCGCGACAAAAACGCCCAGCCCGGCGCCCAGGATCCGCCGGCCGACCTCGTAGTCGGCCGCCACCGCGCTGGCCAGGGCCACGCCTCCCACGAGCGAATGCACCGCCAGCCCGATGGCCGCCGACCCCCATCGCAACGCCCGCGACGACTGGCCCGACGGCTCGCACGGGCCATGCTGGTGATCTCGATGGTCCCCGTCATGCCTGCCTTCATGGCCGACTGCCCCCGGGGCGTGGGGCTCGCGCGACTCGTGGCGGTGGAACGAGAAGAACCGCTCGAGGAGGAACAGCGCCAGGAGTCCCGGCGCCGCCCAGTAGACCGTCACGGGCGATCCCAGGCGGACGGCCTCGGGGAGCATATGGAAGAACGCGGCGCCCAGCATCGTGCCCGCCGAGAAACTCAGGTACACCTGAAGGCGGGTATGATTGAGCATGAGCGCCAGCGGCAAAAGCCCGCCGAGGACGCTGACGACGACGACGGCCGCCGAGATCGCAGCGAGCGTGATCCCAAGGCTCATCGGGCCGTCCCCCAGTCACCGTCGTGTGCCGCCCGGCGCTCGTGACTTGTGGAGGCCGATCCAACACGAAATAATCAAGGATCACAGCGACACTGTCCGGCCGACAGCCCGGGAGATTCACCAGCCGGCCCGCCATCCCAAGCTGTGAACAGGGTAGGGTGGTCCCGATGTCCAAGCTCAGTGAACCGGAGATCGTCGCCAGGCTCCCCATGGCCAGGGGCTGGGATCGTCACGGCGACATGCTGGTACGGACCTGGCAGTTCCCTTCCTTCCGCCGCGCCATGGAGTTCGTCAACCTGGTGGCAGCCGTGCTCGAGAAGCACGATCATTACCCCGACCTGATCGTCGCGTTCCGCACCGTCCGGATCGAGATCTCGACCCACGACGTGGGCGGGCTGACTGACCAGGATTTCTCCATCATCGCCGCGATCAACGAACTGCCGACCGACCGCTGATAGCTCGTCTCATCTCCGCCGGATCGCCGGCTGAGCGCGCGGATTCCGCGCGCCGGGCGCGGTCCCCGGATCGGACGGACACCCTCGGCCGACGCCTCGCAAGGGCGGGTCGGGGTCCCGGCGGGCGGGACCCCTGGGCGGCCGGCTCAGCCCTGGGCGGAGGGGCGCTTGGGCCCGGATTGGCCGGGGGCCAGCCGGCGGTACTTGGTCTTCGGCAAGTTGTACACGCCCTTCGCGGGCGTCCAGCGCTCGTCTTCCTGCAAAACCGCCAGGCGCTCGGCCCGGGTGAGGACATTCCGTGCGCGTGCCATGCTCTGCGATTTCTTCAGACTCTTGTCCAGCGACATCGGTCCCTCGGGGCAAATCGTTATCCACGACGGAGAATTGTCACGATGTTACTCGCCCGGCGTCCCGGACGCAAGCGATCCGCCGGGGTCCGTCGCCCCGGTCGAGCCCGCTCGCGCGATCCAGGCGTCGCGAACCAGGAAGGCCGCCACTCCCAGAACGACGGATCCGAGCCCATACAGCGCCACCCGCGGCGTCGAGGCCGCGAACACATACAACCATCCCGCCAGTGCCACCACCGCCGGCAACGGGTACAACCACATCCGGAACGGGAGCTTCACGTCCGGCCGTCGCCACCGGCAATAGGCCACCGTCGCGATCTGGCCCAGGAACTGGATCGGAATCCTCGCGGTCAATAATGCAAGGATCACGGTCTGGAGGTCCGCCAGGCACGCGAGCATCGCCAGGCCGGCGACCAGCCAGAGCGAGCGGTGCGGGAAGTCGCCGACCGGGTGCGTGGCCGCGAAGTAGCGGAAGAAGTGGCCCGCCCTCGCCGAGGCATACGGAATCCGGCTATAGCCCAGCACGGCCGCGAACGTCGAGGCGACGGCCGTCCAGACGATCAGCCCCGTGACCACGCTCGCGGCGTGCGAGCCCTGCGTCCGCTCGATCAGGTCGCTGACGACCCGCCGCGATTCGACGGCCTCGCGCCAGGGCACAACCCCCACGATGCCGATGTTCATGACCAGGTAGATCACGCTGATGGCGAGCGTCGAGATCAGGATCGATCGGGGGAGCGTGCGCGCCGGGTCGGACACCTCGTCGCCCAGGTAGCAGACCTGGTAGTAGCCGAGGAAGTCGTACATCGCGATGCCCAGCGCCGCGCCGAGCTGGATTCCCCAGCGGCCGTCGACTCGCCAGGCCCACTCGGGGAAGTCGAACGCCCGCGCCGCGTCGAAGTGCGACAGCCCGGCGAACATGACCCAGACCACGGACAGCAGCATCCCGGCCCAGAGCACGACCATCAGCCGTCCGGCCGCCGCGATCCGACGATGCGCCAGCGCCGCGATGGCGCCCAGGATCCCGATGGCCGCCACCTGGCCCCAGATGACCTGACCTCCTTCGCGATGGACGAGCGCGCCCCAGCTCCACGCGGGCCGGTCGAGGACCGGGAAGAAGTGGCCGAGGTACTGCGCCACGCCGATGGCGCCGGTGGCGACCTCGAGGGGGCCGCTGAACAGGAATTGCCAGACGAAGAGGAACTTGAGCAGCCGGCCGGCGCGGTTCTCGCCGAAGACGGCGTGGTAGAAGTGATAGGTCCCGCCCGAGCCCGGGAACGCCGCGGCGAGCTCGCTCCAGACCATCCCGTCGCAGACCGCGACGAGGCCCCCGAGGATCCAGCCGAGCATCGCCTGGGGGCCGAGCATCGTGTCCAGCAGCGCCGGGATGGTGATGAACGGCCCGATGCCCACCATCATCGACATGTTCAGGCTGACCGCCTGGAGCAATCCCAGCCGACGCTGCAACATCGCGACCGTCCTCCGCCGCCGGGATCCGCCCATCAGGTCCGGGGGACGTCGACTCTAGGGGCAGCGGGGCCGTCGGTAAAGGACTCGCCCGCGGACGGTCGAGTCCGCAGGCGAGATCCGTTCAGAGTCTGTGCCGGCAAGGCTCTCAGCCCCCGTCAGGGGGCGATCGGACGTAGCCGGGGGGCGTCAGCCCCCCGGGCTCGGACCGCAGCGCCACACACCGAATCCCCTCCACGGACCCTCCCGGCTGCGACCCCGCCCCGCGGGGTCGCAGCCGGGAGGGTCACCGATGGCGGCGAGAAGAGGGTTCGCCTGGCGGTCCGGGGGGCTGACGCCCCCCGGCTACGTCCTGGCGCCCACCTCGTGGGCTCCCGGGACAGACTCTTAGAACAGCCGTGTCATCACCAGCGAGGCGTTCTGGCCGCCGAAGCCGAAGCTATTCGAAAGCGCGGTCTGAAGCGGCATCTCGCGCGACGTGTTGGGCACGTAGTCGAGGTCGCAGTCGGGGTCCGGCGTCGCCAGGTTGATCGTCGGCGGCACGACACCGCGCTCGAGCGAAAGCGCGGTCGCCGCGGCCTCGACGGCCCCCGAGGCCCCGATCAGGTGGCCGATCATCGACTTCTGCGAGCTCATCGGGATCGACCCGGCCCGATGGCCGAAGACGCGCTTGACGGCGACCGTCTCCATCAGGTCGTTCAGCCGCGTGCTGGTTCCGTGGGCGTTGATGTAGTCGATGTCCGCCGGGTCCATGCGCGCCTCGCGGAGCGCGGCCGTCATCGAAAGCGCGGCGCCTCGGCCCTCGGGCTCGGGGCGGGTGATGCCGAAGGCGTCGAACGAGCTGCCGTAGCCGGCGACCTCGGCGTAGATCCGTGCCCCGCGGCGCCTGGCCCTCTCGAAGTCCTCGAGGAGGACGACCGCGGCGCCCTCGCCCAGGACGAAGCCGTCGCGCTCGGCGTCGAACGGCCGCGAGACCTCGGCCGGCGGCCGCATCGACTGGCTGACGGCCTTCATGGCCGAATAGGCCACGAGGAGCTGCGGATCCAGCCGGCTGTCGCAACCCCCGGCCAGCATCACGTCGGCGTCGCCCCGCGCGATCAGCCGGAACGCCTCGCCGACCGCCTGCGTACCCGCCGCGCACGCCGTCACGATCGTGTTATTCGGGCCCATCGCGTGGTGCAGGATCGAGATGTGCGCCGCGGCCATGTTCGGCAGGTGCTGGAGCAGCCACAGCGGGAAGATCGATTCCGAGCGCGCCTGTGCGAACCGGCTCATGTCGAAGGTGCCGTCCTCGCCCACGCCTCGCAAGATCGGCGGCACCAGCTCGCCGACGTCGATCGGCGTGATCCCCGTCCCCATGCAGACGCCGAATCGCCCCGGATCCAGCCCGCCGGTATCGACTCCGGAATCCTCGACGGCCATCGCCGCCGCGCCCACGGCGAATCGCACCGCACGGCTCATCAGCTTCAGGTTCTTCTTGTGCTCGCCGAGATACGGCGTCACGTCGAAATCCTTGACCTCGCCCGCGATCTTGATCTCCAGCCCGGTCGTATCAAAGCTCCGGATGTAGTCCACCCCGGAGTGGCCCTCGAAGATGGCATCGCAGAACTGGCGACGGCCTATCCCATTGGGCGCAACGATGCCGATTCCGGTTACGACCACGCGGTGCATTGGTTCCCCCACGCTCAATCGTCGCTCAATCACAGGTGGTCTGTGGGCTTTCGCTGGGCAACACTCCTGTCCATCCCTGACAAACCGAACTCCTCCCGCCGCTTACCTCGCCCCTCTTCCCGATACTTGCTGCTCTTGTTCCAGGCTTCTCGTCTTAACCTAAGAGCTTACCCTTTCAACATAGATTACCATCCGCCGGGCGCCCTGGCAAACAGTTTGAGGAATATGGGCAACATGCGGGAGAACGGCAAGAACAGGCAAAAACCTCGGGCGGTTGAACGTCGAAGACTCGGGGCGCCTCCGGGTAGGATGGTTATCGGCCATCGGGGCGGTAGAACCGAAGCGGGACGTTTTTGTGGGGAGGAACAGGGGAACCATGGCACTGGCTTTGGCGGCACGATCGACTTTGATTGCCCCTTCGGCCACGCTGGCAATGGGGGCGGAGGCGAAGAAGCTGAAGGCGAAGGGTATCGAGGTCCTGGACTTCGCCCTGGGCGAGCCCGACTTCGATACGCCGGCCAATATCCAGCAGGCGGCGATCCGGGCGATGCAGTCGGGGCAGACGCATTACACGCCCCCGGCGGGCATTCCCGAGCTGCGCTCGGCCGTCGCCGAGCTCTACTCGCGGCAGCACGGCCTCGCGACCGAGGCCGCCCAGGTGGTGATCTCCAACGGGGCGAAGCACTCGATCCACAACGCCCTGATGGCGGTCTGCGGTCCGGGCGACGAGGTGATCATCCCGGCGCCTTACTGGGTCAGCTATTCGGATCTGGTCAAGTTAACCGGCGCCGAGCCCGTCATCCTGACAACCCCCGAGGAGGGCGGGTTCAAGCTCACGCCCGAGCAGTTCCTCGCCGCGGTGACGCCGCGCACCCGGCTCCTGATGATCAACAGCCCGTCGAACCCGACCGGCGTGGTCTACAGCCGGGACGAGCTGGCGGCGCTGGCGAACGCGGTACTGAAGACCGACGTGGGCGTACTCTCGGACGAGATCTACGAGCAACTGACCTACGGCGACGCCCAGGCGACGTGCTTCGCCGCGCTCCGGCCGGAGCTGGCCGGGCGGACGATCACGATCTCGGGCGTCAGCAAGACGTACGCCATGACCGGCTGGCGCATGGGTTGGGCCGTCGCACCGACCTCGGTGGCGAAGTTCATGGGGGACATCCAGAGCCAGGAGACCTCGAATCCCTGCTCGATCAGCCAGTGGGCGGCCCTCGAGGCGATCACCGGGCCGCAGGACTCGGTCGCCGCGATGAAGGCCGAGTTCCAGAAGCGCCGGCAGTATGTCCTGGAGCGGATTCAGGGGCTGCCCGACGTCACCTGCCTGCCGCCGGGCGGGGCGTTCTACGCCTTCATGAACGTCTCCGCGCACTTCGGCCGGACGATCCGCGGGCGGCAGATCAAGGACTCGACCGATTTCTGCATGGCGGCCCTCGGCGAGGCGAGCGTGGCGCTGGTGATGGGCTCGGCGTTCGGCGCCGAAGGCTATGCCCGGATGTCGTTTGCCACCGACATCAGGACCCTCGAGAAGGGCTTCGACGCGCTCGAGAAGTTCCTGGCCTCCTGATCGAGGGCCGGCGGAATGACCGGGCGCGGCGAGGCTTGCATTAACTCGCCTTGTGGAAAGAGGGGGCATGGGATAAGTTGCCGCTCCCCATGTCCGTATCACCTCCGCGCCCGATTTTTTCGATCATAATTGGTAAAGGGTGCGCCGATGTCGCATCCTCCCTGGCTCTTACGCGGGAGTGCGGCCCCATGACGGTCGGGCGACGAACCTGGCTCCTGACGGCCCTGGCCGTCGGCCTGACCGGCTGCCGGGCTGCTGGCACCGGCTCACTCGCGCCGCGGTCCCGGCCGTCGCTGGCGCACAAGGCGTTCGATCTCGACGCCTTCGTCGCCGAGCACAACCGCAACGCCGAGAGCATCCAGTCCTTCGAGGCGCGGTCGTCGATCACGGCGAATAATCGCGGGCATTACGGCCTCGACGGCAAGATCGCGATGGAGCGGCCGCGGAATTTCAAGCTCGATCTCAGCTTCATGGGCGACACCAAGGGAGACATCGGGTCGAACGACGACGAGTTCTGGTTCTGGTTCACCAACAAGGAGGACCGGTCCATCTACTGGTGCAAGTACGCCGATGTCCCGTCGAGCACGCTTCCGGTCACGTATCAGCCCGACTGGATCATCGAGGCGATGGGACTCCAGCCGATCCCGCCGCAGGAAGCCTCGCAGATCCGGGTCCACGACGGCGTCGAGCCGGGCACGAGTATCCTCACCTTCCCGGTCGTGCGCGACCGGGGCGAGCCCTACTCGCGCGAGATGATCGTCGGCAACACCGACCACCGGATCAGGCGGCTGATCATCTTCAGCGAGCGGCCGAGGAGGGAGCCGATCGCCCAGGCGACGCTGGGCAGCTATGCCGCGTACGGCACGTCCGCCGCCGTCGCGGCCAGTTCCAACGACCTCGACGCCGGCGCCGCGGGGAACCGCGTCGCGAAGTCGTACCTGCCCCAGGAGATCAAGCTCGAGTGGAGGCGAGATCAGCTCGCGCTGAAGGTGGCCCTCAAGCAGGTGCAGATCAACCAGTTCGACCATACGAGAAGCGCCGACCTGTTCGTCGAGCCGACCATGCCGGGCTACCAGCGGCGCAACCTGGCCGATCTCAGCCAGGGCGGCCGGCCCTCTCGAAGGTTGTCGACGCGCGAGACCCTGCCGACTGCCGATCCGGACGACGGCATCCAGTTGGGTCATCCGACGGCGGCCGGCGAGGACGAGCCGACGGCACCCCGGGTTGGTATGCGGCCCGGTCGGCGGTCTCCGTCGTCCGCTTCCGCCGGCACGACGCGCCCGACCTTCGACGACCTGATCGGGGCGCCGACGCCCCGGCCGCCGTCTTCGGGCGTCGACCAGGCCTCGACGTTCTCGGCGGCGCCGAGCGCGGTGATGAGCCGCGAGCAATAGCGGAAATGCCGCCCGATCGTGGGTGACCCGTCCGGCAGGCCCCCGGCAATCCTCGGGCGGGGCCTGGTGCCGCTCAACCCGCGCTCCGCTGCTCCTCGGCGGTCTCGCGCAGGCGTTTCCTCGCTCTGGCGAGGATGGGGCCGACCGAGTTCTCCGGGATGCCCAGCTTCTTGCCGATCTGG
Source organism: Planctomycetales bacterium (assembly GCA_027452145.1). Taxonomy (GTDB): domain Bacteria; phylum Planctomycetota; class Planctomycetia; order Isosphaerales; family Isosphaeraceae; genus JAKAUH01. Next base: position 47,426 of record DAIDHB010000064.1, read on the forward strand.
CGATAGTTCTTGAACTCGAGGTGATACAGACGAACGACTTCCGCCTCGCGCGGCGGCAGGTCCTCGAGCATCCGCTCGACCTCCTCCGCTGCGGCGATGGGCTCGGCCCCCTCGGATTCGCCGTTCTCGACGGCCGCCCGGTGGGCGTTGGTATGCCCTAGCTCTTCCTCGCGGTGCCGACGGATCAATTCCTTCACGCAGATCCGCCGCGCGATCACCGTCAGATAGGTCGGCAGCGCGCTATGCCCCTGGAATCGCCGCAGGACGGCATAATCCTCGTCAACGATCTTCAGGAAGATCTCGGCGGCGATGTCCTCGATGTCCTCGTTGGAAACAACCCGGCTCCTCGCATGGGCCGCGTGATGAATCACGTGGTAGATCAGCCCCATGTAGCGGTCGACGAAGTCGTTCCAGGCTCCGGGTTCCTTCCGCAAGCAGCGATCGATGAGACTGCGATCAATATCACGCAATGGCACGGAGCATCCTCCTCTCGGCGAGTTCGCATCACAAGAGGCGACGGAAGGTCCCCGTCCCGGAGAACGGTAGGGATACTGTTGAATTCTATCATGGAAGAACGCTTCGGCAACTGGAAGCAGGATTCCGCGAAGCGGGCGCCAGGTTTGGCCCGGGTTCCGGGCGTTTCGGGCACCTGGGATTTATCGGTTTGCGCCCATCGCCCGAGGTGGTAGAATTCCCCCTGTTGACTCAATGGCGGGCCGCTCGGCCGGATTGCCCATTTCGAGGAGGACGGCCGTTGGACCCATCTTCGACGCCCCCGAAGATTTTGATCGCCGACGATAATCCGCAGAACGTCGAGCTGCTCGAGGCCTACCTCGGCGACTTCCCCTGCGAGATCCACACGGCGCACGACGGCGAGGAGACCCTCAAGGCGGTCGACACCTTCGCGCCCGACCTCCTCCTCCTCGACGTGATGATGCCCCGCCTGTCGGGCTTCGAGGTCTGCCGGAAGATCCGGGCCAACCCGGCGACCCGCGAGCTGCTGATCCTGATGGTCACGGCGCTCAACGAGGCCGCCGACTTCGAGCGCGGCGTTCAGGCCGGCACCGATGACTTCTTGACCAAGCCGGTGAACAAGGTCGAGTTGCTCTGCCGCATCCGCAGCCTGCTCCGCGTCCGGCACCTCAAGACCCAGCTCGACCGGACGCTCGCCTACCTGGCGGAGTTCGAGTCGGCCAGCCGGGCCGAGTCGCCCGAGCCCTGAGCCCTGAGCCCTGATCGTTGACTGCGCCTTCGCCGATGCACCCGCCCGCAAGAGAAAGCCCCCTCCGATGTCCTCCGACGGCCGCGTCGTCCTCAAGCCCCGCCGAGCCCGGCCGTTCTTCGCCCGGCATCCCTGGGTCTTCGATACCTCCATCCACCGAATCGAGGGCGATCCGCAGCCCGGCGACGAGGTGATTGTCCAGTCGGCCGAGGGCAAGTTCGTCGCGCGCGGGCTGTTCAACCCCGGCAGCACGATCCGGGTGCGGCTCTATCGCTGGGACGAGGGCCCGCTCGATGAGGCGTTCTGGGCCAGGCGGCTGGATTCGGCCATCCGGCTGAGAGAGGGGTTGCCCGGAAACGCCGTCGAGACACCGTCGGCGGCCCGGGTGGTCTTCAGCGAGTCGGACGGCCTCTCGGGCCTGACCGTCGATCGCTACGACCGCTGGCTCGTCGCGCAGTTCACCAGCCTGGCATTGCACAACCGTCGCAAGACGATCCTCCGCCTGCTGGCCGAGCGCACCGGCGCCGCGGGGATTGTCGCCCGCACCGAGCGCGGGATCGCCTCACGCGAGGGGCTGAAGGCCGGCGAGGAGGACGTCGTCGGCTCGATCCCTGAAGGGCCGGTCGAGATCCACGAGCACGGCCTGCGCTATCAGGTCGACGTGCGTACCGGACAGAAGACAGGGTTCTACCTGGATCAGCGCGAGAACCGCCTGGCGGTCGCCTCCTACGCGGCCGGCCGGCGGGTGCTCGACCTGTTTTGCTTCACCGGCGCCTTCGCCCTGAACCTGCTGCGTCACGGCGGCGCGACCGAGGTGATCGCCGTGGACAGCTCGGTCGCGGCGATCGACCGGGCCCGTCAGCACGCCGTGCTCAATGGGATCACCGGGGCAACGTTCGAGTCCGGCGACGTGCTCGAGGTCGTCGACCGCCTTCGCGGCGAGGGGCAACAGTTCGGCATGGTCATCTGCGACCCGCCCAAGTACGCGAGGCAGGCCAGGGATGTCGAGCACGCGCTCAAGGGCTACCTCCGGCTGAACCTCGCCGCGCTCGACGTCCTGGCCCCCGACGGAATCCTCGTCACCTGCTCGTGTTCGGGACTGGTCGGCCGCGACCTTTTTCTCGACATGCTCGGCCAGGTGGCCGAGCAGTCGCGGCGGCCGATCCAGCTCCTCGATCAGCGCGGGCAGGCGCCCGATCACCCGGTCTCGGCGAGCTGCCTGGAGACCGAATACTTGAAGTGCATGATCTGCCGGGTCGAGTGACCGCGGCGTGAGAGATCACTGCCTCGGGGATGACCTGGTGTCAAAATGAACTCCCGCGGACTTCTTCATCCGCTGGAGTTCGTCCTGGAGCTCCCTGAGGCGTTTCTCGATCTGGTCGATCCGGCGCGAGTCGCCGGCGGCGGCACCTGATCTTGAAGGCTGCTTCTGCTTGCCCTGTTTCTCCGGGTCGGGCTTGTATTCAGCCTTCACCTCGACCGTCACCTCTCGGGGCTTCGGCTCGTCCACCGGCTTCATGATCGTCTTTGCACCTTCCGGCCTGATGCCGACGATCTTCACGGGCTTCGTGACGACGTGGTTCCTGCCTTGCGGCACCGGCCTCGTGACGACGTACTGCATGACCGTCCTGGAAGGCTGCTTCACGACCCACGAGATCACCGGCGTCTCGCCGGGCTCGCCGCCCAGCTCGCGAATCCTCGCCTGCGCGGCCTCCAGCTTCTTCATGGACGACTCGATGGTGGCCCGAAGCTCGCGGACTTCCTGCTGGGCCCTGTCCATCTGAGCCTGCTTCACGACCGGGACGACCTCCTGCATCACCATGAGGTGTTTCTGCACATTCTGATGGACCTCCTGTAGCAACTCAGGGGCGTCAAGCTTCATCGACTTGACCACGACGCGATGCCCATCGCCGCTAGGAAGCTTCTTCTGCTTCAGGTCGTCGAGCAGCTTCTCGAGATCCTCGACCCGTACCCGTCCGGCACCCGAGGGCCCGGGATTCTTCTTGAGATCGGCGATGAGCTTCTCAAGCTTGGGGATCACGTCGTCGAGCGGACCCGATAACTTGACGATGGTCTCGCGCGGTGCGACCTGGGTGTCTCCGAAGAACAGGATCTGCCCATCGGGAGCGAACTCGGCGTCGCGGGCGACGATGGTCAGGTCGCCGGAATCGATGCGGATGCGCCCGGGCTCGCCCTGGCCGTCCTTCGACTCGGCGGGCGCCTGCGCCCAGGTGGCGCCGAGCGGCAACAGGGCAACAGCGACCGCCAGCAGGCCCAGCCGGCCGGGCAGTCCCGGCGACCTGCGCGACATTCCCGTCATGATCATCGTCAGCCTCCTTTGCAGATGAGGGACCTTCCCCAGCCCGCTCGCGAGGAGCGGTTCGACCGGGTCCGATCGGTGGACAAAGTCGAGCGCATCAAGAAGTGTTTCCGCGTACGACCGCGCGGAGTCGGGGAACGCCCAGACGACCCAGGCGTCGCAGCATCGTTCCTCGGCATCGCGGAGCGACTGGCGGATCCAGCCCAGCAGCGGATGCCACCAGTACAGGCAGGTCACCACGAGCTCGAGGAACCGCACGAGATGATCCCCGCGCCGCAGGTGCGCCAGCTCGTGCACGACGAGGGTCGAGCGCTTCCGCTCGTCGAGGGCCTTCCACAGGTCCCTCGGCAGGACCAGCAGCGGCCGGAGGCCCACGGACCAGACGAGTGGCGAGATCCTGGCGCGGACCCAGCCGATCCGCGGAGCCTGCCGCATCCCGATCCGCCGGGCCAGGTCCTCGATCCATTCGCATTCGTCGTGATTCGCCGGCCGGGCGGAACGGAGCAATCGGTGGAACCTGGTCGTCCGACGGACGGTGAGAATCAGCACCGTCGCGCTTCCGGCCAGCCAGGCCGCCGCGGTCCATCGTCGCCAGTCGATCGGCCTCGCGGCGGGAGCAGGGGCCTGGGTCGGAGTGAGCATCACCCCTTTCCCGCCAGGCTCCGCCGACAGAATTGTGTCGCTCGCGACGGACACGTCGAGTTCGTCGGCCTCGACTGTGAGGACCTGCCACTCCGTGGCTTGGCCGGCAGCCGGCACCGCCTTCGAACCCGGCCAGGGGATCGGCACCTCGTAGAGCGGCGGAGTGATCAGCTTGATCAGCACGAGCAGCCAGAGCCCGTGCAGGATCGCCGGGCGGCGTTCCAGCGGCCGCGACAGGCACGCGACCAGGAGCGCCAGGACCGACGACGCGACGGCGTTGCTCAGCATGGCCCGCAAGAATGTGTCCACGTTCGACCTCCCGTCGCGGCGCGAGAATCCCTCCGGCGCCCGTACCGTCGATGTGCGTCACTTCCGCTTCCGCCCGTCCAGCCGCTCAATCAATGCGCGCAGCTCGCGCTGCTCCTTCGCCGACAGACCCTTGCCCTCGACCAGGTGGGTCAAGAGCGGCGTCATCGAGCCGCCGCAGAGCGAATCCGCCACGGCCCGGAGCCGGCGGCCGATCAGCTCGTCGCGGTCGACGGCCGGCCGGAAGACGTGCACCGCGCCGCTTCGATCGCGCGCCACGCACCCCTTCGTCTCCAGCCGCTCCAGCAGCTTCTGCACGGTCGCATAAACCGAAGTTCCCGATTGCCCGTACACCCGATCCACCAGTTGGCGGATCGTCGACGGGCCGGAATCCCAGAGCGCCTGGAGCACCGCCAGCTCCGCCTCGGTCACGTCGTGATTCGCATCGCCCATGGCCGCCCCTCGCTTCAAGACAACCTGTCTGAGGACAGTCTAAGACGACTCGTCTGAGGAGTCAAGATACGAGATTGGAGATTTCGCGCGGCGGCGACGCGACCGTCTCAGGAATGGGCGAAGGCCGCGGCGGGGAGGGTCCGCCCGATCTCGTCGACGCGATAGCCGAGGCCGGGGCCGCGGACGGTCGAGAGGTCGAGCCGGCCGGCGCGGCGCTGGAACAGCCCCGGGTGGACGACCGCCTCGGGGCGCGAGGCTTCGGGGTAGAATTGCATGCCGTTGGATTCGACGCCCATGATGGTGCCGGCGTGAGCGGCGAGCAGGACGTGCGGGACCTGGGCGAGCATCGGGTTGGACAGGTCCTGGACCATCAGCGTCATGCCGTGCGCCTTCGCCCAGCAGAGGCTCAAGAGAGCGCCCGTCATCGTCTTGCAGGTCTTGAGCGCCACGCCCGACCAGCCGAGCTCGCGCCCGAGCCGCACGAATCGCCAGTCGTGCGCGCTCTCGTCCATGAAGAGCGGCTTGCGCGCCGAGACGCTGTGCACGTCGATCCGGTGCAGCTCGAGGTCATACGGAAAAGGCTGCTCGACGTAGAGCAGCATGCCGTAGAGCCCCGGGTGCTCGTCCATCAGGCGGTCGAGGATCGCGTTGACATAGGACGGGTCGCCGACGGTGCAGTTGAAGTCGGCGGTGAGCCAGTCGACCGACTCCTCGACGGCGATCCGGCCGACCTTGAGCAGCCGGTCGTAGTCCCAGTCGGCGTCGTCGCCACGGAGCTTGACCTTCAGGCACTTCAATCCGTCCTGGCGGATCCAGTCGCGCAGGAGGACCGGGTATCCGTCCTGCGGCTCCGAGCCGGTCAGGTCCCAGGTGTCGATCGGGTCCTTGCCGCCGACCAGGTGCCAGGCGGCGATCGTGTCGGGCCGGGGGTGGACCAGGTAGTCGCGCGGATACCGCCCCTCGAATGAGACGGCTGCGTCCGCCGCCGGGGCCAGATAGGACGCCAGGTCGCGATTCATCCAGCGCTCGTCGTAGGTCTCGAAGCTCGGCACGCCGTGAAGCACCCCGTAGGCGTCGTGCAGCGCCAGGTCGAAGGGCGAGCTGCACACCAGCGACGCCAGGTGCGGGATCGGCTCGGCCCCGGCGCGGGCGGCGTTGGCATGCGTGGTCACGCCCGGCAGGATATGCTCGAGGAAGTGGTGGCCGAGCTCCATCGGGTGTCCGGCCGGGCCGTGGCGCGCCGCCCATGCCTGGCCGATCGCCACGCAGAGCGATTTGAGCGCCTGGTGGCGCTCCTCATATCCAAGCTTGCTGGGCCAGACCCACTGCACTGATAGAGGAGTCTCGCCCCAGCCCTCGGCGCGCCGTCCGGAGCCGTCCTCGACGGTCATCCTGACGCGCGCGCAGGTCACCTCGGTGGTCACCTCGGGGCCGAATTTCAAGGGCATCCGCGCGGTAATCGGCAGGAAGTACAGCTCGACCGCGACCGGTCGGACGTCGGTTGGCCTGGACATGATGGTTCACTGGCTCCTGGATTGCGGCGGAGTCCGCCGCCCGGGGGCGGCCGCACGGATGTACGCGATCAGGTTCGCCAGGTCGCGCGGGGTGAGGTCCTTCTCGAGGCCCTCGGGCATCAGCGACTGCCCCGACGCGGCGATCTGCTCGATCTCGGAACGCAGCAGCACCTCGTCCTTCCCCTCCTGGCGGCGGAGCGTGACCGAGGTGGCCGACTCACTGGTGATGATGCCGGTCAGCACGCGGCCGTCGACGGTCGCCACCGTGTAGGCCGCATACTTCGTCTCGAGCGCCCGGTTCGGGTCGAGGATCGCCGAGAGCAACGATCCCGGTGCCTTGTCATTGAGCGTCGCCAGGTCCGGTCCGACCTCGACCCCCTCGCCGCCCAGCCGGTGGCATGTGACGCAAAGCTTGCGGAACACCGCGGCCCCGGCCGCGGGATCGCCCGCCGTCCGGAGTGCCGGCTGGAATGCGTCGAGGACGGTCCGGCGCTCCTTTGACTCGCGGGCGAAGAGCGCCGCGGCGCGATCGCGGAGCGCCGGATCGCGGTCCAGGAGGAGCCGCTGCCTTCGCGCCGTGTCAACCTCCGAGGGCGGGATCCGGCCGGACTCCAGGGCCGACAGCAGGGCATTCCGCCAGGCCGGGCGGCCCAGGACCGCATCGAGGATCGCCGAGCGAAGCTGCGGAGTGCGGCCGCGCCAGCCCTCGATCAGCAGCCGGGCGACCGCCGGGTCGCGGAGCCGCCCCAGGGCGTCGACCGCGGCAAGCTGGAGTGCCATCGGCGCGCGGGGACTCAGCAGCATGACCAGCCGATCGCGATCTGAGGGGTCGCGCGCGGCGGAGTGCCGCAGCAATCCGACGGCGGCCAGCCGGCTTGGCTCGTCGGCGTCGATGTCGCCCACGGCACGGCGGGCCGATTCCCAGACGTCATCGAACAGACGCTCCAGGTTGAGCGACGCCGGCGCCTTGCTTCGCTCCCGGGCCGACAGGAGGCCCGCCAGCGCGGCGTATTGCCAGGGCGCGTAGCGGCCGCCGGGCCCCGCGGGCCGACCGATCGATCGAAAGGCCGCGTCGCTCAGCCCGCCCGGCATCGCACCGGCCAGCTCGAGGACAGGCTCGACGAGCGGCGACGGCTTCTGCTCGCCCTCACCGCCCAGCAGGCCGGCCAGCAGCGACGGGATGTGCGGCATCGCCGAGCTGAGGATCGCCGCCCGCATCCAGCGATCCCCGCCGTCCCGACGGGCCAGCCGCGCCAGCGCCTCGCCGCCGCGGTGATCGGTCCAGTTGCCCAGGAGCAGTGCAAGGCGCAACCGCACCGGCGGCGACGGGTCCTCGGCCAGGCGAAGCACCGCGGCGGCCACTGCGGGCGACCGGGATAGCAGGGGCTCGACCGCCGCGACGACGGCCTCACGCACGCGAGGGTCGGTATCGGTCAGGCCGGCCAGAGCAGAGGGCTCGTCGAGCGCCCCGAGATCCGCGAGCGTCCAGATGGCCTGCACGCGCGTCTGCGGCCACCGGGTGCCTGAGGCCACTGAGCGCAGGCCGGCGACGGCCTCGGAGCCGCCGCGATGGAGCAAGAGCCGCTGCGCCGTGTCGCGCTGCCAGCCGTTCGGACTGTCGAGCGCGGCGGCCAGTCCCGAGGCGTCGAGCCGGTCGAGACGCGGGATCGCGCGGGGCTTCTGGTCGACCGGATGGACCCGATAAATCCGCCCCTGCTCGCTGCCCGCTCGCAGGTCCAGCCGCCGCTCCCAGTCGTCGGGGATCCACTCGGGGTGTTCGATGACCGCGCGGTACATATCGGCGATCCAGAGCGCGCCGTCGGGCCCCGTTTTCAGCATCGTCGGCCGGAACCAGTCGTCGCTCGACGCGAGGAACTCGCGCCCCGACTCGTTCGGCCCGCGCCGGCCGCCCAACGTCGCTCCGTCCGGCTCGAGGACGATCCGGTGAACGACGTTGTGTACCGGCTCGCTGACGAACAGGCTCGTGGCGAACCAGGGGCCGAACAGGTCGTCGCGATACGGTGTCGCGCTGTTGGCCGACGTGACGTGATTGGCCGCGCCGGGGTCGTTGAATCGGGCGAGCGTCCGGCTGATCGGAAACAGGCGGCCATCGGGCTCGAGCATCTGCCGCGGGTCGGGAGCCGCGAAATGCGGATTCCGGCGCACGTCCTGTTCCGCCAGGACATACTGCCACGCCCAGTTCGGGTTGTTGTTGCCGAACCAGTGGCCCCAGTCGTCGCGGTGCCGGCCGTACTGCGTCTGGCCGCTCTCGGCCTCGAACTCGCCGGTGTCGGGGCGGAAACGGAAATCCCGCCCGCTGATGCTGACCGTCTTGCCCGTCTTCAGCGACCGGACCTCGCCGCCGCTGTCGCCATTCGCGCCGTAGACCCATCCGTCGAGGCCCAGCTCGAATCCGTTCAGCCGGTGCTGCTGGTTCCCCTCGCGGAACCCGGTGAACAGAACCTCGCGGTGGTCGGCGCGGCCGTCGCCGTCGCGGTCCTCGGCATAGAAGATCTCGGGGGCACAGGCGACCAGCACGCCGTTGCGCCAGGGCAGGATGCCGGTCGGGAAGCCGAGGCCATCGAGGAACGTGGAACCACGGTCGTACCGGCCGTCACCGTTTTCATCAACGAGGACCCGCACCACGCCGCCCGGCTTGCCCCGGCCGTCGGTGCCGAGCGGATAATCGCCCATCTCGACGACCCAGAGCCGCCCGTCCGCGCCCCAGTCGAGCGCGATCGGGTCCGCGACCAGCGGCTCGGCGGCAGCCAGCTCGACCTTGAACCCCGGCGCAACCCGGATGGACCGCAGCGACGCATCGGGCGATTTGCCCGTGGGCTCGACGTCCCTGAGCAGCTCGTTGAACGAGCGGCGATCGACCAGGTTGGGGAGCTTCGCCGTGTCCTCGTTCTGCCACCAGAGGCTCCGCGAATGGACGAAGAAGCCGTTGTCGTGCTCGCCGTCGCGGACGATCTTCGGCAGTGCTCCGGGTTCGCCCGCCTTGCCCGCCATCACCTTGCGAGTCCAGCCCTTCGCCGCCGGGTCGAAAAGATAGACGCCGTAATCCTGGTCGTTGGAGAACACGAGGTCGTCATGGCCGTCCTCGTCGATGTCGACGAATCGGACACCGCCATCGCGCCCGGATTGAACGAGCGCGCGGGTCGCGGAGGGCAGCGGCACGGAGGGGTTGATGTCGAAGACAACTCCGCCGCGATGGCTTTCCGAATCGCCGGCGGGCCTTAGTGGCTTCCCGCCCAGGACGTTCCGCTCCAGCCGGTCGAGCGCCTCGCGGAAGGTGAGGAACTTGACCTTCTTGCCGTGTTTCTTGACGGCGTGGTCGATCAGGTCGACGACCTGGTCGCTCCGGATCCAGCCATGCGGGTGGAACACCAGGTCGAACACGCCCTGCTTGATCACGACGGCATCGAGCGCCGCCTTCATGTCAGCAAGCGTCCGCGGGCTGTTCGGCTTGTTGATGTTCTGACCTTCCCAGTCGCTCGGCACGACGCAGGGGAACTCCCAGCATTTGCCTCCGATGACGTACGGATAGGGGTAGTTCTCGATCGTGTTGACGAACGCGGGGAACGGCAGATACTTGCGGAACCGCTCGCGGCCATCGGGGTCGAAGACCAGCTCGCGGGGCAGGGTGGGGTCATCCGGCGTGAGCAGCGTGAACACCGAGGAGTCGATCGCCAGCGAATGCCCGCGCGGGCTGGAACGGTTGAAGATCTCGGCGAAGAAGCGTGGGCTCACCGAGTTGATCGAGTCGCAGCACGGCATCCGGAACGCGACCGCGCGATTTCCGGGGATGGCGTTCATCAGGTCGACGCAACCGTGATAGGTGCGCGCGGCTTCGGCGAAATCGCCCTTCTGCAAGCAAGGGCAGGGGTGCGTCAAGGTGTGGACCTCGAGCGACAATCCCTCGCGCAGCCAGCCCTGGAGCCGCGGATCCTTCGGATCGACCTGGTTGGTCATGATGCTGACGGGCGCCCGGCCATCAATCTTCTTGAGCCGATCGAGGATCGGCCGGAGGAACTGTTCGTAGCGGGCCGGGTCGCGCATGTCGTCGATTGCCAGCACGACGACCGCCTCGACGCCAGGTTCGCCGACCCACCTCGGCGTGGTCAGCCTGCCGAACCGCTCGTCCGGGACGTACGGGTTGATCCCGCGTGGCAGGGCCGATCGATCCTCGCCGGACGGCGCGGCCTGCACGGGCCCCGAGACGACCCCGATCCAGCAGGCGCAGACAAACAGGAACATGCGGCGCGGCATGGGAGAGCTCCCGCGGGCACAACCGGATGATCTCGACCCCCAAGGCTACCGGAGGAACACTCAGCGGGCAATTGTTCGGAGATCCTTCGGGATCATGTGGACGTCGGCGAAATCGACGTCATGGATCGCCCGGATCACCGCGTGGCGGACGGCCGGGTCGCGGTCGAGGATGAAAGTGTTTAGGGTTCGAAGGACCGCCGGCTCGGGTCGCAATTTCCCAATCGCCCTCGCCGCGGCCACCCGCATCCGGGTCCCGCGCCCGGGCTCGAGCGCCTTCGCCAGCGCGGCTGCCGCCTCATGTTGGTCGCTGGCTCCGATGACGACCTCCCTCAGGCAGTCGATGATGGCGACGGCCTCGTCCGCATCAGATCCGTCGGCGCCCGCGGACCGGGCCCCGAGCGACCTCGCCAGGTTTCGGGCGAGTAGGGGAGCCGCCGGGCCCGCGGCCTCGCGGAACGACGCCAGCGCCGTGACCGCGCGGTCCCGGATGGCGGAATCCTCGGCGTCCAGCGCGGCGATCAGGCCGTCCACCGCGGCGGGGCCGAACCACGAGTCCTGGTTGCCCGTGTTGAGCGGCGGCCCCTGGATCTGCTCGAGGAGCTTGACCACCGCCTTGCGGTAGCGTGGCGGGTGGTCGTCGAGGGAGCGGACGATCGAGGGAAGCAGGGGAGCCAGTCCTTGCCTGTAGGTCGCGAGAGCCATGGCCGCCGCCTCGCCATTGACCTCGGCCGCGTCGTCGAGTGCGGCGACCAGTAGCGGCGGCGGGGTCTTGCCGACCCGCGAGCCAAGCACGCCCAGGCCGCGGATCGCCTCCAGGCGGACCGAAGGTTCATCATCGCCGAGGCGCTCGACCAGGGCGGTCGTCACCGGCGCCGGGTCGAATCCGTTGACCAGGCCGCCGCCGACCAGCACGACCATCCAGGCTGCCTTGGCGGCCGCGGCCCGCACCTCGGGCGCCGGATCGCTCAGGCACGCCAGGAGTAACCCCACCACGTAGTGAAGACGTGCTGGGTTCGGATCGGCCGAGCCCGGGGTGACGACCGTCACCATCGCCGTCGCCGCCGCCGCCCGGATCTGAGCCTCCGGGTCCTTCAGGTAGCCGGCGAGCGAGGCGATCGCGCCGTCCATGTTCTCCCGGTCGCTCATCTCCAGCTTCCGGACCGCGGTCAGTCGCTCCGCGGGCCTCCCGCTGTAGTCGATAACGACATCCGGTCTGCCTTGTGCCGGTCGTTCCTCCCGGGGTACGAGCCACCAGCCCGTGACCAGGAGGGCCAGCGTGGTCAGGCCGACCATCCCCCGGATCGAGGGCTGGCCCGGTGATCGCCCGGTGCGCTCGTGCAGGGAGCCGTCCGCGGCAGGTCCATCATCGGCATCGATCGACTCTCGCATGGCATCGCCCCCTCAAGGCCGATCATAACTCGCCGGATGCGGAACGTCCCGCAAAAGATTGCAGAATAATCAGGAATGAGGGCCGCCCGCGGATGTCGGCTCGTCGACGACCCCGCGATCGGCGGCATTCTCCGCTTGTGGATCGGCCGCACCCGGCGATAGGATTCGGGATCGTCCGCAGTCCAGGCCCGCCGAGGATTTCTCCCGATCGTGAGAAGCGACCACCCCCGCCCGCAGTTGATCCTCGCCAGCGCGTCGCCCCGGCGCCGGCAGTTGCTCGAGGAGGCCGGCTATGCCTTCGAGGTCGAGGCATCGGCCGTCGAGGAGCCGCCGCCGGAACCGGGGGTTGACCCTTCCGCCTACGCGGCGCACCTGGCCTGGCTGAAGGCAACGGCCGTCGCCGGCCGCCGATCCAGCGGCCTGATCCTGGCCGCCGACACCGTCTGCTCGGTCGCCGGCGCGATCCTCAACAAGCCCGAGGATCGCGCCGACGCGGAGCGGATGATCCGGCTCCAGGAAGGGCGCGACACCGAGGTCATCTCGGGGATCTGCCTGCGACGGGCCGACCGCCCGGAGTGGGTGGGCGCGGTGGAGATCAGCATCGTCCGCTTCCGGCCGCTCGACGACCGCGAGCGCGCGGCTTATCTCGATTCCGGCCGCTGGGAGGGCAAGTCGGGAGGCTACGGCGTCCAGGACCGCGACCCGTTCGTGAGCGTCGCGCGCGGCAGCTTCTCGAACGTTGTCGGTCTGCCGATGGAGCGGCTGGCCGCGCTCCTCGTGGCCTACCCGGAACTTGGTGGGACTGGCTGAGGAGGCTTCTCTCGCCCGAGTCGGCCGGGCCCTCATTCCTCGACGGCCGTCGCGTAGAAGATCAGGTTGATGATTCTCCACTTCCCCTCACGCTTCATCAGGGTGAAGTGATCGTATCCCTTCTGGACGCGGTTGCCCGACGTGAGCTTCCAGAAGACCACCGCGTGCGCCAGGCGGCCTTCCATGCGGACGTCGATCGTCTCGGGTACCTCGATGTTCCGCACGTCGGAGTTCCGGTGCACCTCGCGCTGTGAGGAGACGAAGGGACGCTTGGCCGAGTTCTTGACGTTGCCCCGGTCGTCGATGTACTGGATCACGGCCTCGGGCAGGAAGCACTGGTCGTAGGCGTCCATTTCCTGGTCGGACCAGCTCTTGAAGTAGTGCTCGACGAAAGCCCGGACCTCGCGGAGTTTCGGGTCGTCTTCCTTCGCGGCCTGGGCCTCGGTCCGCAGGCCGGTCTGGATGATGGGCGTGGGCCCGGCCTGGGCGACAGCCGGCTGGGTCCGAGGGGCAGGGGACGTGCTCGGGCTCTGCTTCTCCGACGCGCTCCGGGCCCTCGACATGGTCAGCCAGCTTTCGAGTACATGGACGACGAACCGCTGGACGTCGTCGCGCCTCACCACGCGGCCCCCCATCCGGGTGCCCAGCGGCGGGACGTGGAAGAACATCATCTGGGCGTCCATGTGCCGGATCTTCTTGAGGTACTGGAGGCTGTAGAGGTTCTCCTCGCACAGATACCGCCCGGCGTTGGTGGAGATCCGGATCGGCTCCCCCTTCTCGGCCAGCAGGCGCCCCATGACGTAGTTGTCGAAACCCGTCTTGAAGAGGTCGGGCCCTCCCGCGGCGATCGCGCGGTCCTCTGGCCGCTTGCCCCGGTTGTCGCGGTGGGGGCCGCGGCGGTTATGCGCCGTCGTCTCGAGGCAGAACGCGCCCGGCATTCCCATCCCGAACGAGAAGACGGCGACCGGCCTGTATTGCTCGATCCACCGCGGCAGGCAAACCAGCGGCGCGCCCCAGACGACCGGCATCTCGCGGGCCACGATCCGGTAGCCGTTCCACCTGAGCCCGTCGAGCTGCTTGATCCCCTGCCACGAGGCATTCGGCATGCGGTACTTGCCGAACGGCTCGAAGCCGGTCAACAGGATGACCGGCTCGGCCGGTTCGGCGGCGGCCGCCGCGTTCGCCGGTGCTGTCGCATTTGCCGGCGCCGGTTTGTCCTGAGCCCGCAGCGCGGCCGGCGCCATCGCCGCCAGCACCACAAGTACCGCGAAATGCGGGGGGCGCCGGACCCTCCGGTATTGGTGCGGTCGCTGAGGGAGGGGGCGGCAAAGGTCCGCGGATTTCATGGCTCATTCCCGGAGGCTGACGTCGGGGAGAAACCGAAGACGACAGGAGTCTTGCATCCATAGCCTTGTAACCCAGGCGACCGCAAAAGGCAAGCCGCCGCGGCGCGAGTTGCGGACGCCGCCGGCGGGCTGCGTTGACATCTGTCGGGGGCGGCATTAGTTTCTACGGTCAGGGACGGATTGAAGCGTGAAGCAAGCTCGCGACGCCGCCCGGCTGGCGGCATCGCCCAACGACGGGAGACTTGCCGTGCAATCGCGGAATCTCGCCTGGCTCTCGGCGTTCCTGGTCCTGGCCTGCCTGGCCATTCTGGCGGCCCGCGCGCAGGAGGTGCGATCGAAGGATGCGGACAAGGCGCTCCAGCGAGGTAAGGAACTCTTCGCCTCGGGCGACCTCGAGAAGGCGCTCGAGAAGCTCGACGAGGCGATTAAGCTCGATCCGAAGCTCGCCGCCGCCCGGGTAGCTCGGGCCTTCGTCGAGAACGTGATGAAGAAGTACGACGCGGCCAATGCCGACGCGGCCGAGGCGCGTCGGCTCGACCCCAAGAATCAGGAATATCACCTCACAGGTGTCTGGTATGGCACCTACGTTTATCCCGGCGGCGGCGTCGCGTCGGTGCGTTTCCGGCTCACGCTCGTCCAGGACGGGAAGAAGATCTCGGCCAACGTCCGCGAGCAGAACACCTTCTGGGAGAGCAACCCGAACGTCCCGCGCGACGTGCCGTTCCTCTACGCGATATGCGACGGCGAGTACGACCCGGCCACGAAGCAGCTCAGGTTCACCAAGACGTACGACGGGGCTTCGGGCGCCAGCCATTCGGTCGAGTACAGCGGCACGCTCTCGGACGACGGCACCCAGTTCGACGGGGACTGGAGCATCGGCGGCGCCGGGGGCGGGAGCTTCCGGCTCCAGAAGGCCAGGCCGGGCCAGCGCACCGACCCCGAGAGCACGAACTGACGCCTGCGATCGACCACGCGGCCGCCGGCCGCCGCGATCAGGCGATCTGGCGGATCTCCGGGCGGACGGGTAAGATTCGATCGAGTGCGATCGTCGTCCGTGCCGTCTCGGAGGG
The DNA here is from genome assembly GCA_027452145.1 of Planctomycetales bacterium. Classification (GTDB taxonomy): domain Bacteria; phylum Planctomycetota; class Planctomycetia; order Isosphaerales; family Isosphaeraceae; genus JAKAUH01. The sequence continues at coordinate 62,770 of DAIDHB010000064.1, forward strand.
ATTCACGAGGATGAGTTTTCCGCGGCTCACCACCACCCGTCTCGTGGTCGGGGCGGCCGGACTGGTTTTGCTCCTCGGCGTCGGCCTGGGCCTTTCCGCGATGTCACGCCACTCCACCGCCGCCGTCGACGCCGAGCAGGACGAGGCCGGGTTCTTGCCCCAGGGCGAGCTGGAGCTCGACTTCAGGTCGAAGTTCTCGCACTTCAAGGTCACGAGAGAAGAGACCACCCGGACCCTCTGGTTCGTCCGCGACAACGGCGAGGAGGTCGTCGAGTCGCAGGTGGACATCAATCGCCCGTATGACCTGCTGGTCGAATACACCCGTTTCATGTTCCTGAGCTACCTGTTCCGCCCGAATCCCGAGCGGGTACTCATCGTCGGGCTCGGCGGCGGCTCGATGACCCATTTCCTCGGCCGCTATGACCGCAAGGTCAAGGTCGACGTCGTCGAGATCGACCCGGCGATTATCCAGGTCGCCGCCCGGTATTTCGGCGTCCGAAGTGGCGGCAACCTCAACATCATGAACGCCGACGGTCTCGAATACCTGACGAAGACGAAGGCGAAGTACGACGTCATCTACATGGATGCGTTCCTCAAGCCGTCGGCGGACACCGACGACACGGGCGTCCCCGTGCGGATGAAGACGCTGAACTTCTACAAGTCCGTCCGGGAGAAGGTCAATTCCGACGGCGTCGTCGTCTTCAATCTCAATCCCCACGCCGGCCAGGCGGACGACGTGAAGCTGATCCGCGAGGCGTTCCCGAACATCTATGTCTTCCGCCTGAACTATAACGGCCTGGTCGTGGTCGCATCGACCTCCGAACAGCACGTCCCCACGCGGGCGCTCGATCGGCTCGCGGCCGGGCTCGACCGCCGGTTCCGCGCCACCTTCTCCTTCCGCCGGATGGTCGAGCGGATCGCCCGGTAGCCGGGTAACGCACCGACCCGGAGAACCGCTCCACGACCCCGGCTGCCGGGCTCCTCAGAGCGGTGCCCGCTCGCGACGCAGGACGTCGCGGTCGAACCGGACCGACGCAAGGTCGAGGCGGAACCGCTCGAGGGCGTCCCGCGCGATCATCATGACGCGGTGGCGGAACATCGCGTGTTCCATCACCTCGTCGATGAGCGGCTCGAGCTCGGCACGCACCGCCGCGGGCTGCCCCTGAATGCGCTCCTTCAGCTCGATCAACTCTGTCGGGACCTGCTCCGTGCCCCGACTCGCGTTCACCATGTCGTTCGTCGAAATCATCGTTGTACCTCGTCATCCGGGTGCTGCTCTACTCTATCACAAAATGGGGGAGAGGATCGGGTCCGCGAAACTGATTTGGCTGAGTAAAGATTTCAGCTTGTAGGGACTATGCGAGGTCCCGGAAGAATGGGATGGGGACGCGACTCGGGGATTGCGGGGATTGCGGCGGTCGGGGATTGACCTTCCGGAGAATCGGCGATCGGGCTAGGATCAGCCGGTTTTCCGGGATTGGGAGGACGGCTGGCGGGCTCGCTGGCAGGGAGGTCTCGAGCCGATGTTCTCGTGGCGAAGCGGGTTTGGATTGGCGGTCGCCGTCGGTGCGCTGGCCGTCGGAGTATGGGCGGCGCAGGAGCCGGCGGGGCGAGAGCGGTCCCGTCCGGCCAATGGGGCGGCCCTGCACGACGGCTACGAGACGGGTCGGACGAGCTGGCAGCAGGAATACACCGACGCGACGGTGCGTCTGCTGGTGCACGAACGGTCGGACCGCGCGGCCCACGGCGGAAAGCTGTCCGAGCGTTTCGTGTTCGAGGCCACGGCGGGGACCCGGTTCTTCGTCAGCGAGGCGATGCCGAAGGTGCCGGTGACAGAGGACCTGGGGCTGAGCCTGTACGTCAGGTGCAACCAGTCGGGCGCCCAGATCTTCGGCTGGGTCGTGCTGCCCGAGGACATCGACCCCGAGACGAAGGCGCCGTCGTACCTGATGGTTCCGGGAACGGTCTTCAGCCGGCCCGACCGATGGCAGAAGCTCGAGCTGGCGGAGATGCTTCCGACGATCGAGGAGCAGGCCCGGGTGCTGCGCGCGGCGTCGCGACGGCCGGTGTCGCTCAAGGGAGCCTACCTGGCGCGCGTGGTGGTCAACCTGCTCGGCGGGCAGGGGCGGACGGACATCTTCCTGGACGACCTCGAGGTCGGCCCGGTGCCGCCAGGGCTCGCCGCCGAATGGGAGGCCGGCCGGTCGCCGGACCGGGCGGGGGCGAAGCCCGGCGCGGCGGGTCGCGCCGAGGCGGACCGGCTCCCGGGCCCGAAGGGGCCGGCGCGGACGGACCTGCCGCATTTGAAGTTCGAGCGGGGAGTGCTCTCGAAGCTCGATCCCGCGCGGCGATACACGCCCTGGCTGCCAGTGGCCATCGATGCCCCCGGCGCCAGCCCGGTCGAGCTCCGTCGGGCGGCGTTCGACGTCCTGGTCACCGACGAGGCCCCCGACCCGCGGTCGATCCAGACGGCCGTCGACCGGGGGATGTACCTCATGCCGCGCCTCCAGGGCACGACTCAGGAGGGCGGCGCGGAGCGAGCCCTGCGCGTGATGGCGGACTTCCCCCTCCCGGGTGCGGTGCTTCTCTGGTCGATCGGCGATCACCTGGGGGCCGGGCGCGAGCTGGCGGCGCGACGTCGCGAGGTCGAGGCCGCCCGCGACGTCCTGTCGGCCATCCACGACAGCAGCGACGACCTTCGCCTCGCGACGGCGACGGTGGACGACGAATTCCGGCTCTACGCCCGGTCGCCGGCGAATCTCGACGTCATCGGCTTCGACCTGCCGATCTGGGGCCGATCGATGTCGCTCAGCGACGGGCTCCAGTATGCGATCCAGCGCAAGCAGTTGACCGCGCGCGCCAATCCCGAGGCGCTCTTCTGGGGTTGGATCCCGGCCAGCGCATCCGCCATCTTCACCCGGAACGTCTGGGGCGCCGACGCCGTGCCGGGCTGGGGCCGGCCGCGCGTGCTGCCGGAACAGCTCCGGCTGATGACCTACGTGGCGCTGGCCGCGGGCTGCCGCGGACTGACCTTCGTCGGCGACGCCGATCTCACTCGCCCGGAGGGCGAGGCCCTGCTGCTGGAGATGAGCTTCCTGAACGCCGAGGTCGACCTGCTCGAGGACATCCTCGCCGGCAATACCAAGACCATCGCCGACTACAAGGTCTACGACCCCGACCCCGCCGAGCGCCCGGCGACCGCCAACGTGATGCAGAAGCGCATGCCGGTGATCAAGGAGCCCGACGGCAAGCCGGGGCTGTACACCGCGGCCGTGCCGCTCCCGGGCGATAGCGGCTCGCTGATTCTCGTCGCCGACCTCGCCGCCGATGCCCAGTTCCAGCCCCCGCAGATGGCCTATCACGATCTGGTGCTCAACCCGATGCTCCCCGTTGGCGTCCATGTTCTCGAGATCAGCCCGGGCGGCGCGCGGTTCATCGAGGGGGTCGATCGGGTCCCCGGCGGCACCAGGATCACCCTCCCCGACTTCGGCACGTCGACCATCCTGCTGTGCACCACCGACATGGCCCTCGTGGAACGCGTGCGCCGTCACGTCCGGTCGATCCAGGCGCCGGCCGCCGGCATGGCGATCCGCCAGGCCGAGGTGACTCTCGCGGCCGTCCGCGAGATCCACCAGCGCCTCAAGGACGACGGCCACCTGATCACTAATGAGGAAGACCTCAAGAAGCGCCGGAAGCGCGGCATCGAATCGCCGCCTACCGACGCCGACAACCTGATCGCGAAGGTCGAGGGATACATCAAGAACGCCCGCAACGCGCAGATGAACCAGGACTACAACGCCGCCTGGCTCCAGGCCCGGCTGGCCGGCCGGCCGCTGCGTTCCCTGATGTTCGCCTACTACACCCAGGGGATGGCCGAGCTCCGCAAGGTCGTCGAGGAGAGCTTCAACGGACCCAAGGTCGAGTATCCCGACGGGGCGATCCGGCCCTATCCGAACGCGCCGGTGCTCGTCACGGCCGTCGGCTGCCCGCCGGCCGTCTCGTTCTCGACCCTCCCCCAGATGCATATCTGGAAGGACTGGGCCGGCGAGCCGCAGGGCTACCGCTTCGGGCCCAACCTCGTCCCGTCGGGCTCGTTCGACGACCCCCAGGCCATCCAGTCCGCGGGCTGGATGGACGTCAGCCACCAGTACGACCGGGTCGTGAAGAAGACGAAGGTGCCGCGCAGGGTGGCCAGGAAGGCGTTCGTACCGAAGGCCGAACGGGCGAACAAGCCGAGGGCCGCCTCCTCGAAGAAGGACATCCGCTACGCCGATGAGGTGATCGATCCGGACGACCACATCCTGCATCTCAACGTCAGCTCCGAGGATCCGAAGGAGATCGATAAGAACCATCCGTTCTTCGACTTCCCGGCCGCCGCGATCCGGAGCCCGTCGGTCCGGGTGGGAGCGAATAACCTGATCCGGATCTCGGTGCTGGTCCTGCGGCCGATGGTCAGCCAGCCCGGCAAGGGGGGCGTCATCATCAGCGATTCGATCGGCGGCGAGGCGCTTCAGTTCCGCACGAGCGACCCGATGATCGAATTCACCCGCGTCGTTCTCTACCGCAAGGCGCCCGCCGACGGCACCTTCCACGTCACACTCGGACTGGCCGGCTACGGCGACGTCTATTTCGACGACTTCCGGGTCCAGGTGATCGAGGCCGACGACGGCCGCCGCGTCGAGCCCGATCGCGGCAGCGACCTGGTCCGGCGCCCCCGCCCGGCCGCATCCACACCCGCGCCCGGCCGGCCCGACCCGCGGGTCCCGGCCAGCACCGCCGGCCGTATCCCCGCCGCGTCCCGCCCCCGCTGATCCGGCCAGACCGACGGAGTGCGGCGACCGACTTTCCATCCGTCTCGACTCGACGGCTCGCACCCGGGCCGCCGGCCGCGGTTCGAACCCCGCGGCAGTCGCGCCGGAAAAATCGCGGGTTCCGGAAAATCGCGCGCGCCCGCCCGCCCCGCCTCCGTGTTTCTTAGTGGATCCCCCTTCCAACCGAAGCCCTCGCCGCCGGGTGCGAGCCTGCATGGTCCTCGACCGGGCGGCGGGGCGCGTCGGTTCCCCGAGAACAAACAGAGAAATACGGCAAGAGACATGGTGCTGCCCGGGTGGGCGTGCTGGGAAGCCGGCGCGATCCAGGGGTGCCAGGGCGACGGTGTGGACGGCCGGACCATAAAGGCTCCTCGGCTGATCACCCGGAGAGAATAACCCCTGCGATCCCGCGTCCGGCGGCGAACCTCGCCGGTCAGTGGTCGATATCGCGGTCCCATCGACGTTCGCCGGGCCGCTAACAGAACGGAGGACGGCCGAGGCCGTCCGCCGGGAAAAAGGGGGGGCATGCGAGGACGCCAGGAGGACATCACCATCGACAGGACGTCGAGGGCAGGATCGATGTTCCTCCGTGCCCCCCACCCTATTGGCCCCGATGGATCGCCCGGCTCCCTGGCGGATCTCACCCAGACAGAATGTGGAAAGGAGGATGGAGCGCCACGGACTCCAGGCTCCTGCCGGGGAAAAATGCGGTGGATAGCGGGCGACAATCCCCGACTTCGCACGTTAGTTCATAGGGAGAGGCACCACAAGACCGGCGGATGGACCACCTCATGGGGCCGTCCGTCGTCTGGGCCCCCGCTGTCGACAGCGAAGCACGGGTGCGAGTCGGCGAGTCGCCCACGCTGGCCGCCGTTTCCGGGGATCGACCACCATGTCGTTCGCACGCTGGATTAGCCGGTCCCGCACGGGTAGAATCACCCTACTAGCTCGTTCAACCTGGAGCGGATGGGGTGCGATGCGGCCCCGGCACGAACATGCGAAGCGAGCCATGCGGATACTCCCCAGGACTGCACGCCGTCGCGGATTCGAATTCGACCCGCTGGAGGATCGCCGGCTCCTGAATGGAGGCTACTACCCCGATGCCGGCTACGGGCACATGGCCATGGGCGATGGCCATGCGATGCAACTGGCGGAGGGGATCGGGCCCGGCATCGGGGTGAATCGGCCGGATGCCTGGGGGCCGACCCCGATCCCGAGCTGGTCGGGAGATGCGGGTGCCTGGGCCGGCGGTGGGACGGGCGTCTGGTCCCCGCCCGATCATCCGGCCGGCCCGATGCTGCCGGTTCGGCCATCGTCGCCGGATGGCGGCTCGTCGTATGACTACTACGCCCCGACCTCGGCCGATCTCCAGGCGGGCGCGACGCCGTCGGGAGCGCCGCAGGGGGCGTCCGTGCCGCCCACCTCACCGAGCCCGACGAGCAGTGCCGCGGCGACAAACCCATCCTCGGGCTCGCCGGGCGGCTGGATGCAGCCTTCGCAGGGCAATCCGGTCCCGGTCGTGTCGCCCTCGGTCCAGCCGGCGGTCGACGCGTCGGGGTTCCAGCAGGCCACGCCGGCCGTTGCGGGAGGGCCGGGCTCGCTCGCCCAGATGCTGGGCGAGCCGAACGGATCCGGGTCGTCGCCGGGCGGCTCGCTGACGGCGTTCCTCGCGGCCATCCTCGCCGCGGATCATGCCCGGTCGGAGAACTTCGACGGGATGGTCGCCTCCGGCGGCTCGCTCGCAGGTCTGTCGGGGCCGAACGTGATCGGCCTGCCCGGGCCGGGCCCCGCCGGGCCGCTGGCGCTTGCCGCGCCCGGGGCGAGCGCCGCGGGGGCCGGGGGGTCCGCGAGCACCGGCATGCCGGGGCCGCCGGCCCAGCCCGCGACTCCTGCGGCGCCCGATCCCGGGCACGCCGCTCACCTGGTGGGAGCCCCGGCGATTCCGGTCGCCTCGCCATCGCATCCCGACGGCCGCGCCTCCCTCGACCTGAGCCGTCAGGGCGGCTCCCCCGGCCGCTCCACGATCGCGACGACCCTGACCCACTCGGTGATGCTCCCCGCGGTCGAGATCGTCGAGGAGCCCGGCGGGTCCGGGGAGCCTCCGCTCTCGCCGATCGGCGCCGATCTGATCGCCGAGGCGTTCCCTTTCGCCGGCGACTCGCTCGTGCCCAGCCTCGACGCCTTCGTCCGCCAGCTCGAGGAGGTTGACGTCACGGGGCTGGTCGCCCGGGGACCCGCCCGCATCTTCGTCACATCGCTAACCGTGCTCGGCGCCGCGGCCTCCGCGCTCGTCGCCCGCGAGATGTTGCAGCGACGAGGCGCGCCGGGCAGGAGAATCCGCGTCGTGGATTCCCTGGGCCGCGAGCTCGCCCTGAGCTTCCCCGAGCTGCCCAGGAGCTGGTCCCAGAGGCGCTAGGCCGATGAGCATCGAACACCTCGACGATCTGATCGAAAAGCTCAATGGCGGCGACGTCGAGGCGGCCGAACGGGCGTTCCTCGCCTACGAACCGTACCTGCGGATGGCGATCCGCCGTCAGTTGAACGGCCCGTTGCGGTCGAAGCTCGACACGATGGACATCGTCCAGTCGGTCTGGGCCGACGTCCTGGTGGGCTTCCGCGACGCCGGCTGGCGCTTCACGGACCGCTCGCATCTTCGTGCCTTCCTGATGAAGGTCGCGCGGAATCGGCTGATCGATCGGCGGCGGCAGCACCACCGCGCTATCGAGCAGGAGCGGCCGCTCGACCCGGCCGCCGCCCAGGTCATCAGCGCCAGCCAGCCCCGGCCCAGCGAGATCGCCCAGGAGCGCGAGCTGTGGGAGCGGATGCTGGACGAGTGCAGCCCGGGCCACCGCGAAATCCTGCTGCTCAAGCGGCAGGGCCTGCCGAATGCGGAGATCGCCCGGCGGGTCGGCATGCACGAGGGGAGCGTCCGCCGGATCCTGTATGACCTGGCGCGACGGATGGCCGTCCCGCGTCGGTCGTCTCGGGCCTCCTCGGGCGGCGGCGACGAGGAGGGATGACCGATGCCTCCCGCGCGGCCCGGCCATGCGGATCCAGAGCCCCCATTTCGATCCCGGACGGTCCGGCCGCCTGATGGCGCATCCGGCGTCGAGCCGGGTGAGTCGTGGCTCAGCCGCGAGGTCGACGCGATGGCCGCCGCCTGGTCGCGCGGGCATCGCGTCCTGGCCGACGAGGTCATCGGCCGCCATCCCGAGCTGGACGACGAATCGGCCGTCCGGCTGATCTACGAGGAGGTCAGCCTGCGCCGGGATTCGGGCGAGGACACGTCCACCAGCGAGATCATCCGCCGCTATCCGCGGTGGAAGGACGAGCTGGAGGTCCTCCTGGGCTGCGACAGGCTGCTCCGACCGTCGTCCGACATGGCGGTGCTGCCGGAGGTCGGCGAGCATCTCGGACCGTTCTACCTGCGCGCCGAGCTGGGCCGGGGCGCCTCGGGCAGGACATTCCTGGCATCCGAGCCGACGCTGGCCGACCGACCGGTCGTCCTGAAGGTCCTCTCGGACGACCAGGAGGAGCACCTGTCGCTGGCCCGGCTCCAGCATACCAACATCATCCCGCTGTTCTCCGAGCATACGTTCCCCGAGCGGGGGCTCCGCGCCCTGTGCATGCCCTATCTGGGCGGCGCCAGTCTGGCGCGAATCCTCGATGCCCTGGCGCCGATCCCTCCGGCCGACCGGCGGGGGCGAGACATCGTGCACGTCCTGGACCGGCTCCAGGCGGCCGGCCCAGATCCGACGCCGCTCGATCGGCCCTATCGCCGGGGCCTCGAGCAGGTATCGTACGCGGACGCGATCTGCTGGATCGGCATCCGGCTGGCCGACGCGCTGCACGAGGCCCACACGCACGGGCTCGTCCACATGGACGTGAAGCCGTCGAACGTGCTGATCGCGTCCGACGGCTCGCCGATGCTGCTGGATTTCCACCTGGCGTGCCGGCCGATCCGTGCCGGCGAGCGGTTCCCTGAGCGGATCGGCGGGACGCCGGGTTGGATGGCTCCCGAGCACCGCGCGGCGATGGAGGCCGTCACGGTCGGGAAGCCGATTCCGGCCCCGGTCGACCATCGGGCCGACCTGTATGCCCTGGGCCTGTTGCTCCGCGAGGCGCTGGGCGGGGCGCGCGGCGGTGGGGGCGGTGAAGATACCGGCTCGATCCCCTTGCGGCGGCGCAATCCCGAGGTCGGCGTCGGGCTGGCGGATATCCTGGCGCGGTGCCTCGCCGAGCGGCCCTCGGCCCGATATGCCGACGCCGCCGCCCTCGCCGAGGACCTGCGGCGCCAGCTCGATCACCTTCCGCTCAAAGGGGTGCCGAACCGCCCGATCGAGCGGCTGCGAAAACTGTGGCGCCGGCGCGAGCTGTGGGCGGTGGGGCGCGGCGCATTCCTCCTTTCGTCGGTGCTAATCGTCGCGGCGGTCGGGCTGTCGGCCTGGACCGCCGACCTGCGGCGTCAGGATGCGCTGGCCGATCTTCGCGCGGCCCGCGCGCTGTGCACCGCCGGCCGGTTCGCCGATGCCGAGTTCGCCGTGCGGCGGGGGCTCGAGCGTGCCGCCTGGTTTCCTGGCGCCAACCGCCTGGCCGAAGAGCTGGCTCGCCTGCTCCGCGTCGCGCACCGCGGCCAGCGTGCCGAGACTCTGCACCGCCTCGCCGATCAGGTGCGATTCCGCTACGGCGTGGACCCGCCCCGCGGTTCCGAGGCTGCCGCGCTCCTCCGCAGCGTCCGCAGCATCTGGGTCGATCGCGACGCGTTGCTCGAGCCCGAGCCGCCGTCCGACGAGGCCGCCGCGCGGCTGGAGGACCAGATCCGGACTGACCTGCTGGAACTGGTGGCGACCTGGGCCGAGGTTCGCGTGCAGATGGCGCCGGTCGGCGGCGAGGTGGAGGCCCGGCGCGAGGTGCTGGGCGTCCTGGAGGAGGCCCGTGCCGCGTTCGGTCCGATCGCGGCGATCGGACGCCTCGTCCGCTCGCTCGGCGGCGCGACGGACGGCGGGCGGGAGCCGTCGTTGTCGGAATCCGCCCCGAAGTCTCCTCTGGATCGGTATGACCTGGGTCGATCGCTGCTGCGAGCCGGCCGGTTCCAGGAGGCCGCCGATCAGTTCCGGCTGGGTCTCGATCGCCGGCCGCAGGACTTCTGGCCCAACTTCTACCTGGGCCTGTGCGAGTACCGCCTGAAGCATTTCCGCGCGGCGGAGTCGGCGTTCAGCATCGCGATCGCCCTGGCACCCGCCCGGGCCGAGGGCTACTTCAACCGCGCCCTGGCCGCCGAGGGGCTCGGCCATGCCGATCGTGCCCATCGCGATTATTCGCGTGCGCTGGAGCTCGAACCCAACCTGGCGGCGGCCCGGCTGAACCGCGGCATCCTGGCGTACCGATCTGGCCGGCCCGCCGAGGCCATCGGCGACCTTCGCCGGGCCCTCCAGAACACCAACGACGCCAGGATCATCGGCCGGATCCACTACAACCTCGCACTGGCCCACCAGGCCCGCGGCGATCGCGACTCGGCCCTGGCCAGCGCCGAGGAGGCCGCCGCCACCGGTGATGCCGAGGCGACGGCACTTCGCGACCGCCTTCGCGCCGAGCGTTGAGAAAAAGCAACCGCCGTCGGGCCCGACGCGGCATGACCCGCCAGCGCGCGCTTTCCTCCGGCCGGTCCGCTGTGATAGAAGGATCGGGTTCCGGGCGCCTGACACGACGAGGCGCTGGCGCCCCCCTCCCGGCCATATCGTTCGCCCGCGAGCTCGCCCGATTCCCGCGAGCCCGCCCTCCAGTCCGAATACCGGTCTATCTCCGAATTCACCCCGAAGAGGTCAGGGAACATGAGCGCCCAAGGTCCTTCTCCATTCTCCCGATCCCTGGGACGATTCCTGATGGCACCCGGCCGCCCGCGGACAGGGCGCGGCCGGAACCCCCGGCGGCTGAGGCCCGGCATCGGGCTCGGCGAGCACCTGGAACAGCGCGTGGTGCTGTCCGACTTCGGCGGCGATCTTCTGGGCTCGGCCCTGAATGCCATCGGCGTCGTCACCGGCCCGGTGCTGGCTCCCAGCTCCTCGACGTCCACCGGCTCCTCCGGCCAGACGTCGCAGCTTCGCACCGATATTCAGACGTTGCAGACCGACCTGGCCAACGTGTCGTCGAGCTCGAAGCTCACCGTCGCCGACCTCACCACTCTCGCGACCGATAGCCAGGCCATCCTCCAGCAGGCCACCTCACGCATCGACGTCAAGTCGCTCGACACGGGGATCAGCGAGCTGGCGACGGCCCTGACGACGTCGGGCGGCTCGACGACCACGGCCGTCAACGACATCACCGCGCCGCTGTCGTCGGCCGGGGTCAGCTCGGCCACGATCACCCAGACCATCACCGACCTGACCACCGCCATCACCGACTCGGGCATCACCTCGGCCGAACTAACCAGGATCGCCGGCGACCAGGCGGCCATCCAGACCGACCTGTCCAACCTCCCGCATGGCGGCGACCATGGCGGCGATGGCGGCTTCGGCGGCGATGGCGGCTTCGGCGGCGAAGGTCCGTTCGGCGGCGGTCCGTTCGGCGGTGGTCCGTTCGGCGGCGGCCCGATGGAGGCGATGGGCCACGAGGCCGGCGGCCTGCTTGCCTCGTCGCTGACGTTCAACGGCGTCGTGACCAGCCCGCTGGTCGCACCGTCGTCGACCCCGCAGGGGCCGTGGGACGGCGGCAACAGCGGCACCGGTCAGACGTCGCAGCTCCGGACCGATATGAAGACCTTGCAGACCGACCTGGCGAACCTGGCCTCGACGTCGAAGGTCACCGTCAGCGACCTGACGAGCCTCGCGAGCGACAGCCAGGCCATTTTCAAGCAGGCCACCTCGCGGATCGACGTGACCAGCCTGAACAAGGGCGTGGGCGAGCTGGCCACGGCCCTGACGACGTCGGGCGGCTCGACGACCACGGCGGTGAGCGACATCACCGCGGCGCTCTCGACGGCCGGGGTCAGCTCGGCCACCATCACCCAGACCATTACCGACCTCACCACCGCCATCAACGACTCGGGCGTCACCTCGACGCAGGTCGCCAGGATCGCCGCCGATCAGTCCGCGATCCAGACCGACCTGTCCAACCTCAGGGCCAACGGCGACGGTGACAGCGACGACGGCAGCGGCAGCTCGTCCGGGTCGGGCAGCGGCACCAGCACGGGCAGTGGCAGTTCGTCGGCCAGCGGGAGCTCGTCGGGGTCGGGCAGCTCGTCCGGCAGCGGGAGCAACAGCCCGACGAGCACGCCGGTGACCACCACGGGCAACGGCTCGACGTCGCCCACGCCGCTCATCAGCCTCACTGTCGGCGCGGACACCTCGACATCGAACACCGGCTCGACCGGCGGCAGCAGCTCGAGCAGCGGCTCGACGACGACGGGCTCGACGAGCAGCGGCTCAACGACAACGACCAGCCACAAGGCGGGTCACAGGGGTGCCCACTTCGTCCACACCGCCGCGAAGAGCCACGCGGCGAAGCCGCTGGCGAAGTTCCACCGGCACGGCTGAGGCGGAATGATTCGACGAGCGAGGTCCACCACCGGGTAGCCGGATGCTCCCGGTGGGCCTCGCCGTTTCGTCGTTCACTCGCCGGGCACCGTTATGCCAGCAGTCCCTTGAGCACGCGGCCGCCGACGTCGGTCAGCCGTTCGTCGCGGCCGCTGTGCAGGAACGTCAGCCGCTTGTGGTCGAGGCCCATCAGGTGCAGGATCGTGGCGTGAATATCGTTGACGTGGGCGGGCTCCTCGATGGCCTTGACCCCGGCCTCGTCGGTGGCGCCAAGGATCGTCCCGCCCTTGACGCCGCCGCCGGCCATCCACATGGTGAACCCGGTGGCGTTGTGATCGCGGCCGCGGCCGCCGCCCTGGCGGACCGGCGTGCGGCCGAACTCGCCGCCCCAGACGACCAGGGTGTCCTCCAGCAGGCCGGTGCGCTTCAGGTCGGTGAGCAACGCCGCGACCGGCCGGTCGGTGGCGCCGCACATCTTCTCGTGGTTGGCGTCGATGTCGTCGTGGGCGTCCCACTGCCAGGCCACGGGCCCGCCGCCGGAATAAAGCTGCACGAACCGGACGCCGCGCTCGACCAGCCGCCGGGCCAGGAGGCACCGCGTGCCGAACTCGGCGGTCCGCGAGTCGTCCAGGCCGTAGAGCGCCCGGGTGGCCGCCGACTCGCCCGAGAGATCCACCGCCTCCGGGGCCGCGCTTTGCATCCGGAACGCCAGCTCGTAGGTCGCGATGCGTGCCGAGAGCTCGGTGTCGGCCGGGTCCAGATCCTGCTCGTTCATCGATTTGAGCAGGTCGAGCATCCCGCGCCGGCGCGAGTCGGTCACTCCGTCGGGCGGGCGGAGGTTCACGATCGGCGCGGGTCCGCCGCGGAAGAGCGTGCCCTGATGGTGCGCCGGCAGGAACCCCGCGCCCCAGCACGGCGCGCCGCCCTCGGGCGTCCCTTGCGGCTGCGTCATCACGACGAACGCCGGCAGGTCCTCGCTCTCCGAGCCCAGCCCGTAGGTGACCCAGCTCCCCAGGCTCGGGAAGCCCATCATCACCCGGCCCGTGTTCATCTGGTACATGGCCGGCGCGTGGATCACGCTGTCGGCGCGGCACGAGCGGATCAGCGCGATGTCGTCGGCCAGCGGGTGCATGTTCGGGATCAGGTCCGACATGTCCATCCCCGACTGGCCGTACCTGCCCCAGCGCCGGTGGCTGCCCAGGCAGAGCGGGTCGTTCTCGAGGAACTGGCTGTGGATCTTGCCGAAGCTGGGAGGAAGCGGCTGGCCGTCGAGCCGGTTCAAGAGCGGCTTCGGGTCGAACAGGTCCATCTGGCTCGGACCGCCGGTCATGAACAGGAAGATGCAGCGCTTCGCCCTGGCGGTGAAATGCCCGGACCGCGGACTCAGCGGGCTGGCGGGAGTTCCGGCATCCGCCTGTCGCGCCAGCAGGTCGGCCAGCCCGAGCAGGCCGAAGCCGCAGCCGGCCGCGCGGAGGAACTCGCGCCGGCTCCGCGGCCGGATCGGCTGCGGACCGGGGCATCGGCGGCTCGATGGCGACGGCGGAGTCATCGCGGGATCACCCTCGCTCGGTCAGGGGACATAGAGGAACTCGTTGCAATTGAGCATCGCCAGGGCGAGGTCGGCCCACGCCTCCAGGTGCGACGACGGACCCTCGACGCGCCCGGCCTGCGACTTCAGGAACGCGAGGGCGCGATCGCGCTCGGCGCCCGTCGGCTCGCGGGCCAGGACGATCCGGTAGAGCCGGCGGATGCGGTCGGGCTCGTCGGGCACGTCGGCGAGGACTCGCCTCGCCAGGGCCTGCGCGCACCCGGATGAGAATTCGCCGTTGAGCAGGTTGAGTGCCTGGAGGGCGTGGGTGCTGGCCTCGCGTCGAGGGCAGGCGGTCTGGGTATCGGGGGCGTCGAACGATTCGAGGAGCGGGTAGCGGACGTTCCGCTTGCGGAAGAGATAGAGCGACCGGCGGCGGTGCTCGGCGGGATCCGGATCCTCGGGCCAGAGGTCGACGACCTCGGCCTCGGTGAAGATCAGCGATTCGACTTCCTTCTCCAGCGGCGCCAGGACGCCAGGGCCCTCGGCCTTCGGATTCAGCTCGCCGCAGACGGCGAGCATGGCGTCGCGGAGGCCCTCGGCGTCCAGGCGACGGCGGTTCATCCGGCCGAGCAAGGAGTTCTCGGGATCCTCGGCGGCCAGGTCATGCCGCGGTCGGCTGGACTGGCGGTAGGTCGACGAGGTGACCATCAGCCGGTGGATGGGCTTGAGCCGCCAGCCGTTTCGGACCAGCTCGGAGGCCAGCCAGTCGAGCAGCTCGGGGTGGGTGGGCGGCTCGCCGCGGACGCCGAAGTCGCTCGGCGACGCCACGATCCCTCGGCCGAAATGCCCCTGCCAGAGGCGATTGACGATCACGCGGGCGGTGAGCGGGTTGTCGGGCGCGGTCAGCCACCGCGCCAGGGCCGCGCGACGGCCCGTCTTGCCGGGCGCCGGGACGATCGATTTCTCGGTGAAAGCGAGGTTCCGGTGCGAGGCCAGGAGGACGCCCGGCGGCCTGGGCTCGACCTTCGGCCCGCGGTTGCGGTAATCGCCGCGGCGGAGGACGAATGTCTCGGTGGACGTCGAGCCGTGGTCGACGAGTGCCATGGCGTGCGCCGGCGGCCGCGGCAGCGAGCGCTGGATCTCCTCAATGGCCCGCTTCAGCGCCTCTCGACGCTGATGGACCGGCGGATCCGCCGCCACCGCGGCCGCGACGTCCTCCCAGGTCACGCGCAGCGAGGTCTCGAGTCCCTGGGCGAGTCGCTTCTGGGCTGGAGTCCGCCTCGCCGCGGGCGTGTTGACGACCGTGCGCTCCTCGGCCGAGAGCATGCCGAGCCGCCGGTCGCGGATCGACTGGCGATAGGGCGCCTCGAGCTCGGCAAGCTGCTTTCGGAGCGGGGCGGCCTTCCGGTCGACGGCCTTCTGGGCGGCGGCGAACGCTTCGGCCTCGGCCTTGCCGGCGATCGGCACGTCGTCCAGCTCCGAAGCCGCGAAGAACGCCTGGAGGCGGTAGTAGTCGGTCGTCGGGATCGCGTCGAACTTGTGATCGTGGCACCGGGCACAGCCGACGGTGAGCCCCAGGAAGACCGAGCCGACCGTCCCGGTGATCTCAGTGAGCTCGGATTGCCGCTTGACCTCTGGGATGACGTTGCCGCCGACGACCTCGCGCGGACCGCAACGGCCGAAGCCGGTGGCGATCAGCGCCTCCCGGTCGCCCGGGCCGAGCTCGTCGCCGGCGAGCTGGAGCGCGACGAATCGGTCATACGGCATATCTTCGTTGAGGGACCGAACCACCCAGTCGCGGTAGCGCCAGGCGTCGGGGCGCTCGGCGTCGAGCTCGAACCCGTTGGAATCGGCGTAGTGCGCCAGGTCGAGCCAGTGCTGCCCCCAGCGCTCGCCGAAATGCGGGCTGGCGAGCAGCCGGTCGACCAGCCGCTCGTAGGCGTCCGTCCGGCGGTCGCCCTGGAATGCCTGGACCTCGGCCGGCGTCGGCGGCAGGCCGGTGAGGTCATACGTGACGCGTCGGATCAGCTCGACGCGGCTCGCCTCGGGTGCAGGTGAAAAGTCGATCCCCTCGAGCTCCGTCAGGATGAACCGATCGATCGGGTTGCGGGCCCAGGCCGATGCCTTCACGTCCGGCGGCGTCCCACGATTGACCGGCTGATAGGCCCAGTGCTCCAGCGCATCGGGGCCGTAGCGCTCGATCGCGGCCACCGCCGGATTTCCCCGTGGCGGGTCACCGGCCAGGGCCGCCGCGGCGGTCAGGCCGCCGGCCACGAGCAGGCCCGTCCCGATGATCCTTCGCCCGGCCAGTGGCATAAGGTTGAGTCCCCGAGGTCGCGACGTCGGAACGAATGACCAGGCCGAGATCCGCCTCGGCCGACATCCAGCAATTGTGCAGCGAGCGGCCGGCCCGGACAAGAGGAGGCGTTCGACCGCTTCGTGCATCCTCTTGAATGACCCGATTGGCCAGCACTCCGATTTACCGGATCGCCAGGCCGGTCCGCCCGCCCGTGCCCGCCCGGCCGCCCGGTCTCGCCCCGGGACGATCGCCGCTGGGGGGTGGTTCCGCGGACCGTGGGCGGATCATGCGGCCGGCCGGGCCGGGAGGGGCCCGCCGCGAGCCCCGATCCGCGGCGCCCGGCGCCAGGTTGTCCACAGGACTCGGCAACGGGCAGCAAGCTGGAAGACTTCGGCTCGGAGTGGCAGGAATACCGCGCTGAGTGGCAGGAAATCGGTCCCGAGTGGCAGGAAATCGTTCTCAAGTGGCAGTGAATCGGTCCCGAGTGGCAGGAAATCGTTCCCAAGTGGCAGTCATTCGGCCCCAGGTCGGCCGCCGGAGGCTGGTTTTTAAGGGCTTTCGGCAACAAGTGGCAGCAAGTGGCAGGTTTTTGGGACCTCGAGCGTACGAGATTGTCAAATTGCGAAGACTATGACGATTGTGCGGGCTGCCTGCCGCGGCGACCAGGGCGCCCGACTGCTGCGTCGGCGAGGCCCGGCGAGTTCCGACAGCGGCGTCCGGTCGGCCGGCCGGCCCCGGGTGGATGCTCCGTCGACCCGGGCGCTCGCCAGGAGGAGGCCACGCGCCTCTCCGTCTTTGGGCCGGGCCGAGGCCGGGCTGGTCGGTGAGCGCCGTGCCTCGGCTTCCCCGTCCGCAAACCTCCCCGCGGCCGCGCGTTTTCTCTCCCCTATCTACATGATGTATCAGGTTCGCAAATTCTGTACGGCCCCCCCTCGAAAAAAATGCCGAAATCCGCCGTAAATTATAGCTGCCCGGGAACTTACAATTACACGAGTTTTTTCAAAATATTTTGCGAACTTCAATTTTTGGCATTGTTGCCATATTTGACTCATGGGCCACATTGCCCAGATCGACCAGGAGTCGGCTTGCTTTTCATGGGTGCATCGATGCATGGGCGGTGCTTGCCAGGCTGAGATCTGTGGGAGGGCATCGCAGCGCGGCCGAGCCTCCAACAACTTATCAATCAAGATTGATGAACCACAGAGACACCGAGACACAGAGAAAGAGAAGACCGTTGGGGGAAGGGACCTGGGAGATCGGCCGGGGCGAGCCAATCTCAAGTGTCAGCGGGCGCTCAAAACCAGCCACCGATGGGCGCTTGAAAACCAGCCACTTTGA
>DAIDHB010000065.1 GCA_027452145.1 Planctomycetales bacterium
TTGGCGCTTCTCGGAAGTGGGCAGATACCAACCCCGCAGGGTGATCCCGTCGGCAGTGGTCGCGGACCACTCCTCGACCTCGGCACCGAGCTGACGCGGGTCGATGAGCAGCGGCCGATTCGTGGAACGCGTCAGCCGGTCGGCCGTGAATGCCGAAACCCCGACGTACGACACGCCGAACAGCACGATCGCGACCCCAACGAGCCAGCCGGTCAGCCGGCGCACGCGTCTGCCTCGCCCGTTCGAATCCATTGCTCCCACCTCCTTGCCCGAGCATCCGCGCTTCCCTATATCAGGATTCCGAATTCCCGCCAAGACGGGGGACGTGGGGCGGTCGGGCCGGGATGGATGCCGACGGTCCGAGTCGCCACTTGCTCCCGGTCGGACCCGGCGGCAGAATCAGTGGCAGCCCGCGGTCGGCTCGTCGCCTCGCGAGAGACGCCGGCAGCGGACCCGACGTCGGCCACCCGGCTTTCCTTGCAACCTCCTCGCCGCATCAGGATCCTCCCGTCATGACGCGCATCGGCATCGTCGGCATCGGCTTCATGGGCATGATCCACTACCTCGCGGCCCGTCGCGTCGATCAGGCGAGGGTCGTCGCCCTGTGCAGCCGCGACCCGAAGAAGCTCGCGGGCGATTGGACGAGCATCCAGGGCAATTTCGGCCCCCGCGGCACCCAGATGGACCTCGCCGGGATATCGCTGTACGACGACTTCGCGGCGATGCTCCGGGACCCCGAGGTCGACCTGATCGACCTGTGTGTCCCGAACGACCAGCACGCCCGGATGGCGATCCAGGCGCTCGAGGCCGGCAAGCCCGTGCTGGTGGAGAAGCCGATCGCGCTGACGGTGAATGAGGCCGACGCGATGGTCGACGCCTCGCGAAAGGCGGGCCGACCGCTGATGGTCGGCCAGGTCCTCCCCTTCGTGCCCGAGTTCGCCTATGCCCTCGAGGCGGTTCGCTCGGGCGAGCACGGCATCTTGCGGGCTGCCCACTTTACCCGCGTGATTTCGAAGCCGGACTGGTCCAGTGGCATCGGCGACCCGTCGCGCAGCGGCGGCCCGGCGATCGACCTGCATATCCACGACACCCATTTCATCAGCCTGCTCTGCGGCGTCCCCCGCGCCGTCCAGTCGCGCGGGGTCGTCCAGGACGGCGCCGTGATGCACCTGACAACCCAGTATGTGTTTGAAAGGACCGACCTGGCCGTGTCCTGCGTCTCGGGGGCCCTCAGCCAGGCGGGCCGGCCGTTCGCCCACGGATTCGAGCTGTACCTCGATCACGCGACGATCGCCTTCGAGTTCGCCAATCTCGGCGGCCAGGGCCATGTCGCGATGCCCCTGTCGGTCATCCGCCCCGACGGCTCCGTCGACCAGCCGACACTGGGCGCCGGCGACCCCGTCGACGGCTTCGTCCAGGAGCTGGCGGTCGCGTGTCGCGCCGTCGCCGAGGGGAAGGCCGCGACGCAGCTCGACGGCGACCTGGCCCGCCTGGCGCTCAAGCTCTGCCTCGCCGAGATCGAGAGCGTCCGCACGGGACGCCCGATCGAAATCCACTAGCGCGTCGCTGGTGATAGCGCCAGCTCTCTGGTGAATCTGGAGAGACTGGGATGACGGTCCGGTGAGCTGGGCGGTGCTCCATCGCCCATGGTGGGGTCCACCGAGTAGATCCGCTAAAGTGCCGCCAGATCCTCGCCGATGCCGTGATGGTGGACAGGAAGTCCACGCGGTTCGCCGGCGCAGGAGGACATGGGCGATGACCACGACCTTAGCGGAACTGATCCACCCGACCGCCGTGATCGATCCCGAGGCGGTGCTGGCGCCGGACGTCCGGGTTGGGCCGTACGCGGTCATCGAGGGACCGGTCGAGGTGGGGTCAGGTAGCATTATCGAGGCCCACGCCTGCCTCAGCGGTCCGCTCGTCCTGGGCAGCGACAACTTCGTCGGCCACGGGGCGGTGCTGGGAAAAAGCCCGCAACATCGCAGCTACCAGGGCGAGAGCACCTGTGTACGGATCGGCGATGCCAACGTCTTCCGCGAATTCGTCACGGTCCACCGTGGTACGCTGCAAGGTGGGGGGACGACGTGGATCGGCGACCGTAACATGTTCATGATCGGCAGCCACGTCGGCCACGACGCCCGGATCGGGAACGGCTGCACCGTCGTGAATTACGCCCTGGTCGCCGGCCACGTGACCCTCGATGACGGCTGCATCCTCTCGGGCCACACGGCCGTGCAGCAGCGGGTGCGGGTCGGCCGGCTGGCGATGCTCGGCGGCATGGCGGCGACCTCCAAGGACATCCCGCCGTTCGTGCTCCAGCAAGGGTATAACTGCGTGACCGGGCTGAACGTCGTCGGCCTGCGCCGGGCCGGTTGCAGCCCGTCGGCCGTCGACGCGCTGCGGCAGGCGTTCCGGATCTTCTACCGGGAAGGTCGGAGTCAGGGTGTCGCGCTGGACCAGATCGAGTCCGATCTCGGATCAATCAACGAGGTGGCCGAATTCGTGGGTTTCATCCGCCAGTCGAAGATCGGAATCAATCCGGCTCGCAGCGCGGAGCGGGCTCAGCGGAATCTCTGAGGCCGCCCGGGGTCCCGGGCTCGCCGACGGGTGGCGGGGAGCTGGCTTCCCGGCCCTTGAGGTCGTCGGACAGCAGTCGCCGCACCCGCTCGAGCTCGCCGGCGTCCAGTTCGCCCTGGGCATGGGCCTGTACGAATGAGTCGAGGAGGTCCTGCGGCTGATCGGGCTCCTCGACGTCCTGCATTTCCCGCCACTCGCGATAGAAGACGGCGATCGCCAGCATCGTGACGGCCACGACCACTGCCAGTCCCGCGTAGTATTTCCACCCGCTGGCGACTCCCGCGGCCAGCGCCGGCTGGACGACACTCCGGACGGCTTCCCAACCGCTCGTCATCTCGCTTGCTCTCCAGCCAAAATCCCCGGATTTCGCGTCGGGGCGCCCTTTTCGGGGTATGATGCGACGCGGCTTTTCGCCGGACGAGGCTTGTCCGGCGGCTTATCCCGATTATACTTAAGAGTTTAACGGGATTGCTGCGGCGAGGGAAGGCACTCCGAATTCGCCTGGTGGGTCCTGGCCCGTCGGTCCGAATAGTCGTGTAGCCGCGGTATCGCGACCGGACCTTTCGCTTCGCGAGGACCGGCCGCGGGCCGTCGCCGAAGTCCCGGATGCCTCGAGGTGTCGCCGGTCGTTCCTCCCCAGTCCCGAATCGAGAAGGGGGTCCCATGAAACGGCATCTGCTCCCTGCGATTGGCGCGATCCTCGCGGTGGCTTCGTGCCTCTCGGTGGGCCCTGATCGGGCCGCAGCCCAGACCCTCGTCGGCGGCGCCGGCTCGGGCATGGGAATCTTCGCCGATCCCTTTTCGGCGTACTACGCAATCTACCTGCCCAACCAGCAGCTTCAGGCGATGCGGCCCACGCCTCTGGATGCTGTCAACCAGGCAATGCCGATCCGGCAATACTACGCCCAGGCGAACCGCCAGGGACTCTACGACCCCGTCTCGCCCTACTCGGACACCGTCGATCCGCTTCATCCGTACTCCTCGCAGGCCGACCCTCGCCTCCCGCGTGTGGCCCGCTTCTCCCGGAACCCAGCCAACAGGGAAGGCACGGGCCCTGCCCTTTATTTCAACCGCGTGAGTCAGTACTATCCCGACCTGGCCGGGCGGACGGCGCAGAACAGGAACGCCAACGTTTTCAATGGCCGAGGTGTTCGCAGCTCGCGCGGCGGCGGTATGGGAGGCATGGGCGGTGGAGGCATGGGCGGTGGCATGGGCATGGGGATGCCGGGCATGGGGATGTTCTGAACCGAGGCCCCTGTTCCAGCCGCCTTCGGCCGCGGGATTCTCCTCGCGGCCGGGGGGCACGTCCGATGATGCCTGTTCGACCAAGAGATGACACCCGAGGTTTGCCATCGATGTCCCGAGGTCCTGAGCAGCTCCGGCTGACGCCCGACGAGCGGGCCGACCTGGTGGCCTACGTCGACGGCGAGCTGCCCGAGGCGAGCCATCGCGCCCTCTCCACCAAGCTGACGCAGAGCGCCACCGCCCGTCGCGAAGTGGAGATGCTCAACAAGACCTGGGAGCTTCTTGGCCATCTACCCTTCCCCGCGGTGGACCCCGGCTTCCCCGAGCGCACGATCACCGAGATCCGGCGGCTCGACATGCGGGATCCGGCATGGGGAGCGTCGGTCCGGGCCTGGTCGGATCGCCTGTTCGTGGTCGGTATCTATCTGGTCGCGGGGGTCATCCCGCTCGGCCTGGGCTACGCCGCGACCCGGTGGCTGTGGCCGGATCCGTCGGCGCGGGTGGTGCGAGAGCTCTCGCTGGCCGAGCACCTGGACGAATACCTCGAGGTGGAGTCCTTCGACTTCCTGAGTGAGCTGGCCGAGACCGCCGATTTCAACCCCGCGACGCATTGACGGGTGACCGGCTCCGCCCTGTCGGCTGGAGAGCGATCCCGACGATCCCGCATGTTCAACCGCATCCTCCGCCCTATGATGCTCGCCAAACGACAGCCACGCGTCGGCCGCTGGGGCCTGGTCGGGATCTCGGCCGCCGCCGTGGTGCTGGTCGCCGCCGCCGCCGAGCCCGACGAGGGCTGGGAACGACTCCGGGGGCTGCCGCAGGAGGGGCGGTCGCGCCTGCTGGCCAACCTGCGACGCTTCGACCTCGAGCTGACGCCCGAGCAGCAGGCCGCCGCCCGCGACATCGACCGCCGCCTGGGCGAGCTCTCGCCGGACCAGCGGGCTCGCTACGAGATGGTCCTCCATCGTTACCACGCCTGGCTCGAGACCCTACCCGAGAACCGCCAGGTCGAACTGGCCTCGAAGCCCATGGGCGAGCGAATATCGCTCGTTCGCAAGCTGATCGCGCAGTACCCCGTACCTACCGCCGCTACCGAGGAAGTCCTCCGGGTCGTGGAGGCCGGTGCGTGGTCGCCCTTCGAGCTGGCGTCGGCCTACCGGATCTGGAAGGTCCTCGACTCTGCCCAGCGGGCCCGGCTCGATCGGATGAACGACATCGCCCGCCATGAAGCCCTGCTCACCATGGGAGGGCGGCAGAATCCCCCGATCCCGCGTGAGACCATCCCGGACGATTTCAACGAGGCGAAATGGCTCGATGCCGTCCAAGCGTATTTGCGCGGGGTCCGACCCATCCTGTTGCCCGACGAGGCCGAGCGAAGGCGAATCGAGGAGGGGGTACGGCGGAAGTCCGAGCAGCTCGACGCCTCCGCACGAAAGAGGCTCGAGGACTCGTTGAGGCGGAAGGACGCGGTGCGACGGAGGATCCTTCGCCACCAGTCGATCAACCTCTACCTTGTCCGAAGCGCGCCGAAGTCGGTCGACTCGCAACGCCTGTCGCTGTTCGTCGCCGCGCTTCCGGCCTGGATCCAGGCGTCGCTCGACACCCTGCCGCCCGACGAGGCCCGCAAGCGACTGA
>DAIDHB010000066.1 GCA_027452145.1 Planctomycetales bacterium
GGTCTCACGACGGCCCCGGGCAGTCCCCCCTGAAGTGACAGGACGAGAACGGCGCCGGGGTGTTACACCGCTCGACCGAAAAGGGCCGAAATCCTCGTTCGAGCCCGCCCGCGCTCGTCTGCGGAGGCTGGAGGCGGCGCCGCGGACCGGTTCCGCGGCCCGATCGGCGTCGGTCGGGCCTTCTTCCGTTCCGCTCGAATCGGAGCCGGCCGGAATCGGGCTGGAAAGCCCGACCTACTTTGGCGACGTCGCCGGGATGAAGACCTTCACATCCGGATGCATCGTGTAGAGCCGGTCCTGGCCCTGCGGGGTGCGGACGAGGATCGCGCTGGAACAATTGTTGCGAATGATGGGGTTGCCGGGGTATTTCTCCCAGTGGACCAGGTCGCGCGATCGGGCTACGCAGGTCGTCCAGTCTTTCCAGGGCCGCTCGGAATTGGCGTGGTAGAAGCCGTAATAAAACCCGTCGCGCCGGACGATCTGATTGAGGGCCACCGCCGTCCGGTCGTACGGCTCGGGGCCCATGGCGAGGACCGGCTCGTCGCGGACGTTGGTCCAGGTTTTCCGGTCTTTCGACCTCGCCAACCAAACCCCCCGGTCGCCCCGTTCGTAGAAGACGTACCAGGTGCCGTCCTCGAACCACGCGGCGGGGGTCCCGTAAGGGCCCTGGCTGATCGGCGAGCCGTCGGCCTTGCGGATGTCGAGGGAGCCTCGCTCAGTCCAGTGCCGTCCTCCGGGGAGGTCAGGAGATGCGCGATGTCGCCCCGTCCCTCGGCGAACATCGAGTATTCCCCGTCGCGGCGGACGACGCACATGTCCTCGACCCAGGTCTCGGTGAAGATCGGATTCTTCGGGTCGCGGTCCCAGCGGATGCCGTCGCGGGAGGTGGCGTGGCCCAGCGACATCGTCGGCGGGCTGTTGCGATCGTATCCGGTGTACCAGAGTTGGTAGGTCCCGACGTCATCGACCAGGATATAGCCCCGCTCGCGGATCTTGCGGTCCCAGGTGTCGCGCCCGGTGCCGGAAAACACGGGATTCTCGGGGATCGGCTTCCAGTCGACCAGCGCCCACGGGGCTGGATCGGCACCGGGCCCGCCGGCCCTGGCGCCCGAGACTGCGCCGGACAGGAAGAACGCGACAGCCGCGATCGGAAGGACGATCCGAGTCCGAAGGAGCCTGGAGACCATGTTTGCATCCTAAGCTGTTTTCTCGCCGGGGGTTGAACGATCCGCCCGGCGACCGATCGCCGGGGTGGTCGCGCACCCAGGGCACCAGGAAGTCCCATGTCAGGGCGCTTGCTTTTGGGGAGGCCGCGGAGTAATCTATAGGTCTCCGTGGGGAACTTAGATGGGGCGGTAGCTCAATTGGGAGAGCGCCGCGTTCGCAATGCGGAGGTTGAGGGTTCGATCCCCTTCCGCTCCACTGACCCCCCACGATACCCCGCCGCTCCACCGGTGCAAGCCCCATGCGGTCGTGTCCCCCTCGCCGAATCCCTTCCGGCCCGAGTGATCACTCATGGTACGCGCGCTCATCACGTGGAGCCTGCATAATCGGTTCATCGTCCTGCTGGGGACGATCGGGCTGATCGCGCTGGGGATCTACTCGGCCGCAAATCTCAACGTTGAGGCCTATCCCGACCCCACGCCGCCG
Source organism: Planctomycetales bacterium (assembly GCA_027452145.1). Classification (GTDB taxonomy): domain Bacteria; phylum Planctomycetota; class Planctomycetia; order Isosphaerales; family Isosphaeraceae; genus JAKAUH01. The sequence goes on from DAIDHB010000066.1 coordinate 1,651, forward strand.
CTGGTGGAGGTGATCACCCAGAACCCCGGGGCCAGCCCCGAGGAGATGGAGCGGCTCGTCGGCATCCCGCTGGAGACGGCGCTCAACGGGATGCCGGGGCTGAAGTTCCTGCGCAGCATCTCGCTGGCCGGGCTCAACGACATCAAGTGCCAGTTCGAGTACGGCACGGACTACTGGGCCGCGCGGCAGGAAGTGATCAACCGGATCGGGATGGTGAGCAACCTCCCCGCAGGCGTGACGCCGGGCCTCTCGCCCTGGAGCCCGATCGGCGAGATTGTGCGCTACGTGCTCGAGGGGCCGGGGTATACCCTCAACCAGCTCAAGGCGGTGCAGGACTGGGTGCTGGCCCGGACGTTCAAGACGGTGCCGGGCGTGATCGACGTGACGGGCTTCGGCGGGACCGTCAAGCAGTACCACGTACTGCTCGACACCCAGCTCATGCGCCGCTATGACGTGACCTTGCAGATGGTCACCGACGCGATCGCCAAGGCCAATGCGAACGTCGGCGGCGACGTCTTGCCTCTGGGCCAGCAATCGCACAACGTCCGGGTCATCGGCCTGATCGGCGAGGGAGTCGACTCGCTCGACCCGTCGGCGAGCGAGCCGCCGTACGCCGTCGAGGTCGAGAAGCTCGAGGATCTGCGCGACGTGGTGGTCACCAGCTACAACAACATGCCGGTGTACATCCGCCAGCTCGCCAAGGTCGAGGTCGGCTACCAGCCCCGGTTGGGGATCGTCGGCCGCAACGGCGAGGACGACGTCGTCGAGGGCATCGTCCTGATGCGCAAGTACGAGAAGTCGCTGCCGACGTCGCAGGCCGTGGAGCAGAAGATCCACGAGATCAACACAGGGAGCCTGCTGCCGAAGGGGATGAAGATCGTCCCGTTCAACCGGCGGACGGCGCTCGTCGAGGTGACGACGCACAACGTCCGGCACAACCTGGTGGTGGGGATGCTGCTGGTCGTCGGCATCCTCTTCGTGTTCCTGGGCGACCTGACCAGCGCCGGGATCGTGGCGATCATGATCCCGCTGGCGCTGTTGTTCTCGATCACCGTGCTGTACCTCCAGGGGAAATCGGCGAACCTGCTGTCAATCGGCGCGGTGGACTTCGGGATCATCGTGGACAGCTCGGTGATCATCGTCGAGAACATCTACCGGCACATCACGGCGCACGATGCCGACCGGACCCGGCCGCTGATCGACCGGATCATCGAGGCCTCCAACGAGATCGAGCGGGCGCTGCTCTTCTCGACCCTGATCATCGTCTGCGCGTTCATCCCGCTGTTCTCGATGACCGGGCCCGAGGGGGCGCTGTTCGGGCCGATGGCGAATACCTACGCCTTCGCGATCTGCGGCGCGCTGACCCTGGCCGTAACGCTGACGCCGGTGCTCTGCTCCTACCTCTTCCAGAATAAGAAGGAGGAGAAGGAGACGATCATCGACCGGATCATGAAGCTGAACTACCTGACGGCGCTCGATCGGGTGCTGCGCCGCCGGTACCTGGTGCTGGCCGGAATGGCGGGCCTGCTGGCCTTCACGATCGCGCTGATCCCGACGCTCGGCGGCGAGTTCATGCCGCCGCTGGAAGAAGGGAACCTGTGGATCCGGGCTCTCTTGCCGCCGACGGTGACCCTCCAGGAGGCGGCGCGGATCGCGCCCCGGCTGCGGCAGGTGATCGCCTCGGTCCCCGAGATCGACCGCGTGATGTCGCAGGTGGGCCGTCCCGACGACGGCACGGACGTCACCAGCTACTTCAACGTCGAGTTCAACGCGCCCCTCTTGCCGATGGAGAGGTGGCGGACGAAGCCCGTCGAATTCATGGGCTACAAGCTCTGGGATCGGAAGATCAGCCGCGACGAGATCCAGGACGAACTGACGGAAAAGTTCAAGGAGTTCCCCGCGATCAACTTCAACTTCTCGCAGCTCATCCGCGACAACGTTGAGGAGGCGCTCTCGGGCGTCAAGGGGGCCAACTCGATCAAGCTGTTCGGCAACGACCTGGCGGTGCTCGAGAGCTCGGGGCAGCGGGTGGTGAACATCCTGAACCAGGTCAGGGGAATCACCAACGTCGGGCTGTTTCACATCCTGGGCCAGCCGAACCTGGAGATCCGCATCGACCGGCAGAAGTGCGCGCGATACGGCGTCAACGTGGCAGACGTCGAGGCGGTTGTGCAGGTCGCCGTCGGCGGCCGGGCCTTCACCCAGATGGTCGAGGGTGAGAAGAAGTTCGACATCGTGCTCCGCCTGCCGGTCTCGCAGCGCGACGACCCCGAGGTCATCGGCCGGATCCCGGTCGACACCCCGCCGGGCGAAAACGGCAAGCCCGGGGCGCGGATCCCCCTGCGGCAACTGGTCGAGATCGAGGCGCACAAGCCCGGCGCGACGTACATCTATCGCGAGAATAATCGGCGGTATATCCCAATCAAGTTCAGCGTGCAGGGCCGCGACCTGGCCTCGACGATCCACGACGCCGAGGCCAGGGTGCGCGACCCGAACCGCGGGGCCGTCCTGCCGCGCGGCTACGACGTCGACTGGGCCGGCGAATTCGCCCAGATGCAGCAGGCCAACCAGCGGCTGATGGTCATCGTCCCGATCTCGATTGGCCTGATCCTGGTGCTCCTGTACACGGCATTCAACTCGCTGAAGGACGCGCTCCTGGTCATGGCCAACGTCATCGCGGCGACGATGGGAGGCGTCTGGGCGCTGAAACTGACCGGCACGCCGTTCTCGATCTCGGCGGCCGTCGGGTTCATCTCGATCTTCGGCGTCGCCGTTCAGGACGGGGTCCTCCTGATCTCATACTTCAACCAGATGCGGGCCGCCGGGCTGCCGGTGAAGGAATCGCTGATGCGGGGCGCCGAGCTGCGGGTGCGCCCGGTCGTCATGACCTCGCTAACCGCCGCGCTGGGCCTCTTCCCGGCCGCCATCGCCACGTCCATCGGCTCGCAGGCCCAGCGGCCGCTGGCCATCGTCGTGGTCGGCGGCATGCTCGTCACGTTGTTCCTCACCCGCTACCTCATGCCGGTGCTCTACTCGTTCTTCCCCGCGCCGCCGGGCCACGGCGTGTGCCAGACCGACCTGATCATGGGCTCGCACTACACCGACCGCTTCCTCCAGCCGCAGGGCGGCTCGCGACGGGGCGCCGACGATCACGGGCATGGCCACGGACACGGACACGGGCATCATCGCGATCACGGGCATGGCCGCCACGACCACGACCATGGCACGCCGCCGGTGGGCGGCGACTTCGGAGGGCCCACGTCATGAAGTTCAACTGGAAGCTGGCGCTCGCCGTCGTCCTCATCGCCGCCGGCCTGACCGGAGTCACGGTCAACCGGAAGACGCGGGCGCAGGTCATCCTCGTCTGGAATCAGCTCGCGCACGGGACCGTGCATGAGGAGGAGCCGTCGGACAAGGCATGGATCGAGTCGAGCAAGCCCGCCACCCCCTGGGACCGGACGGTCCAGATCACCGAGGAGCAGATCAAGGCCATCGGTCTGGAGACAAAGCCGGTGGTCAGCCAGACCGAGCCCACGATTCTGTCGCTCTTCGGCACCACGGACTACGACCCGGCGGCCGTGACCACCGTCCGGCTCCAGTTCGACAGCCGGGTCGACAACGTGCTGGTCGAGCTGGGCTCGGTCGTCAAGGAGGGGGATCCACTGCTCGAGCTCTTCAGCACCGACCTCGCCGCGGCCAAGAGCGCCTACGAGCTGGCGGTCAGCCAGTACAACCACGACAAGAAGATCTACGACTACAAGATGCCGCTGGCCAAGGTGGGGACGATCGCCGGCAAGGAGGCCATCGAGGTCGAGAACGACGAGGCGCAAAGCCGCCTCAAGATGAAGCTCACCAAGGACAACCTGCTGGTCTACGGCCTGACCGATCAGGAGATCGAGCACTCCAGGGACGAGGACGGCAAGGAGAAGGCCAGGATGATCCTGCGGGCCCGCGCCGGGGGTAAGGTGGTTGAGCGGCACGTGGTACCGTCGAACTACTACGACTCGAAGGATACGCTGCTCACGATCGCCAAACTCGACAATCTGTGGGTCTGGGGAGGCGTCAGCGAGCTCGACGCCGACAAGGTCGAGGTCAATCAGGTCCTCAAGGTCATCTTCCCGTTCTCCAACCGCGAGGTCACCAGCAAGATCGCCTATATCGACCAGACCATCGATCCCAATACCCGCTCGGCGAAGTTCCGCACCACGATCCAGAACCGCGACGGACGGCTCAAGGCGGGCGAGTTCGTCAAGGTCCAGGTGCAGATCCCGCCCAAGCCGGGGCAGACGGTGATCCCCCGCTCGGCTATGGTGTCGGTCGATCGCCAGGACTATGTGTTCGTCCTCAAGCCCGGGAAGGTCAAGACCTTCGAGCGGCGGCCGATCCTGGCGGCCAAGGAGAGCAACGACGTGGTGGTGGTCGCGCGGCCATCGGAGGGACACCGCGAGCTCCAACCCGGCGAGGAGGTCGCCACCCTCGGTAGCCTGATCCTTGAAAAGATGTTCGAGGACCGGCTGATGGCTGAGGGAGGATTGCTGGTCTCCGACCCGTCCCACGAACAGCACGACCATGCCCGGGTCGGAAGGCCCGAGAAGCTCGCCTCGCGCCGGCCGCGGTAGATGAATGGAAGTCTGTTTCGGAGGGCTCTGATAGGGTGGGCATTGCCCACCGATTCGAGGCCTCGACCGGTGGGCAATGCCCACCCTGCGTCAACAAATCGCCCTGCCGAGACATCTCTGAGTTGCCACTTGCCTCCCAGGCCGCTCGACCTTGCCGCCCAGGCAAACCTTGACGCCCCTGCCGGTCGCGCCGGGATTTGAGATCCGGGCCGGTCGTTGCCGAAATCCCGAGAGAGACGATCGGCAGGACGGCGCATGCCGGACGGCGTGAGGACGCGTCGTGTCGGGGCCCGGGAATGGGTAATGATCCCGGCTTCAGGAGGCGAGCGGGTATGGTCATTCTGATGGACCGACGAGGCCCGCGAACCGCTGCGCGGCGGGGATTGAGCCTCGGCCCCGCCGTACTGGCGGCACTCGCCCTGCTGGCCTGGGGTCTGCTCGCCGGGCGGGCGGATGCCCAGACGCCCACGACCGATACGAGCGTTCCGGGGCTGCCGGGAGGCGCCGGATCAGCCCTGCGACCGCCGCCAGGGGCGTCGGGCTCGGCGTTCGCTACGATGCCGGGGGCAGGCGGCAGTGCGCCGGGGGCCAACCTGCCAGGCGGCGGCATCCTGGGCGGCCGGCCCGGCCCTTATTCGCCCAAGGGCATACCGACGAACATCACCACGCCCGGGACCGGGCCCGGGCCGACCGCGCTTCAGATGCCGGTCTCGGCGCCCGGGTCGCAGGAGGTGACCCCAACGTCGACACCGTTCTTCGGAACGCTGGCGCTGCCGACGACCGAGGACATCGGCCCGCCCGACGGCCTGACGCTCGACCAGGCGATCGACATCACCCTCAAGAACAGCCTGGACCTCAAGCAGAAATTCATCGAGATCCCTATGGCCCGGGCGGACGTGCTCCAGGCCAACCTGCGGGCCAACCCGATCTTCTACCAGGACGGCCAGCTCCTGCAATACGGCAGGGGCGAGTTCAGCCGGCAGCGTCCCGGCGGCCCGCAGCAGTTCGACACGAACATCACCTATCCGCTCGACATCTCGCAGAAGAGGCGGGCGCGGACCGCCGTCGCCACGCGGGCCCAGAAGGTCCTCGAGGCGCTCTACCAGGACGCCGTCCGCCAGCGGATCGACGACGTCTACGGAGCCTTCGTCACGGCGCTCAACGCGCGGCAGACGATGATCTACTCACAGACCAGCGTGACCGGCCTGGGGACCCTCAAGGCGCGGACGGAGGAGCTCTACAGGAGCAAGCAGGGGACACTGCTCGAGCTCGACCGGGTGGAGAACCAGTTCCGGGTCGCCGAGCTAGGTCTGATCGACGCGAAGGGGAACTATCGCAAGGCCCGGCTGGAGCTGGCCTCGCTGATGAACCTGACGGTCGCCCAGGCGGACAAGCTGGAGATCCGGGGTCGGATCATCGTCCAGGCGCCGCCGCCCCCGGCGATCGACGAGTTGCGGCAGCTCGCGCTGACCGAGCGCCCGGACATCCAGGCATTCCGCCTCGGCGTCGCGCGGGCCCATGCCGACGTCCGGCTGGCGAAGTCCAACGCCTACAGCGATGTGTACGTCCTCTGGCAGCCCTATACATTCCAGGACAACACCCCTTACGGGGTGAAGAGCGCCACCTCGTGGGCCCTCGGCGTGACCGTCCCCTTGCCGCTGTACAACCGCAACCAGGGGGGCATCCTCCGCGCCCGGATGAACGTCGACCAGTCGGTGATCCAGCTCAACGACCTGGAGCGCCAGACGACCATCGACGTCGAGGAGGCGGTGCAGGAATACGAGGTCGCGCGCCGGCTGGTCCACGAGCTGTACACCCAGGTCATCCCCGACGCCCGAGAGATCCTCGACCGGAATTACAAGCTGTACAAGGAGGGCGGGATCAGCGTCATCGACCTCATCAACGCTCAGCTCGACTTCAATGACAAGGTCAAGCAATACCTCGATACCGCGATCCGGTACCGGCGGAGCATGCTGGCGCTGAATACCGCGGTGGGCAAGCGGATCATGCCGTAAACGGATCGGATTGAAGCAAGGCCGGCGGGACAGGCACGAGGCGCGTCCCCCGGATCGGATGCGATGCCACCGCAGGGAGGGAACGATGGGACGCCGGAATCGCCGCGGCCTTCAGCCGGGCCTGGAAGCAATCGAGCGTCGCGAGCTGCTCTCGGCGATCACGGCCGTCATGGCCTCTCAGGGCCTGCACGCCGGCGCCCGGGGGGTACCGCTGTTTGCCGGGGGCTCGGGCTCGGGGAGCGGATCGACGGGCGGAAGCGGCGGCTCGGGAAGCTCCAGCTTCGCCTCGTCGATCACGCTCGGCCGCTCGACGCTCAACCAGGGGCCGCTGCTCAACCCGGACGGCTCGATCAACAACATGGCCCTGGCGCCGACGGGCACGCCCAAGCCGGGCCAGGTGAGGCGCCAGCAATTCACAGCGCGGTTCGTCGGGCCGTACAGCGTCATCCCCGGCCGTACGACCACCCAGGCCGCCCAGACGCTCATCCAGGGGGCCGGATCGTCCTCCACGATGCTGCACAGCGATATCCAGATCCGCATCGTCCAGCCGACCGACCCGACCCTCCCCTTCGGCGCCGTCGGCACGATCTTCGACCGGAACATCAACACGAACTCGGCGCTGGGCTTCGACCTGGCGGCACCGCAGCAATACGTCGACCGCGGCGGCCGGCCCAACCATTTCCCGACCTTCACCATCGACGTCAACGCCAGCGCGGGCCTGTACGTCGAGGCGTACGGCACGGGGACCGTGAACATCCACTACATCCCCGGCGCCCGCCACCGTCCGGGCGTGCTCAGCCAGGGGACCGCGATCGTCACGATCCACGCCCAGATCTACTCGCCCAACGCCAGCCTGCTGCTCCGCAACGTGAATCTCAATCCGTGAGCGGAGCGGCTTTGGATACGCCGTTGAGAAAGGATCCTGAGTAGGTCAGGCTTTCCAGCCTGACGTGGGCTGAGTGTCAGGCTGGAAAGCCTGACCTACGTTCATAACCGGCGTACAGGGATCAACGAGCCCAGGGTTGCGAAGGCGCACCCTGGGCTCTGCGATGATCTCACAACTCTCCGAAAGGCCGCTCAGCCCTTCTTGGCCGCGACGACCGCCTTCGCCGCCTCGACGATCTTGCCGGCGGTGAGACCGAACTTCTCCAGCAGCTCGTCGGGCGCGCCGCTCTCGGCGAACTGGTCGAGCAGGTTGACGTACCGGATGGGGACCGGGTGCAGCTCGGCCACGGTGTAGGCGACCGCGCTGCCCAGCCCGCCGTGCGCCAGATGCTCCTCGGCGACCACGAGGGCGCCGGTCTCCTTCGCCGCGGCGAGCAGCGCATCGCGGTCGATCGGCTTGACGGTGTGGACATCCAGCACGCGGGCCTTGATCCCCTGGGATTCGAGCGCCTCGGCGGCGTCGAGCGCGAGGGCGACCATGATGCCGTTGGCCGCGATGGTCAGGTCCGATCCGTCGCGCAGCTTGTTGGCCTTGCCGATCTGGAACGGGACCGAGCCGTCGGTGTAGATCTTCGGCACTTCGGGCCGGCCGACCCGCAGATAGACCGGGCCCTGGTGCTCGAGCATGGCCTTCGTCGCGGCCTTCGTCGACTCCTCGTCGGCCGGGACCATCACGATGAAGCCTGGCAGGGCACAGGCCAGCGCGACGTCCTCGACGCCCATCTGCGACGCGCCGTCCTCGCCGATCGAGATCCCGGCGTGGCTGCCGACGACCTTGACGTTGAGCCCCGGATAGGCCACCGACATGCGGAGCTGATCATACGCGTTGCACGTGATGAACGCGGCGAAGCTGGCGATGACGCTGGTCTTGCCCGCCGACGCCAGCCCGGCGGCGACGCCGACCAGGTTGCTCTCGGCGATGCCGACGTTGAAGAACCGGTCGGGGTGCTTCTTGCCGAACCACTCGGTGCGGGTCGAGTTGCTCACGTCGCCGTCGACCACCACGATCTCGGGGTGGTTCTCGCCCAGGGCCTCGAGCGCCCGGCCGAACGCGTCGCGCGTCGCCTTGCCCAGCTCGCGTTTCGTCTGCAACCCGCCTGAGGAGGCACCGGCCATTTCGGAGGACCTTTCTTCTGGATGGGGCGATGATACCGGGCGAGGGGCGGGTTCCGAGCGAGCACCGCCTGTGCCCGCCGGGGACCGCTCGCCGCTCGCCGGTTCGCGGGATGAATTCCGATCAGACGCCGGCGGCAATCTCGGCAAGGGCCTCGTCGAGGTACTTCGGCGGCAGCGGCTTGCCGTGGAAGTTGGTGTCGCCCAGCTTGCGCAGCAGGGTGAGGATGCCCTGGCCCTTGTGGGTCAGCGAGACGATGCAGGTCGGCATCCCCTTGACGGCGTTGGCGCGGTCGAGGGCCGTGAGCACCTCGCGCATGTCGTTGCCGTTGATCACCTGGGTCTTCCAGCCGAACGCGGTGAACTTGCCGTCGATCGGGTCCATGTTCAGGACCTCCTCGGCGGGGCCCGTCTGCTGGAAATGATTGCGGTCGACGATCAGGGTGAGGTTGTCCAGCCCGAACTTGGCCGCGGCGGCGGCGGCCTCCCAGTTCTGGCCCTCGTCGAGCTCGCCGTCGCCCGTCATCACGTAGGTGTGATAGTCCTTCTTGTCCACCCGAGCGGCCAGGGCGTGGCCGATGCCGATCGACAGCCCCTGGCCCAGCGAGCCGGTGGAGGCCTCGACCCCCGCCAGGCGCTTCATGTTCGGGTGGCCCTCGACCGGGCTGCCGGTCTTCCGCAGCGTCATGATCTCGTCGTGCGGGAAGTAACCGGACTGTGCCAGCGCGGCATACAGCACCGGCGCGGCGTGCCCCTTCGACAGGATGAACCGGTCGCGGTCGGGCCAGTGGGGGTTCTTGGGATCGTGGCGGAGGAACCCGCCGAAGTACAGCGCCGTGACGACCTCGGTCGCCGACAGCGAGCTGCTGGGATGCCCCGAGCCGGCCTCGGTCGTCATCCGCACGATATCTTCCCGGATCGACTTGGCCCGCGCCAGCAGGGCGTCAAGGTTGTTCGCCACCGATGCACTCTCCTCGATGCCTGAGTCCGCGGCTGCCCGACGGCATTGCGGCGCGACGTCGACCACGGGACCTTCATAATCCACGGGTTTTCGCCGCAAATCGAGTTCCAAACTTACCGAGTCGCACGGCCGTCCGGCAAGGGGGATGTCCCGATCGGGGACCGCTCGATCCGATCGACCGCGCGGGCATGATGGCGCCCGACGAATCTGTTAAGATAGCCCGCAGGCGGCCTGATCAGTGAATCGGGGCGATGGCTCCATGACCCAGCCATTCCGGAGGCGAACCCTGGACGCATCGACGACCGAACGGCCGAAGCGGCAGGTCCCGCGGCTGCGCTTCAGCCTGCGCGCCTTGATGGTCATCGTCCTCATCCTGGGGGGTGTGCTGGGCTACTGGGTCGCCCGGTCGCGCGAGCAGAAGGCCGCCGTCGCGGCGATCGAGCGTGCGGGGGGCACGGTCGCCTACGACTGGGAGTGGCACGGCGGCTTCCATATCCGCGGCCAACAACCGCCCCGGTGGAAGCGATGGCCAATCCAGCTACTCGGGCCGGACTACTTCGCGACCGTCAAGCAGGTGACGCTGGTCGGCGGGAAGCCGGAGCGGGTCAATGACGAGCTCATGGACCAGGTCGGGCGGCTGCGCGGGCTGGAGTCGCTAACGATCAATAGTTGCAGGGGCGTGACGGACGCCGGGATGGTGTCCATCAGCCGCCTCGGACAGCTCACCGCGTTGGATGTAGGGTTCACCAGCATCACCGCCGCCAGCCTGAAGCACGTCGCCGACCTGCGCCGGCTGAAGCGGCTCGACCTGCAATCGACGTCGGCCACCGACGCCGATCTCGCTCACCTGAGCGGGCTGACCTCGCTGGAGGGGCCTCAGATCTTCGGGAAGAGTCCGGGAATCACCGACGCGGGCCTCGCCCATCTGCGGCCACTGGTGAACCTGAACATGATCTCATTCAACGCGACGAGGATCACCTCGGCGGGACTGGTCCACATGCGGGACATGACGCGGCTCAACTTCCTGAACCTGCCGGACAGCCAGATCGCCGACCTGCATCCGATCGCCCACCTGACGGGGATCAAATCCGTGACGCTGCCCGGGGCGAGCATCGACGACGCAGGCCTGGCCCCAATCGCGGGCTTCACCGGGCTCTCGCATCTGAATCTTGATCGCACGAGGATCACCGACGCCGGGCTCGACCACATCAAGGGCCTCACCGCGATTCAGAACCTCTGGCTGAACAATACGGCGATCACCGACGCCGGCCTGACGAAGCTATCGGGGCTGAACCAGGTCACCCTGCTGTTCATCGAGGGCACACGCGTCACCGACGCAGGGGTCGCCAACCTCCAGGGGTTGAAGCAGTGCATCCAGATCGCCGTCGGCAAGACGGGCGTCACCGACGACGGCATCAAGGCCGCGAACGCGAATCGACCGAAGATCCGGTTCGTGAAGATGGGATACTGACCGGGCCGAGCCAGACGCGCCCCATCCGGCTTATCGATCCAGCCAGGGATCCCAGAGCGGATCATCGGTCGCCCCCGTCATCCCAGGCCCGGCCGGCCGATCGCCGTCGGCGGCCGCGGTCTTCGGGTTCATCACCGGCGGCTTCGCCCCGCGCGACCTGCGGAAGATGTGCGGCACGAAGCGGCTGGTGTTGCCGGTGATCAGGCCGTCCGCCTCGCGCAGGCCGACGCCGCACGCGTGGCCATTGACGATCCAGCTCCCGACGACCGGATACCGGCCATCGAAGTCGGGCAGGGGATGGAACGCCTGGTACACGTGCGGACCTTCGGTGTAATTGCCCCCGGTCTCGGCGATGATCTGGCCGTCCTCGACGATCCGGACGTTCGCCCCCTCGCGAGAAAAAATCGGCTTGACCACATACGACGATCCGACCGGCTCGAACGCCGCGGGCAGCAGGTACTCGCTGTCCGGAAAAAGCTCATAAAGCACCGGCAGGATCGCCTTGTTGCTCAGCACCATCTTCCACGGCGGCTCGAGCCATCGCGTCGGGGCGAACGGCAGGTGCCGGCCGAACGGCTCGCGGAGCATCCACTCCCAGGGATACAGCTTGAACATGATCTCGATCGCCCGCTCGCGCAGATCGGTGAACACCTTGCGCCCGGCGTGCCAGCCGATGTCCTTGACGGCGAGGAACTCCGCCTTGCACCCCGCCTGGATGGCCGTGTCGCGCAGGTAGGTCACGGTCATCACGTCCTCGACCGCGTCGCCCGGCGCCGCGAAGACGACCCGGCTGCCGAGATCGCGCCGGACCCGGCGCCAGGCCTCGATCAACCGCTCGTGCAGGCTGTTGAACTGGTCGTACGGCGAGGATCCGTCCTTCCGCGCGGCCAGGTCGATCCCGGCCGATGCGAGCAGATCCTGGAACCAGAACCACTGGATGACGGCCGCCTCCAGGAGCGCCGTGGGCGTGTCGGCGTTGTACTCCAGCAGCTTCGGCGGAGACTCGCCGTCGAACGCCAGGTCGAAGCGCCCGTAAATCGTGTGCTCGTCGCGTTCCCAGCTCCACGCGACCCAGTCGTGATACGGCCGAGGGATGTCGAACTGGTCGAGCCGGCCGTCGGCGATCACCCGGCCGACGGCCTCGAGGCACATTTCATTCAGCCGGTACGTCGCCGCCTCGAGGGCGTCGACCTCGTCGGATTCGAACAGGTAATACGCCGACTCGTCCCAGTACGGGGCGCCGTCGATCGAGTGAAACATCAGTCCCTGCGACTCGACGACTTTCGGCCAGTCGCCGCGGGGCGGAGTCTCGACGCGGAGCATGGCAACGTCCTCCGGCCTGGCTCAGGTCAGGAGCCGCTGAACCCGCCGAACCCGCCCGTCCCGCCAAACCCGCCGCGGGCCGACGGCGCTCCGACCGTCCCAACCCCGCGCCCCGCGCCGTAACCCCCGATTCGCGTCCCCATGTACGAACCGTGAGCGCCGCCGCCGTTCTGCTGCTGCTGGTCCTCATCCTCGGACTGCGAGCAGCCGGACATCGCCAGGGCCGTCCCCAGCAGCACCAGAGAGATTGCCTGTGTTGACCTGTTCATCGGAGCCGTCGCATTTCCTGAAGGGTCTCATGCCGCCGGGGTCGAGACGATCGACCCGGCACGGCCGAGGTTCCTGGTCGATCCCGGAAAGGACGACCGGGCCTTCGTCGGGTGGAAAACCCGCCGGGTCCCCAGCCATTCATCGATGGGTTGCCACCAACTTACACCGATTCCGCTTTCCGGAACAGACCCTCAGTAGCATTCGCCGCGACCGGGGAGAGATTGCGGGGAATCCGGCGAGGGAACGAATGGCGGACTTTTCGAGTCGGCGGGCCGGGCGCGGTGCCCCTCTTCAATCGCTCGACCTCGCACGGCGGAGGATCAGGCCGCCGCATGCCAGCAGCAGGCACCAGCCTGCGAGGGCCGCGGGCTCGGGGGCCGGGACGGGCGGAGGCGGAGTCAGGCCCGAGGTGAACGTGACGTTGTCGCCGGCCGCCGCGATCGGCGTGCCGTCCGGCAGGTAGATCCCCTTGAGCGCGACGGAGATTGTGTTGTTCAGCGTGCCCGGGTAATGGTACAGGAGCTCGAACAATTCGAGGTCAGAGCTGACTCCAAGGCTGAACTGCTGGCTCACCCCCGCCGCGGACAGGGGGAGATCGATATGGAAGGTTCCGGACAGCGATCCGTTCTGCCACTGCACCGCGGGTTCGCCCGCCTGGAGGGGAGTCCCCGCGTCGGTCAATAGCATCGGGTGATAGTCCATCCAGAGGGCCTGGCCCGGCTGGGTATAACTCGAGATTCCGAACTGGTTCATGAGCTCGGGCAGGCCGTAATTGACCTGGAACTCCAGCCGGATCGAGCTCGGCGGCGGACTGCCCGCGGGCCCCTGGACCGTGGCGTCCACGTTGTTCCACCAGGCGTTCGCATTCACCCCATCGGCCGGCCTGATGGCCCCGACGATGCTTCCCGGATCGGGCGAGGAGAACGAAGTGTGGACCTGGAGCAGCGTCGCGGCGCCGGGCGTCGCCAGGGCGGAGGCCGCCATCGTCACCGGCGTCGAGCCGGGAACCAGGACGATGCCGTTGTGGTCATAGCTGGCCGTCTCGTTCGTGGTGGCGGAGGCAGGAGTCGTACCTTGCTGCTGGGAGTACGGCGGGTTGAGCCCATAGGCGTTCGCCCCCGCCCCGCTCCCGGTGTAGATCACATCGCCGCGAGCGGCGACCGACGGGGCCGACCACACGATCGCGGCGGCAAAAGCCACGGCCGAGAACCGTCCGGCTCCCAGGCGGAATCCCTTCCAGGAACACATGGCGTCCGAACCTCCTGGTCAGTCCTGGGTCGCATCCCGACCGAGCATCCATGCCGACAAATCCGCAACAGGAGCGACCGGCGCCTAGCATACTTGCTTGTTGCTTTGGGTCAAGGGAGACTGGGGCCACGGGAGCGTCATCTCATCGTCCCATCGCGTGCATGGGAGAGGGTTGAAGCGTTGCCGTCCGGGATGCAGTAGAACAATAGAGCCGGACGTCGCCATCTCCTTCGCTCGGGTCGCGGAGCTTCCGACCATGCCGTCATCTTCCCGCAGAGTACGGGGCCTCGTCGGCTTATTCGCCACCATCGCGATGATGGGCGTCCCTGCGGAATCGAAGGCCCAGAAGCCGCCCGCCGGCGCGCGGGGCGACACGTACGGCGATCCCTTGCCGAGCGGCGCCGTGGTGCGGCTCGGGACGACCCGCTACCGCCAGGACTCGCCCATCTACCGGATCGCCTACACGCCTGACGGCCGGCATTTCCTCACCGATGGGCAGGACAGCGTCCTCCGCGTCTGGGATGCGGCCACGGGCCGGATCGTCCGCCGGATCGAGCCGGACGTGGGCGTGATGGCCGATTTCGCCGTCACCTCGCGGGGCCATCTCGTGATGGCGATGGGGACGACGCTGGAACCGGGCCGGGGGTTTGTTTACCACGTCACGATGACCGAGATCGCCACCGGACGGCCGGTGGACGTCGGAACCTGGACGGTCGACGGCGACCTGGGCTTCACCGTCGCGCTCTGTCCCGACCGACAGCTCGTGGCGGCCGGGATGAGGAAGGAAGGCGTCCGACTGCTCGACGCCTGGACGGGCGCCGAGACCGGCCGGTTCGCGACGGGCGACCTCGAGGCCGAACACGTCGTCTTTTCACGCGACGGCCGTCGGCTGGCCGTCCAGACGTGGAGCCGTGGCGACAACGACTTCCGCCGGGAGTTGAGGGTCTTCGACGTGGATCGGAAGAATGAACTGCTCGTCGAACGGCTCGATCAATCCTCTCTAGGCGAGCCGGCATTCTCGCCCGATGGCGGCACCGTCGCGGTAATCCGGATGCCCGATGTCGATCTTCTCCATGTGGGCAATAAGGATCGCATCAGGTTCCCCAACGCTTTCGTCGACCACTTCTGCTTCACCGCCGACGGCCGGGGCCTCGTGGGGGTGGCCGGCTTCGGGCTGATCGGCATCTTCGACCTGGTGAAGCGGCAGCCGTCCTCGTCATTCCGGACCGGGGTAAGCCTGGATGACACGATCGCGCTGACGCCAGACGGCCGGACACTCCTGGCCAGCAGCAACGGCCTGGTCCTGCACGCCTGGGACCTCGGGACCCGGCGCGATCGCTTCGCCAGCACTGATGCGCATCAAGGGCCCATCACCCAGGTGCTGGTCACGCCGGACGGCAAGACGGCCATCACCGGGGCCGAGGACGCCACGATGCGACTGTGGGACCTGGCGACGGGCCGGCCCGTGCGGGCCCTGCGGCTATCGGGGAATCCGGAAGCCGTGGCGATCTCGCCAGCCGGCGGGTGGGTGGCCGCCGTGACGACGATGTTCAACCAGATCTTCGTGTGGGACCTCAAGCGCCAGGGCGGCCCGATCGTCCTCTCGACGCGCCGTGGCGATGACCTCATCTCGCCGCTATCGCTGCATTTCCTCGACGAGGACAAGCTCCTCGTGATTGACGAAGCCGGCGGACTCCAGGAAGTCGACCTCAAGGAACGACGGGTGCGGCCAGGAGTGAAAATCGACCTGCCGACACCCGACGATGCGTTGCCGGGACTGGAGAACCACCGGCTCAACCACGCCGCCTTCCTGCCGGGTGGCAAGCGAGTCGCGATGAGCCAGCTCTTCGCGGGCATTTCGGTCGTCGACCTGGGCACGGGAAAGAGGGTTTTCGACGCCGAGACCGGGGATCTCGTCGTACCTTCGCCGGACGGCCGGCTCCTGGCGGTCGCCGGGGATTCCACCGATGACCAGAAGTACGCGCTGAGGGGTCATCATCGCGGTAGCCACAGAACCGGAGTCTCCCCGGAACCCGCCGGCGGGACGATCCGCCTCCTCGACGCGACCAGCGGCAAGGAGCAGCAGACAATGAAAGTGGAGGGTAGCAAGGTCTGGGCGCTCGCCTTCGCGCCAGACGGCAAGACCCTCGCCGCCACCACCGGCTGGAACTACGGCCGGATTCACCTGTTCGACGTCGCCACCGGCAAGGAGGCGCACCCCATCGACGGCCCGCCCTTCCGCTCGCCCGCGCTGGCCTTTACGCCCGATGGCTCGCGGTTGGCGACTGGGGTGGCTGATGGGTCGGTGCTGGCCTGGGACCTCAAGGCTGCGCGGTAGCCGGCGGGATGGAGGAATCTTTTCGGCAGAAATCCGAAAAAGGTCCATCCAGGAACGGCCGGGGCGGCAGTAGAAGGAAACAATTACCGACACTCCTCGCCGAACACCACCTGGTTCGAGCCCGGCATGGGCGGATCGCCTGGGCCCGGCGAACCGGCGACGTGAGTCGCCGGGTCCTCGGGCGCCGCTCGTCGGGTCCGCCGGGGAAAAAGACCCGGCGACTCACGTCGCCGGTTCGCCCAGGACCCGGCCAGGTGGTGTTCGGCGAGGAGTGTCCAATTACCTACCGACCACACCACGGCCAGGCAAGGAACCAGTGCGCATGACCAGGCTGCGATCCCGGACGCTCGCCAATCAGTTCCACGCCCTCTTCGGCGGCGGCACGCTCTCGGGCCTGGGCGAGGGCGAGCTGCTGGATCGGTTCATCGCCGCTCGCGATGAGTCGGCCTTCGCCGAGCTGGTCGCGCGGCACGGCCCGATGGTCCTGGCGGTCTGCCGCCGCTTGCTCCATGACCCGACCGACGTCGACGACGCCTTCCAGGCCACGTTCCTCGTCCTCATCCGCAAGGCCGGTGGACTGCGCGATCGCAATGCCCTGGCGCCCTGGTTATATGGCGTCGCGCACCGCGTCGCCCGCCACGCCCGGGCGGCAAACGCCCGTCGCAGGGCGAGCACGGCACGACTGCTCGAGCACCGGAACGCTTCGCCCGATGCGACCGTCGCATCCGACCCCGCCGACGAGCTGGCCCGCCGCGAGACGCTCGCGCTCGTCGATTCCGAGATACTCCGCCTGCCGCCGAAGCAGCAGGCGGCGGCCGTGCTCTGCCTGGTGCAGGGGATGACGCACGAGGCCGCCGCCCAGGCGCTGGGCTGGCCGCTCGGGACGCTCAAGACCCGCGTCGCCGACGCCCGCGCGACGCTATCGCGCCGGCTCACACGCCGAGGAGTCGCCCCGTCCGCGCTCGCGGCCCTGACGCGGCTCGATGCCATCGGCCTCGAACTGCCGGCGGAGCTGGCCCGGCGAACGATCGACGCGGCGCTGCTGACCCTCACCGGCACCGAACCGATCGCCGGCACCGCCGCCGCACTGGCGCGGCGGGCGGCGCGGGGGATGATCGCGGCGAGAGTCGTCGTGATTTCGCTGGGCGTCGCCTGCGCGCTGACCGCCGCAACAGCCGCGTTCGTCGAGCGCCAGACGGCGCCCGCTCCGACCGGGATTGCTCTGGCGAAGCAGGACAATGCATCGCCGAAAGCCGTTCGGAAGCTCGACCGCTACGGCGATCCGCTACCGGACAGAGCCGTGGCGCGACTCGGGACGACTCGCTACCGCCAGGACTCGCCCATCTACCGGATCGCCTACACGCCCGATGGCCGGCACTTCCTCACCGACGGGCGGGACAGCATCCTCCGCGTCTGGGACGCCGCCACGGGCCGGATCATCCGCCGGATCGACCCGGACGTCGGCGCGATGGCCGATTTCGCCATCACGTCGCGAGGTCATCTGGTGATGGCGATGGGGACGACGCTGGAACCGGGCCGGGGTTTGGTCTACCACGTCACGATGACCGAGATCGCCACCGGTCGGCCGGTGGACGTCGGGGCCTGGACGGTCGACGCCGACCCGGGTTTCACGGTCGCACTCTGCCCCGACCAGCACCTCGTGGCGGCGGGAATTAAAAAGGAAGGCGTCCGTCTGCTCGACGCCTGGACAGGCGCCGAAACGGCCCGGTTCGCGGCCGGTGGAGAAAGCACATGGCACATTGCTTCTCTCGCGACGGCCGACGGATGGCGTTCGAAACGTTGGCCAAGGCCGGTAACGATCGTCGCGTCGCGCTGAAGATATTCGACGTGGATCGAAGGCAGGAAATCGGAGTTCACCAGCTTGCGTTTATCGATGAATCCGGCCCGGCCTTCTCACCCGACGGAAGCATGATCGCCATGGCCGGAACCACCGGCCGCAACTCGCCCGACGGAAACCTGATTGCCACGGGGGTCACCGGACTCAAGATCATCGACATCGGAAAGAAGGAGAGTGCCACCATCCGCAGGGCGTTCGTCACCAACATCTGCTACAGCACCGACGGCCGGGGCATCGTGGGCACGACCAGCTACGGGGGTATCGGGGTTTTCGACCCGGCCGCACGTCTTTGCTCAACGCGATTCGAGACCGATGTGAGCCTCGATCGGACGATCGCCCTGGCCCCGAACGGCCGGACGATCGTCGCCAGCAGCGAAGGGCTGGTCCTGCACGCCTGGGATCTCGGGACCCGTCGGGATCGATTTTCCGTGCCCGAAGCACATGAGGGACCCGTCAATTGCTTGCTCATTTCGCCTGATGGCAAGACGGCGATCACCGGGGGAGACGACCGGACGCTACGGCTCTGGGACCTGGCGACCGGCCGGCAAACGCGAGTCCTCCGAATCTCGGGGTCGGTCAATGCCGCCGCCCTCTCGCCGAGCGGTCGATGGCTGGCCGCCGCGACATATCATGACCACCAGGTTTTTATCTGGGATCTCGAGGGTAAAGGCGACCCAATCGTTCTCGCAACGAGGCGTGACCCCAGGTTAATCGATCCCCTGGCCGCACGGTTCATCGATGAAAACAGGCTCGTCGTGATCGACAACACGGTCGGACTGTACGAGATCGATGTGAAACGACGCCGTGTCCATTCCGGCGTGAAGATCGAACTGCCGCCGCGCGATCCTGAACTGCCGACGCTCGGGTACGTTCAGATTGATAATGCCGTCTTCCTGCCGGATGGAAAGAGGATAGCGGTCAACCGGGTCCTTGCCGGCGTCGTGATGGCCAACTTGAGCACCGGGAAGTCCGTGGCCGAACTTGGGGACGGACGGCTGATCACGGCCTCGCCAGAGGGACGGCTCCTGGCCGTGAGCGTTCCCAGCCCGGATGGACTCCGGCATCTTATGAGAGCGTCCCATCTCACGGAACCAGAAGCGACTTTCGACCGCGAGTCATCCGGGGGAGTCATCCGGCTGGTCGACACCACCACCGGCAAGGAGCAACACGCAATGACGGTCGAGGGCAGCGAAGTCTGGGCGATGGCGTTCTCGCCCGACGGCAAGACCCTCGCCGCCACCTCCGGCTGGGATGCTGGACAGATCCACCTGTATGACGTCGCCACCGGCAAGGAGACGCACACCATCGACGGCCCGACGTTCCGCTCGCCCGCGCTGGCCTTCACGCCCGACGGCTCGCGATTGGTCACCGGAATGGCCGATGGCTCGGTGCTCGTCTGGGACCTCAAGGCCGGTCGGTAGAAGACGGACCGGGGGAAACCTTTTCGGACGAAATCCCGAAAAGGTCCCATCCAGGAACAGCCGGGCGGGCAGTAGAAGGAAACAACGACCTACCGGCAAGGAACCATTGCGCATGACCAGGCTGCGATCCCGGGCGCTCGCCAACCAGTTCCACGCCCTCTTCGGCGGCGGCACGCTCTCGGGTCTGGGCGAGGGCGAACTGCTGGATCGGTTCATCGCCGCCCGCGATGAGTCGGCCTTCGCCGAGCTGGTCGCGCGGCACGGCCCGATGGTCCTGGCGGTCTGCCGCCGCTTGCTCCATGACCCGACCGACGTCGACGACGCCTTCCAGGCCACGTTCCTCGTCCTCATCCGCAAGGCCAGCGGCCTCCGCGACCAGAATGCCCTGGCGCCCTGGCTTTATGGCGTCGCGCACCGCGTCGCCCGCCACGCCCGGGCGGCGAACGCCCATCGCAGGGCACGCGCCGCACGACTGTCCGACCAACGGTGTAAATCGCTCGGGACGACCGTCGCATCCGACCCCGCCGACGAGCTGGCCCGCCGCGAGACTCGGACACTGATCGAAACGGAGATCCTCCGCCTGCCTCCGAAGCAGCAGGCGGCGGCCGTGCTCTGCCTGGTGCAGGGGATGACGCACGAGGCCGCCGCCCAGGCGCTGGGCTGGCCGCTCGGGACGCTCAAGACCCGCGTCGCCGACGCCCGCGAGACGCTATCGCGCCGGCTCACACGCCGAGGAGTCGCCCCGTCGGTGCTCGCGGCACTGACGCGGCTCGACGCGATCGGGCTCGATCTGCCGGCGGAGCTGGCCGGGCGAACGATCGACGCGGCGCTTCGGACCCTCGCCGGCAACGGACCGATCGCAGGCGCGGCCGCCGCCCTGGCGCGGCGGGCGGCGAGGGGGATGATTGTGGCGAGGGTCGTCGTGATGTCCCTGGGCCTCGCCTGCGCGCTGGTCGCCGCGGCGGCCTCGCTCGTCGAGCGCCAGACGGCGCCCACTCCGACCGGGATTGCTCTGGCGAAGCAGGACAATGCACCGCCGAAGGCCGTTCGGAAGCTCGACCGCTACGGCGATCCGCTACCGGACGGAGCCGTGGTGCGACTCGGGACGACCCGCTACCGCCAGGACTCGCCCATCTACCGGATCGCCTACACGCCCGATGGCGGGCATTTCGTCACCGATGGGCGGGACAGCATCCTCCGCGTCTGGGATACGGCCACGGGCCGGATCATCCGCCGGATCGACTCGAACGTCGGCGCGATGCTGGATTTCGCTATCACGTCGCGGGGCCATCGCGTGATGGTATTGGGGACGACGCTGGAACGCGGCCGCGGGTTTGTCTACCACGTCACGATGACCGAGATCGCGACAGGGCGGCCGGTGGATGCCGGGAGCTGGAATGTCGACGGCGCCGGGATGTTCATTGTGGGGCTCTGCCCCGACCGACAGATCGTGGCGATCGGGCTGGAGAAGGAAGGCGTCAAGCTGCTCGACGCCTGGACGGGCGCCGAGACCGGCCGATTCGCCACGGGCGGCCTCACGGCGGATCGCATCGCCTTTTCGCGCGATGGCCGACGGCTGGCGGTTGAATCGTCGGATCATAAGGGCTCAAGCTCCCGTTATGAGCTGAGGCTCTTCGACGTCGATCGAAAAGAGGAGCTGGGAGCCTACCCGCTCAGGCTCCCCAATCAATGCGATCCCACCTTCTCACCCAACGGCAGCACGGTCGCGGTCACAACGCTAACCAATGTCGAGATCTTCGGCGCGGCGAGGACGGACCGCATCTCGCTCCCCGAGAGTCTCGATAGCACGGTCTGCTATACCTCCGACGGCCGGGGGTTCGTGGGCCTGGCAAGCTTGTTGCATGGGCGCATCGCCGTCTTCGACCTCGCCGCGCGGCGGCAGACCGCGTCGTTCAATACCGATGTCAAGTTCGATGACGAGATCGCGCTGGCCCCGGACGGGCGGATGCTCCTCACCAGCAGCAATGGGCTGGTCCTGCACGCCTGGGATCTTGGCACCCGGCAGGATCGCTTCGCCACCGCCGATGCGCACACCGGGCTCGTGACCTCGGTGCTGGTTTCGCCGGACGGCAAGACGGCCGTCACCGGGGGCAAGGACGAGACGATCCGGCTCTGGGACCTGGCGACGGGCCGCCCCTTGCGAGTCCTGAAGCTATCGGGACACGCGGACGCCGTGGCGATCTCACCAGGCGGTCGCTGGCTGGCCGCCGCAACGGCCATGTACCACTCCGTCTTCTTCTGGGACCTCAAGCACGAGGGCAACCCGATGGTCCTCGCGACGAGCACTGACCTGCTACGCAGCGAGCCGCTGACCCTGCATTTCAAGGACGACGACAATGTCCTGCTCATCGACGATGTGGAAGGGCTTCACGAGATCGTGGTGAAGGAGCGTCAAGTGCGGCCCGGGATCAAGTTCGATCTACCGAAACCTGACTTTGAACCGCCGGGGCCCCGCAAAAAACGTCTCCGGGGCGCCGCCGTCTTGCCGGGCGGCAAGCGGGTCGCGGTCAACCAGTTTCTGGGTCGCCTGATGATCGCCGACCGGACCACCGGCAAGCCCCTGATCGACCTGGGCCACGGCCAGCGGGTCATCCCCTCGCCGGACGGGCGCCTCCTGGCCATCAGCGATCGGCGCGACGAAGACTACGATCGGCTCGTGCGAGAGGATCGCCACATGGGGCAGACGGCCGGTGTCACCCCGGAGCCGTCCGGAGAAGCCATACGGCTGGTCGACACCGCCAGCGGCAAGGAGCAACACGCGATGAGGGTCGAGGGCAGCGAGGTCTGGGCGATGGCGTTCTCGCCCGACGGCAAGACCCTCGCCGCCACCGCCGGCTGGGAATCCGGGCAGATTCACCTGTACGACGTCGCCACCGGCAAGGAGACGCGAACCATCGAAGGCCCGCCCTTCCGCTCGCCCGCGCTGGCCTTTACACCCGGCGGCTCGCGACTGGTCACCGGAATGGCCGATGGCTCGGTGCTGGTGTGGGATCTTCGAGCCAATCTGGGCCGGTGAGCGACATCGGCCGGTCACACTCGCGTTGCGCCTGTCTCGGGGTGACGAAAGCGGATCGGCGTGAGCTGGTCGGGCGGAACACTGGGATCGGGGAAGACGCGGACGCCGTGGCGGCCGAGCTTGAACCGACCGGCGAGCGGGACGCGGGTGCCATCCCGGGCCGGCGGCAGGTGCGCGACGACTTCACCGTCGTCCACCGAGAGCGGCACCGCGCGGGGATGCGCCACGACGACCAGCGGCGGCGTGGTCGCCCCGGCCGGCTCGGTGCGGAACGTCAACGACCACGGCGCGCCGGGCAGCCAGGGCCGGCGGAGCGAGTAGAAAACCGTGACCTCGCCAGCCGGCTCGATCAGGGTGGTCGCGGCTGTTTTCTCCAGGCCCGGCGAATAGGCGCGGACGCCGCCCCGTTCGGTGGCGCCGAAGAGACGGACATACCATGGCAGATGGACGCTTCGCGGCGTGTGGCCGTTTGCTACCGTGGAAGCCGGATCTGCATGAGGCCGATTCGGCAGCGTCAGCGACCAACCCTGCTGCCGCTCGTACTCGTCGCGCGGGACCAGCAAGACCATCGCCGTGGGATCCTCGGGACCATCGGGGGGCGAGCCCTGGCGCGCGACGATCGTCGTATATTCGGCGCCCGGGGCCCACTCCCAGCGGAGCGTGTACCGCGACGAGGCCGAGGCGATCCCGTCGCCGTTGCCGGTCGACGATCCCGACCCGCCGGCGCGAATCGCCCGCAGTCCGGTCGGATCGGCCAGTACACCCGTGTTGATCGCCAGCACCGGCGCCAGGCCCGGGGCGGGGTACGCCCGCATCGCCGCGATCGGTGCCCCCGGCCTTGCTGAGACCACGACGCCCGGCGAGGGGAATAGCCGGCCGTCGGGCATCCTGTAGATCGCGTGGATGCCGTAGTAATAAACCTGGTCCGCCTCGACGCGACGGTCGACCGCGTGATCGAGGGCCGCCGCGATCCGCTCGCCGTCGCGCGGGCCGGTCGGCGCCGCGCCTCGCTTGCGGACGACGCGGACCTCGTTCACGCCCGGCGGCGGGCGCCAGCCGAGCGATACCTCCGACTCGCCGGCCGAGGCAATCGCGCCCTTGACATCCGCCAGGTAGACGAACGGCCCGAGAGCGACCGCCGCGATCGACTCGGCCGCGCCGCGCTTGCTGAGCACGGCATAGCCGACCGTCTCGCCCGGCGGGACCTCCAGGTCGTCGAACTCGGGCGAGACAACCTCGGCGATCCGGGTGCCGTCCGACGGATGCTCGAGCAGGCCGTTGCGTTTGCGCACGACGACGAACGTAATCGGCCCGCAGCCGTCGGGATGCGGCGGCGTCCAGGTGAGGCGAATGCGATCGCCCAGCACCTGGGCCTCCATCGCAGTAGGTGGATCGGGCGGCGTGCGCGCCAGCCCGGCGACGGCCTCGGGCAGGTCGGCGGCGATCTCGAGCGCCTGCCGGTAGAAGTTGCGGGCGGCGGGAGGTTCCGTGCGCTCGAGCGGCCGCGCGCGGGCCACCAGGGCCTCGGCGCGGCGGAGCAGGGGGGTCAGCTCGGTCCACGCGGCCTGGAGTTCGGGCGTCCGCGGGTCGACCAGGCGGCTCCACGATTCGAGGGCCGTGCGTGCCGCCGCGAGCCGTGCCCCGGCCCGAGCCGTCTGGTAGGCCAGCTTCAGCCGCGCGATCTCGCCCTGGCGCTGGCGTACCCGCGCCAGCCCATTGCGCGCCGCGGCGTGGGCGGGCGCCAGCTCCAGCACGCGCTCCAGGTGCTCGGCCGCCGCTTCGAAGTCGAACCCACGAAACGCCTGCTGCGCCGCCTCGAAGTGGCGGACGACCGGTTCGACGAGCGCCATGCGAAACCCGCACGGACACCGCGGCTCATCGACCCACGGCGTGCGCCGGCAGACCGGGCAGTCCCACCGCATCGAGGAGCCGCAGTGCGGGCAACGCGCCGACGCCGCCTTGCGCGCCACCGGGCTGATCTCAGTCACGCCCCCGCAGTTGCGACAGCGCACCAGGGCATAACGCGTCGCGCCATTCGGCGAGGGCGACGGAGACGGCCCGGTCGCGATTGGTAAGGGAGAAGCCAGCCCGGTGTCGCGCACCACGTTCAGCCGCCGGCAGGCCCGGGCGACGAGGCGGTCGGCACGATCGGGGCCGATGCCCAGCGCGGCGGCCTCGGCGATCAGGGACGCCCGAGTGCCACCGTCGAGCCGGCCCAGCCCCTGCAGGCCGAACTCGACCAGGCCGGCGAACGCCTCCTCGGCCTCGAGGTCGAGCGTCCGGTCGTACCGGGCGCGGGCCCTCGGCGTGGCGAGGTGCGATTGGGCGTGGGTGATCACCTCGAGCCAGGCGGTCTTCTCGGCGGTGACCTGGGCCTTCTTCATCCAGCGCTGGCGCTCGGCGTCGGCCCGCGAGGCGATGTCGGATGCGGGTGCGCCGCGCGCGACGCCAAGCGCGTCGTACAGGTCGCGCCGGCCGAGGTGATCGAGCGTCGTGCGGATCTGCCGGCGGGTCGAGGGATCCAGCACGTCGGCCGGCGGGTCGGCATCGAGCTCGGGCTCGCCCGGCGTACCGGCCGCCTCGGCGATCCCGGGAATTGGCCGGATGAGCCGCAGCAGGTCGTCGTCATCGAGGCCCAATCGCCGCGCCTCGGCGGCCAGCAGCTCGCGGTCGGACGCGCCGAGCCCGCCCTTGGCCGCGCGAAGCCGCACCCGGCGCTGGAGTTCATCCAGCCGGCCCTCACGCTCCATCCGCCGCGCGACGGCGAGCTCGGAGTCATACGCCGCGCGGCTCGCCGCGTCCGACAGCAAGGCCCGCCTCAGCGCCGGGACCTCGTCGAGGTAGAGCTGATACGTGTGCCGGTTCTTGGGGTTCCGGGTCCCCAGCGACCACGCCGGCTGCTTGCGCTGAAGCGCCGCCTCGATCTCGGCCCGATCGGCCTTCGGGTCGACTTCCAGCCGGGCGTAGTAGTCTGGGACCATGATTGGCGTGTAACAGAATCTCAGCGTTGAAACCGCTTCTCCCGGCCCAAGCAATCCCCCGAACGCGATGACTCTTCCATTCTACGCTCTCGTCCCGAAGGTCTCCATCGATCCCCTGATGACGGCCGGGACGACGATTCAAGCAGGGCTGGTCATCGCCACCGATGCCTTGCGGTCCATTGCCGCGACCGGGGCCGGCGGCTACCCTGACGCCAATGTCTCAACACGACGCCCAAACCGGAGCAACCTGCCATGACGCCCCTGGTGAAGCTGACCACGACCGAACGTCACGGGCGGCAATACGTGTCGTCGGGATCGGCCTGGGAGCCGGTCGTCGGGTATTCGCGGGCCGTCCGCGCGGGGAATCTCGTCTTCGTGACGGGGACCGTCGGGCTCGAGGCCGATGGACAGTTCGCGCCCACCGCCGGCCAGCAGGCGCGGCGGGCGCTGGAGATCATCGTCGCGGCGATCGAGGCGGTCGGGGGCAAGTGCGCGGACATCGTCCGCACGCGGATCTTCGTGACCAGCATCGACCACTGGAAGGAGATCGGCGCGGTCCACCACGAGTTCTTCGAGGCGACCCGGCCGGCGACGACCATGGTCGAGGTCTCTCGCCTGATCGATCCCCAGGCCCTGGTCGAGATCGAGGCCGACGCCGTCATCCAGTCGTGAGCCGGAAGGATCGCCCGCGTGGATGATCCGCGGGCGACGGGGATGAGCCCTGGCGGCGCGAGACTCACCCGGGCTTCCGCAGTTCCTCCGGCACCGGCCGCCTCGCCAGGTAATAGACGTACGCGGCGACGGCGCGCACCTCGGGCGGGCCGAGGACGTGGCGCCAGCTATCCATTCGCGTGTTCGGCACGCCATTTTCGATCACCGCGAGCACCTTTTCGGGACGGTCGCCGTGCTTCCATTCGGCGTCGGTGAGATTCGCCACCGGCGGCTTGGCGATGCCGCCGGAAAGCGGGCCATCCCCGCGGCCCTCGAAGCCGTGGCAGGTCGAGCAGCGCATCAGGAAAATCCCGCGACCCTGCGACAGCAGCGGATCCCGGGCCACCTCCGGCGGCGCAGGGGGCCAGGGCCTGCGGAGTAAATGATAGGCCATGAGGCCCGCCAGCAGGAGGCCGAGCATCATCAACGCGACGACCACCGCCGCCGGGCGGCCGAAGGCAGGGTGGGAGGACTGGGTGGGAACGGTCTCGAACATGCATTCGTCCTCGCTGCGGACAAATCCCGCGAACCTGGACATCTTCCATTGGTGCGGCTCGTCCCAGCTCGCTTCATACTCATCGGCCTCCCGCCTGGCATTCGCCAGCGCCGGAGGGCCGAAGAAGTACGTGCCCTGCTGGGGGTCGCAAACGGCGCCGTCGACTAACTCGGACAGCGTGGCTGACCCGAGACACTGGAGCCGGAACTCGCCGACATCGCGACCCGCCGCGGTGCGGAATTGGTACAGATGGCTGGCCCGCCGCAGCCGATCCGCCAGCTCGGGCGGGTCGGGAAGCGGGTCGTCCGGATGGTAGGGGTGCTCGCTGATCTCGAAGCCGCACGCGACGGGATCGGCCCCGTACCGCTCGGCCGCCGGGAACGACCCGGGCACGACCGACAGCTTGATCGGCAGATATCCCCCGCTCCAGGCGCCGAAGGCGAAGTCGGGGTGGAACTCGCAGAGCAGCCCGTGGGCCACCAGGCTGGCCCGCCACCGCTCGGCCAGGCCGGGCGTGGGGGCACCACCGATAACCGAGAGCTCAAATCCCATCAAACGTCCTCTGCGGCCGAAACGTGCGAGCGAGAATCGCCCGCAGATCGCCCGTGCTCGGCGTCATTCGCTCGGCGACCTGGCGGTCCTCGACGTCGCGGGCGAAGCGATCGAGCGCCTCCCGAAGCACCTCGACAGGAGGCTGGCCCACCGAGTCGGACAGGCGGGCCAGTGTCTCCCGCACATCAGGGGGAAGAGGTTCGATCGAGCCTACAGACATCGCGTCGTCTCCTGGTGAACGTCCCCCAGCGAGAAAACGCCAGGCGAGGCTCCCTGGCGCCTTCCGGTATTCCACCCGATCTTACCATATCGGTCATCACGACACCCGCCGGATCCAGGTCTCGGCGACCTGGCGGAGATCGACGGGATCGCCGGCCAGCTCGGCGAAGTAGTGGCGCTCGACCCGGTCGATCGCGCCCGCGAGCTCGAGCTGCTGCTGGGGTGGAAGCGCCTCGGCCCGCTGGATGTCGCGCAACAGGCCCAGCACGGTGAACGGCGTGAGGGGGTCGGGTACGGCATAACGCTCGGCCGACGCGGCCCGCGGCCGGTTGCGCAGCCTCACAAAGGCCACGCCGAGGAAGCCCAGCACCAGCATCGTCCCGGCCGTCCACCAGATCCACGCCCGCCGCGGCGCCTCGTACCGTTCGTCGAGCGAGACCTCGGGGCCCACCTTCGCCAGGTCGGCGTCGACATAGCGTTGATAGGTCATCGTCGCACCCTCGACCGACGCCGGGACGAAGCGGAACGTCGACGGCGGCTTCGCCTGCTCGTCGGCCGCCCTGTAGGTCACAAGCCAGGTGCGCTCGGAGTCGACCACGATCGCGTCGCTGTCCTGGTCGAACTTCGACACGGCAACGCCCTGGTCGTCCACCTTGTCGACCCGGAAGCCCGGCTGATCGAGCTTGAGCATCTGATCAAGCTCCGGGACCAGGCCGCGCGCCGTGGCCTTGACCTCGAGGATCAGCTTGCCGTCCTTCGCCTGGCGCTCGTCCAGCGTCTGGACCAGTTCCAGCTTCTCGAACGGCCGCTCGGCGCCCTTCGCCGGGGCGGCGTCGATCGGGACCGACGGCGACTCGACCGGCAGCACCACGTAGCCCGAGGTGTCCATGAAGTCGAAGTCCAGCCGCAACGGCGGGAGCCGGTCCACCTTCGCATCCCGGGCCTTCAGAAGCAGGTACGCATACGGCGTCACTCTCCAGCCATATTCCTGTGTCGCCCGCGAGTTGACCTTGTCGTCCTGGAACGTGACCGACAGGATCTCGAACTGCTCGCCGAGGGCCTGTTTGGCAATCTCCTGGAACTTGTCGCGGTAGTTCTCCAGCGGACGGCCGAAGTTGTAGTAATACGAATTCGTGTTGTTCTGGTTCTGGAGATACTTGCCGAACCCGCCCGACTCGCGTTCGATCTCGCGGGTGTGGCGGATGTTGACGAACACGCCGAACGGCCGGTCGTGGCCAACGACGTCGCTTCCGTCCACCCGGGCGTCGAGCTTGATCTCGGTGACGAGGTCCTTGTAGTAGTCGAACACCTTGCGGGCATCGTACGCCTGGGGGTGGTCGCCGACGATCTCGAAGCCGGCCCTGAGGTAGCGGAACTTCACCGAGGGCTTGATCTGCGTCAGCCGGGTGAACAGCGAGTTGGCAAACCGGCCCATGTGCCGCGTGCCGGCCTCGCCCGGGATGGCCACCAGCGCCGCGCGGATGGCCGGGAACTGGCGGGGATCGGCGAGCGTCTCCTCGGTGATCGCGGCCGGGTCGCAGGCGCCCAGGCTGGCGCAGTACCACATGTCGAAGGTTTCGGTGGTCTCGTCGGACTGCTCGAGGCCGGGGATCGCCTTCGCGTAGAGCTCGGCGGCCCGGCGGAACTCGGCCATCGCCTGCTGGCGGCGCGGGGCGAACTCGGACGAGCGCTCGAGCGTCTGGCGATAGTTGTTCTCGTCGTGCAGGATCGCCGCGCGGGCGAGGACTAGCGTCCACTCGTCGGGGTGCTTCTGGAGGCCGCGGTCGGCGACGGCCCGCGCCAGCTCGTAGCCACGGAGGACCTCCGCGCGGATATCCTTCTCACGCCGCTTCGTCTTGTTCCGCTCCTGCTCGGCCGGCTGCCGCCAGACCGTCAGCAGGTTGCCGCGCATCTGCTGGATCAACTGGGCCAGGGTTTTGGGCCGCAGCGCGTCGAACGTGCCGAAGACCTGCTCGATCGCGTCGAGGCGATAGACCTCGGCCGCGCTGTGGCAGGCGGTGAATGCCTGGGTCAGCAGCTTTTCGTCGAGCTCGCCGATCGGCAGGGCCCGCAGCCGCTTGACCCAGCTCGCCAGCTCGACGAGGTTGCGCTCCTGCTTCGAGCGGGTCAGCGGGATCCCCTCGGCGCGGTTCTCGAACCCGTAGACGTAGAAGAACCGGCTCCGGCGCAACTGCTGCGAGTTGGGGTCGTGGTTTTTGGTCCAGACGCGGACGAACTCCTCGGCCAGATTCTTCGCCTCGCGGGGGTTGCTCCGGGCGAGCTGTTCGATGTAAGGGAACGCCTCCTCTTCCTCGTTGACCTTGAGATAGAGTTTGGCGAAGACGGTGGCAAACTTGGGCTTGAGTCCGTCGTCGACGAACGCCAGCCAGGCGTCGCCGGGCCGCTCGCGGATGACGTCGGCGACCTTGAGCGCCAGCGGCATGCCGCCGCGCTGGGCCATCATCTGGGGGTTGTACGGGTCATAATTTGAATAGTACATGTTCCCGAATGCATCGTAGTGCATCCGGGGACCGAGGCTCGTCGAGAAGTCGTAGTGGTACGAGAACTCGGCCTCGCGGAGCCAGGCCTCGGCGAGCAGAGCGAGGCTCTTGCTCCAGGCCTTGCCCCGCGTGGAGGCCTTCGCCAGCAGGGCCTCGACGGCGAGCTTCTGGAGCGTCATCGCCTTCAGGCGGAAGTCGGCGTCGAAGGCGTGCGTCTGGAGCCCCTGCGTCGACTCAGCGCCGATGGCGGCGATGATCTCCATGCCGCGCTCGGGCCGCGCGGTGAAGCTCTCCTCGAGCCAGGCGCGGCCAAGCGACTCGCGGATCTTGGGGGTCAGCTCGACGGCGCGGCGGATCGCCTCCTCCTTCTGGGCACGGTCGACCGTGCCGGCGGCCAGCGCCGCCTGTGTGACCTTCCAGGCGTCCTCGAGCTGCGCCGCCTTCTTGTCGCGGTCGTGAAGTGCCAGATAGTGCCGCGCCAGCAGGTTGAGGGCCTCGCGGTCATTGTCGGCCTCGGCCTTCGCGGGCGTCGGCAGGAACTCGCCGGCCTCGATCGTGCAATTGGCGGCGAAGAGGACCTTGACCGCCTGGCGATCGTCGAGCGGGGCCTGGCCCTTCGGCCGCTTCACCGCGATCCGCAGCCGCGCCAGGAAGTCCTCGATCACGTCGCCCGAGTCGAGGGCCAGCCGGAGGATCCGGCCCAGGCCCCCGAGCGCCGCCTCGTCCAGCCCGCGTGGGGCCAGCCCGGCCAGGTCCAGAACGTCCTGGTTCGAGAAGGCGTTCTGCTCCATCATGAACTGCTGGGGGTTCGGCGGCGGCTGGTTGTTGTTGCCGAAGTTCATCCCCATCTGCATCTGGAGCTGCATCTGCATCCGCATCTGCTGCTGCATCTGCATCTGCTGCTGCATCTGCGGGTTCATCTGCATCCCTGGGAAGCCGCCGAGCCCCTGGATCAGGTGCTCGTAGGCGGCCTTGCCCTCGTCCTCGGGCAGCTTCGCCAGGAACGCCTTGACCGACGGCCAGTCGCCGACGGTCACGTCGTACTGGAATCCCCGCAGGTCGCGGTCGAACGAGTCGGTGCCGGCCGCCTGGTCGCCCGCCGCGGCTTGCGCCACCACGTTGCCATTGACGACTCCGGCGGCCTGCGCGCGGCGCATCGCCCGCAGGGTGGCCGCGTTCACGCTCATGCCGGGGTTCATCATGCCCGGGACCTGGGCGCCGGGGCTTTCGGGCTCCTTGATCGCCTCGTCGCGGGGGGTGGACCAGGCCTTGAGGATGGCCGACGGGCGTCGATCGAACGCTAACTGATTGATCTTCTGAAGACGCTGCTGCTTCTGCGGATCGGCGGCATTCTTCGCCGGCACGGCGGCCGTGAAGACATTGTCGGGCAGCTCGGGCTGGGCCGCGGGCTTTTGCGCCGGACTGATTGCCTGCTTCTTCGCCGGGACCGCCCGGGCGGACTGGGCCGGCGGGGCGGCCTGGCCGGCCGACTGGCCTCCGGCCGAACCGAGGACGACGGTCGACGCGGCGACGGCGAGGGCGAGGGCGGCGAAGGCCGCCAGCGAACGCGGGTGCATGACGATGGGGTCCTCTCGGTTCGCGGTTCATCCCGATGCGCGGTCGCCCGTCGCCCGGTCAGCTCATGGACGGGGTCTTGCGTCCCGGCCGGCATGAGGAGCAACGCCGGCCGGGACGCCATGATCCAACGGTCACGAGAGGTCGCGGCTCACGAGCCGGAGTTGTCCGGCGGCGGGCCCGCGCTGGCGCCCCGGGCGTCCTTCTTCTCCTGAGCATCCTTCTTCTTGCCCGGCTTCTTGCCGTTGCCCGGCTTCTTGCACTGGCCGCTCTTGCAGTTCTTGCACTGCTTCGGCAGGTCCAGGCCCTGAAGCTCGCCGACCTCCATCCGCTCCAGGCGGATCGCGCTCTCGAGGTCCTCGCGATGACGGCGGGCGGACTCCTTGTCGCCGGCGGACTCGGCCTGCTCCGCCAGCAGGCGGTAGGTCTGGCGGGCGCTCTCGATCTCGGGCTCCCACTCGTCGGCGCTCAGGCCTTCGAGCCGCATCAGCCAGGTCATGTAATACTGGGCATTGGCCAGGGCCTCGCGGGCGTCATCGCGAAGCCTCGGATCGGCCGCCCTGTCCTCCTGCAACTGGTCGACCAGCTCACGCAGGCCGGCGCCGGCCTCGGGCAACTGGCGGCCGAGCATCTGGACCTTGGCCTTGCGGAGGCGAATCCGCCGCGCCTCGTCAACGCGGCATTCCGGCAGGCCAGAGAGGGCCTCGTCGTACTTCTTCACGGCGGCCGGCCAGTCCTCGTCGGCCGCCAGGCGATCCGCTTCGGCCAGCGACCGGGCGACGTCGTCCAGCCGCAGCCGCTCCTGCCCCGGGCCGTAGTGGTACGCCCCGAACAGCACAGGAACCATCAACCAGGCCAGGATCGCGAGCGTTCGCATCGACCCACCCCCTGCTCGTCTCGTCAGAAACCCGAACGAAGACCCCCTCCCCGGGGACGCATCGGCACCGACAAACGTACTATATCGGATTGCTCCCCCGATGGGAATGCTACTGGCCCAGGGTCTCGGCCCTGGCACCGATCTCGTCGCGCACGAAGCCCGCGGCGGCGGACTCCCGCGTCCGCCCGGCGATCCGTCGGACGGCCGGCGGCGCCAGCGGGCGCACGCCGGGCCTCCACCGGGTGCCGAGCAGGTGGAGCAGTACCGGCAGGAACGCGTAGACCGACGCCCCCAGTACGCAGGCAATCAGGGCGTACTCTCGCCGGGTGAGCCGCTCGAAGGCCCCCTGGCGGGGGATCACCGTCAGGCCGCGGATTGTGGCCGTCGGGATGTGCTTCGCGTTGCCGTCGTGATAACTGCCCCCCAGCCGCGCGGCGATCTGGCGGAGCGTGGAGGAATCCTGCCGCGACATCCGGCCGTCGATGAACGACCCCTGCCGCGGGTCGCCGACGCCGACGACCAGGACGTCGGCGATCGACGCCGGCATCTTCGGCATCCCGACGGCCGGCACGGTGTCGCCGTCGGAGATCATCAAAAGGAGCGTACTCTTCGGCTGCCAGGGTTGCGCGATCCGCGCGGCCTCGGCCAGGCCCGAGAACAGGTCGGTCTTGCCTGGCGAGAAGGCGTAGTGCATCGGCAGGTCGCCGAAGATGTTCCGCACGACCTCCAGGTCCTTCGTATCGACCACGACGGGCTTCGAGCCGTTGTAGCAGGCGACGACCGAGAGCAGGTAGAGCTCGATCGGGACGCGCTCGAGGAACGACTCCATCACGGCCGAGGCGCGCTTCATCCGGCTCTCGTCGGCGTTGGGACCGGCGTCCTTGAGCCGCATGCTCGGCGAGACGTCCAGCACGATCACGACGTGCCGCCGCTGGTTGTCGGGAACAGTACGGGCAACGTGCACGCCGGGCGGCAGCTCGAGCAGGGTGACGAGGCCCCAGCACAGCGCGGCCGTCGCGAGGACCCGCAAGGCCGGGGCAAGCCGCGCCCACGCGGCCGGGCGGCGATCCGGGCCGAAGGCCAACCGGGCGAGCCGCCGGCAGCGCCGGGCGTGGAGGATCTCGGCCGCGATGACCACGAGCGCCACGGCCGCGGCGGCGATCTCGGCGTGCGTCACCGTCACCATGGCGTGTACCTCAGGCCCAGCAGGGTCAGCCCCGACGCGCCGAGCAGCGACAGCCCGGCGATGCAGAACGGCACGAAGTCATCGAGCAGCTCGGACGCCGTCTTCTCCAGCTTCGTCTCCCGCATCGCGTCGATCCGCTGGAAGACCGCCTTGAGCGCGTCGGGGTCATCCACCGGGAAGACCTCGCCGCCGGTCATCCGAGTGACGTTGACGATCTCATCGGGCACCTGGGTCTCGGCGATGTGGATCGCGTACACCGTGATGTTGTTCTTGCGGAGCTGTTGCGCAACCATCTCGTCATTGCCGTTACTCAGGTCGAAGCTGAAGCCATCGGTGACCAGGACGATCATCCGGTCCCCTTCCTCGCGCGACGTGAGGATCTCCTTGCAGGCCAGGAGCGCCTTGCCGATCATGGTGCCGCCCATCCAGTTGGGGACGTTCTCGGGCTTCATGAACGGCGGCGAGCAGCGGATGGCCGATGGGTCGCCGGTCAGGGGTACCCAGTGCAGCACGTTGTTGCCGAAGAATGTCAGGCCGAACGCGTCCCCCTTGCGGACGTCGAGGAAGTGGTCGATCGCCTTCATCGAGGCGTCGTACCGCGTCCCGTCGCCGAAGGGGGTGGTCATGCTGCCGGAGACGTCGACGCAAAGCTCGATGTTGGTCAGCACCCGCTTGGTCCGCGGAGCGCTCAGCTTCTGCGGGCCGGCCAGCAGCATGATCGCCACGGCGAGGATCAGGGCCGGGATCGACTCGCCGACCGCGAGCGCGACCGCCCAGCCGCGGCCCGATGAGTGGCCGCCGTGATCGACCGGCAGCGCGACCCGGCCGCCGGACCGCCGCCAGACCCAGCCGATCAGCAGCACGGGGACGATCAGGAAGGCCAGGACGGCCGGGTAGGCGAAGCTCATGCGGAAACCTCCGATCGCGAGGCCGGCCGGGATGACCCTATCGCCGGGGAAGGTGGGCTGCGGTCTCCGCCTCCGCCTTCGCCTTCCCGATCCTCATCTCCGTCGTCGGCCGGGATGTCGCGATACGGGGCCAGCAGCGCGGCGACGTCGACCGGGCCGGCGGACCCGGCCGGACGATGCAGCCAGTCCTCGAGCTTGCGGAACAGCGGACCGGCGTCGGGGTGCTCGCGGAGCACGGCCATCACGCGGGCCGGCGGCTGTTCCTCCAGCCCCAGCCGGCGCTGCCAGTAGCCGACCAGCAGCCGCTCGAGCTCGGCCCGGCGGCCGGCGTCGAGCCGGGCAGCCATCGCGGACTCGACCAGCGGGCGGAGGCGGTCGGCCAGCGTGAGTCGGCGGACGCCCCCCTCGGCCGCGATCCGGCGACGACGACGGCCCGCCAGGGCCAGTCCCGCCAGGACGGCGAACCAGAGCAGCCCGCCCGCGACGATCAGCAGCCGGTAGCCGCCCAGGGTGGGCGCGGGCCCCAGGATGAGCTGGTGGGGCTCGACCTGACCGGGCGGCAATACCGGCTGCACCGAGACCGGGATCAAAGGCACGCCCGTCATCGGCGAGCCGTCCTTGCGCCGCAGATAGTCCTTCAGGTCGTACCGACCCGGCTCGAGCCCGTAATAGACGATGTCGTACCGAAAGGACGATCCGTGCGGGTAGGACTCGACGACCCGGACGACCATCGGCGCCCGGCGGTCCTCGATCGGCTTCGCCTCGAGCTCGGTGCCCGGCAGCACGAGTTGCTCGATCCTCGCCGGCATGCCGACGGTCGAGGTCGACCGCGGCGGAGGCGTCGCGGGCTTCTCGTCGCCGACGGCGAATCCGGCCGCAATGGCCCAGCAGGCCGCGATCAGGCCGAGCGTCGTGCGGAGACAGAGGCTCGCGGACGGTCGTGGCATCTCAGCGGGCTCCTCGGCCGAGCAGGTTGCGATGCTTGAAGAAGTGCCGGATGCGCGGGACGAACGGCTGGTCGGTCGGGATCAGCAGGTAGTCCACGCCGGCGCGCTTGAGCTGGTCCTCGACGCGGCCCGGGTCGGCGTCGCGCAGCCGGCCGCGGACGACGAACGGCCGGCCGGTCTCGGCCTCGCGGGCGCGGACGAACCCGACGCCCGACAGCCGGTCCTCGGCCGGGTCCCTGAGCTGGAGCACGGCGCAGTCGTGTTGCTGGGCGACCCGCCGGAGCGCCGGGATCGCACGTGGGTCGTGCAGGTCGGACAGTGCGATCACCAGCACGCGGTCGGGCAGGCTGGGGGTCAGCTCGATCAGCCGATCGCCCAGCGACGTCGGCTCGTCGTAGCGATACGTCCGCAGCCGGTGCAGCCACTGGAGGATCTGGTCCTTCGACAGGCTGGGCCGGACGTGCAGATTCCGGCCCCCGACGCCCAGCAGCCCGACCGGGCTGATCCGGTCCAGGCAGGCCAGCGCCAGCCCGCCGGCCAGGAACACCGCGGTCTCGTACTTGCTGGGATGGTGCGAGCTGATCGTCATCGAGGCCGAGGTGTCCACCAGCAGGTAGACCGGCATCCGCTTGGGGGCCTCGTACTCCTTGACGTGGACCTTGCGCGTCCGCGCCGTGACCCGCCAGTCGATCAGCTTGATCGGGTCGCCGTACTGATAGGGTCGCGACTGGACGTATTCGACCCCCGCGCCCAAAAACGGCGAGCGATCGGTGCCGTAGCTCAGGCTGTCGGCCAGCCGCTTCACGGCCAGGTAGAACTGCCGCGAGTCGAGAACCTCGTGCGATTCGATCCGGCCCTGCATGGGGTCTTCTCCTCCCGCGAGGCGACGGGTGGGTCGGTTCAGGCGTGCCGGCCGTTGCGCTCGGCGTTCACGCCGTACGGCCCGAGGATCTCGCGCAGGACGTCGGCGCCGGTGACGCCGTCGGCCAGAGCCTCGTAGGTCAGCCGGATGCGGTGGAGGATCACGTCCTCGGCCAGGGCGAACAGGTCCTCGGGGATCACGTAATCCCGCCCGTGGATCAGCGCGCGGGCCCGCGAGCCCTTGAGCAGGGCGATCCCGGCACGCGGGCTGGAGCCCAGCTCGATCAGGGGATGCTTGCGCGTCCATGTCACAATCTCGACGACGTGCTCGGTGAAGGTCTCGCTGACATAGACGTCGTGCACGGCCTCCATGGCGGCGACGAGCTCCTCGGTCGTGGCGACCGGGCCGCCCTCCATCGCGTCGAACTCGGTGCGCGCGACCGCGCCACGGTCCTCGCGGCGGATGCCCAGCGCGGCGTTGCGCCGGAGGATCTCCTTCTCTTCCTCGCGAGCCGGATAGTCGAGCCGGTGGCAGAGCATGAACCGGTCGAGCTGCGCCTCGGGCAGCTCGAACGTGCCCGATTGCTCGATCGGATTCTGGGTGGCGATCACCAGGAAAGGCGCCGGCAGCTTGAACGTCTCGTTGCCGATCGTGACCCGGCGCTCCTGCATCGCCTCGAGCAGGGCGCTCTGCACCTTGGGCGCGGCGCGATTGATCTCGTCGGCCAATAGCAGGTTGGTGAAGATCGGCCCCTTGTGGATGCGGAAATCATTCGTCCGCTGGTCGAGGATCTCCGAGCCGAGGATGTCGGAGGGGAGCAGATCCACCGTGAACTGAATCCGGGCGAAGTGCAGGTCGATCGTCTTCGACAGCGTGGCGACTAGCAGCGTCTTGGCCAGGCCGGGCACGCCCTGGAGCAAAAGATGTCCGCCGGTGAAAAGCGCGATCAGGAGCCGCTCGACCACCACGTCCTGGCCGACGACCACCGTCCCAACCCGCTCGCGCACCTTCCGGATGAATTCGAGCGTCTCGGGGGGGATTGCTCCCGAGACGCGACCCTGGACCCCCGGGCTCTCCACCATGCTCATGGCTCGATCACCTCGCTCGTCCGCAGGAGGAACAGGGCGTCACACCCGCCGCGCCGGCGGCCCGGCCCGGACAACTGTCTTGCACCGAGCCATCATAGCGACCGCCCGCGCGGGGATTGCAAGGCTTTTTCCGAATTCCGTCGTGGAACACGATGTTCAGGGTGCGATATAATCGGTCCGAGTGAATCCCTCTGGCGCGAGTCGAGAATCATGGACACTCCATTTCCCGGCATGGATCCTTACCTGGAGCATCCGGCCCTCTGGCCGAGCGTGCACTTCCGGCTGATTTCAGCCATATCGGAACAGCTCGCGCCGAGTCTCAGGCCCCGATACGTCGCATCCGTGGAAGAACGTGTCTTCATCGAGAGTCCCAACGATCGGGTTCCCGACGTCTGGGTCCAGGAGGTGGGCCCAGGGCGTCGAATGCCGCTGCCCAGGTCGGGCCTGTCGATCGCATCGCCACTCGTGGTGGAGGTCGAACAACAGGAAGTCCGCGAGCACTACATCACGATCCTGGACCGATATCGCGATCTCGGGGTCGTTACGATCATCGAGCTCCTCAGCCCCAGCAACAAGGCCGGCGGGCCGGGTCGCGATTCCTATCTGGCCAAGCAGAGAGAAGTCCGCGGCGGCGAATGCCACCTGGTCGAGATCGACCTGCTGCGCCGCGGGACCCACGTCATGAGCGTCCCGGAATCCCACGTCAAGCCGGCGAGGCCGTTTGATTATTTGGTTTGCGTGAATCGCTGGACTGCCCGTAACCGGTTCGAGCTCTACAGATGGAACCTCCGGGAACCGCTTCCCACGATCGGCATCCCCCTTGCCGATCCGGACCCGGACATCCCGCTGGCGCTCCAGTCCGCGATGGAACATGTCTATCGGGTCGGAGGATACGACCTCCGCGTCCGCTACGACGAACCCTGCGTCCCGCCGCTTTCGCCCGAGGACCAGGAGTGGGCCACGCAGCGCTGGGCGGCCTATCGCCGGGAGCATCCGGACCTGTTCCCGGACGCCAACGGCCATTGACTCGATCGGCCCGGCGAGGGGCCCCGGCCGGCGCCGGGGCCCCCGCAGGCGATTCGTCCTTCAATACGCATTGGCGTTGATGACCTCGCCGCCGGCGCGGGTCAAGAGCGCCTTCCAGACCTGCATGTTGATCGACTTCTTGATGAAGCGGACCGAGCCGTCGCAGAATCCCACATTGAGGCCGCCGGGGTGCGGCGAGCCGGCGCCGAAGAGGGACGGCTTGGCCTTGGCGTCGAACTTCAGGTCATCGGGCTTGGTCCAGGGCACCGCGTCGTCCGACTCGACGATCGCGATCGTGTTCGACGTACCGTCGGTGATGGCCTGGAGCCCGACCCCCTGGCCCATCTCGTCGTACAGCGCCCCCTCGCCGACGAACACGCGATAGGTCGTCGTTCCCGGCTCCGCCTTCTTGCGGCTCGGGCAGAGGAAGACGTTCGGCATCTCCTTGATGAGCGGCTTGTTGTTCGGGCTGTCCCACGGCTCGTCCAGCTTGAACTTGTTGTACAGCTCCTGCTGCTCGACGTAGGGCAAGATCGCGACGCGCCAGCTCAGGAGCGGCTTGCCGTCCTTGTCGGTGATCGCCGGCGCGGGGAAGACGTTCGTGGCCGAGTGGGTGTTGTGAAACGCCAGCATCATCTGCTTGAGGTTATTGGTGCACTGGGCACGGTGGGCGGCCTCGCGCGAGGACGAGACGGCCGGCAGCAGGAGCGCGCTCCAGAAGGCGAAGACGGCCGGCGAGGTGATTCCTGGGACCGGCTCGCGCGTGCTCAGGGTAGCGCCATGATCATCCACCGACATCGCGGTGAACGCTGGGAACAGGTGGGGGCTCAGCTCTTCGGCCCTGGGCAGGTTCTCGGGCTCGATCTTCAGGAGCGGCTGCCCCGGACCGCCCTGGAACTGGCGCCGCTGGGCGGCAACCTGCTGGTTGATCTGCTCCGCCAGGATCGGCAGGGCCTCGACGACCGCCGGGATCGTCTCGCGCGGGTCGTTGACCCGCAGGTAGACCAGCTTGCCCGGGACATGCTTCATGACCGCGGCGTAGACATCATCCGGCTTCCACCGGCCGTCGGGCTTATCAGCCGAGAGCGCGGCGACCTTGTCGGCCGCGGCCGTCGAGGCGCCGATGACGAGCTGGTCCTTGCCGAAGATGATCGTCGGGCGATACAGGGTCGAGAACGGCGGCGGCAGCATCCCCTGCGGCAGGTCGAGGACATATTTCGGCCGCGGCCCATCTTCCTTGCGGAACGACAGGCCACCGTCGCCGCCCGGCTGGCCCATGGCCTGCGCGAGGGCGATGTTGGCCGCCTTGATGAGTCCCTCGCTCGCCCGGCCCAGCGCCACCTCGTCGCGGACATCGATCGCGATCGTCGCGCCGCCGGACCGGTTGATCATCGCGGCGGCTCGGCTGCCGCCGGCCGGGCTGGCGGGCTCCTGCATCGAGAACACCAGCCGATGGCCCAGCCCGGCGATCAGATCCTTCTTCAGGCTGAAGCCGAACGTCTGGTTGATGCCCTGCTCGGCCGCCTCGGCGATGTCCGGGCCGCCGGGCTGCGCTGCCTTGATCATCTCCACGACTCGGTCGAAGGTCTTCGACCAGTCGACCGACACCACGATGAACCCGCGCACGTTGGCCGGGATCGGCGGCAACGAGCCGGCGTCGAACGTCGGCTGGTCGACCATCGCGAGCAGCCCGCGGCGCGGCGACGGCGCGACGGCGCGGATCACCGTCCGCATCGCATCGCCCTCGAAGCCCCAGGTAAAGTCGACTTGCTTCACTCCATCGAAGCCCAGCTTGATCGCCTGCGGGGGCAGCTTCGGCAAGCCGGCGAAGTCGACGAACGCCACCGCGCCCGGCGTGTAGGCCCCCTCGGGCTTGAAGAGCTCCTGGCGCTTCGGATGGTCGACGGCATTGGGCGTCTTGCCCTCCAGCACGGCGATGACCTCCTGAGGCCGGGTGGTGACGACCAGATCGTCCTTCTCGTACCACCACGAGGTCTCGCCGTTGGGGAACTGGTGGATCTGGCGGGCGCCGGGCTGTTCCTTGGCCTCCTCGGCCTGCGGCTGGACGGGCCGGCCGGCACGCTGGATCGTCTCGAAGAACCGGCGAAACTCGGGCTTTGCCCCGTCGCGGAACACGATGACCATCCCCAGCTCATCGGAATCCTTGCCCCAGACGGCCAGCACCATCCCCCGGCGCAGGATCAGCTTGTAGCTGGAGATGAAGTCGTCCGCCGAGATGGGCGCCCCGGAGTTGGCGATGAGCTGGTGGACGATGTCGTCGACCAGCGGGCCGAACCTGGTCTGAGTGAGCAGCTTGTTCGCCGCCGAGCCCTTCCAGGCCGCCTCATGCGCGTCGACGCCCTGATATTCCATGAAGCCGACCAGCGCCTCACGCGGGGCGTAGCGTGCTAGCGGCGCCGCCTTGCTCGTCGCGTCGGCCGGCGCCTGGGCCACTGCCCACGCCGGCGCCGCCGCCACAACGAGGACCATCCCCGCGATCGATCGCCGGAGCATCCCGCCCGCCCGCCGATCGACCGTCCCGCCTCGCTTCTTGCCCAAATTCATCGATGACTCCTCATCTGGTGGAGGACCGGCTCGCCAACCCACTCGCACGGCCGACCAACACGACCGACCACGACCCGGCCGGATTCTTTCGGACCTACGATATCCGTCAGAGGTTGGCGGTTCCACCCAGCACTTCGCTCATTCGCCCGGTTCATTCGGAAACTTTCGGCCCAGATGCATGCAGTCACGGATCAGGGGTCGCCGATTCCCTCGCGGAACTGCAACCCTGGGCGGGGTCCATTACATTACTGTTGTGTCGCGAGGCGGGATGCGGTTGCAGCGAGGGGGTCAGGAAGATGCCAATTCTCCGAGAACTCGCTCTGGGGCGTCGGCTCGAGGCGCTGTTCGACCTCGGGGCGATCCGCGAGCTGACGGACGGGCAACTGCTGGAGCGGTTCGCCCGGGGCGAGGGCGAGGCCGCCGGGCTGGCCTTTGCCGCGCTGGTGGAGCGGCACGGCGCGATGGTGATGCGCGTCTGCCGGGCCCAACTGGCCGACCCGCACGAGTGCCACGACGCCTTCCAGGCCACGTTCCTCGTCCTGATCGAAAAGGCGCGGGGATTGTGGGTGAAGGACTCGCTGGGCCCCTGGCTGCACCAGGTCGCGGTGCGGACCGCGTCCGCCGCGCGCCTGGCGGCGATCCGACGGCGCCGGCTCGAGCGACGGGCCGCCGAGATGGCCGATCGCCGCGAGGCGACCGACGACCGTGAAAACGTCGATCAGGCCGGGTTGCTCCATCGCGAGATCGACCGATTGCCCGAGCGGTATCGCGTCCCGATCGTGCTCTGCGACCTGGAAGGCCGCACCTGCGAGGAGGCGGCGCGGGTGATGGGTTGCCCGGTCGGCACGGTCAAGTCCTGGCGATCGCGGGGGCGCGAGCGCCTGCGACGGCGGCTGATCGGCGGCGGACTGGCGCCGGGCCTAGCGCTGGAGGTCGCGCTGGGAACCGACGGCGCGCGGGCCTCGGCCGCCGACTGGACGGCGGCAGCCGAGCGGATGATCCGGGTTGCGACCGATCGAATGGCGGCCGGGGAGGTCCCGGCCCGGGTCGCCGCACTGGCAAAAGGAGTGCTCATGTCCATGTTCCTGAGCAGGTTACGAACGACAGCAGCCGCCCTGGGCGTCCTGGCGATCGCTGGGGCCGGCCTGACCGCCGCGGCGCGAGTCGATGGCGGCGGCCAGCCGGCGGGACCCGATGCCCCGCCGGCCGCGAGGCAGGCCCGATCGGAGGCACCCTGGGCGCCGCAGGCCATCGGCCCGACCGAGGACGCCGAGGTCTGGAGGCTCTCGCTCCGCGAGGCGATCTGGATCGGCCTGGACAACGCGGACTGGGTCCGCATCATCCGCGTCGGGCGGAACGAGGGGATCGGCGTGATCGCACCGCGTTCAGCCGACGCGGATATCCAGGTCTTCCGCAAGTCGGCGATGGCCAGGTTACGGGCCATCGAGCAGGCTTACTGGGAGCTGGCCGCGGCCCAGGTCCAGCTCTGGGCGGATGAAAAAGCCCTGAGCGTGGGCCAACAGATTCTGGCTCGCGAGCAGGCCGAGCTGAAGGCGGGGCAGGGCCACAAGGCCGACGTCGCCGAGGCGAGCCAGCGGCTCGAGCAGTTCCGGCTCGAGGTCTTTACCCGCACCTCCGACGTGATCACCGCCGAGCGAAATCTCCGCGGGCAGATCGGCATGCCCCTCGCCGACAACCGCCGCATCGTGCCGGTCAGCGCGCCGTGCCTTACGGAGATCGAGCCCAGTTGGCTGAAGTGCCTCAAGGCCCTGGAAGCGAATCATCCGGACGTCCTGATGGCGAGACGGCTGCTCGCGAAGGAGAAGAGTCGAGCCAGAGCGTCATTCGAGCCCCGCAACGAGCTTGCCGTGGGATTCCTGCCGGGAGTCGTCGAGGCGGACAGGGAAGGTTTCACCGCGTCCAGGAACTCGTCGAACGACGAATCGCCCGATGTGAGTCGCCAGCAGATTCTCTACCAGCAGGCACTCGACGACGCGACCAGTAACATGACCCGCGCGCACCTGAAGGTCAACTCGACTTACAAGCAGGCCCAGACCGCCTCGAAGTTGCGAGCCTCGTACGCGAAGCGTCTCGAGACGGAGCGCGCCCTCCACAAGGAGGGCAAGTTCGCGATCGATCGACTGCTGGACACTGTCAGCGGCTACGCGACGGCGCTGGGGACCGAGTCACGGTACGAGAGCCTCTACAACATCGCCCTGGCCCAGCTTGAGGAGGCCAGGGGGACCTTGCTTCACCAGGACCAGATCGAGGTGGCCCAGGCCGCCACGGCCGCACCGCCGAACGCCCGGCCTGGGGCCGAATTGCCCACGCTGCCGGCCCCGAGCGTCAACCTGCCTCTGGCCCCAGGATCGCGGACGCCATCCCCAGCCCAGCCGGTCGGTCCGGCACCGCCGACACCGGCCGAGATCCCCGCGGCGGCCCGCCGGGTCGCGGCTCCCTCGAAGCGGGACGAAGCGAGGCCCGCCCCCGCCGCCGGCTTGAAGACCTACACATTCCAGGTTTCCATCGGGAGCGGCCCCCGGCCGTTCGAGATCCGCGGGTCGCTCACCGTCGCGCCGGGCGACGGCGACGGGGGCGGGGGCGGTGCGAGGTGAATCGGCGTGCCGCGACTGGCTTCCGCCCACCCGCCGAGGTGAACATCCGCCTCGAAGATGCCCGGGTTATCTTCGAAGGTGCTCGCGCGCACAAGACGGCGCCTTCGATACGAGGGGGCGCCTTCGAAGGTTACGGGGATCTGCAAGCTCGTTCGCTGACCCTCGTATTACGCCGGCCTGAGAGATCCTCAAGTAGGTCGGGCAGTCTTGCCCGACGTGAATGCCGAGTCGGGCAAGACTGCCCGACCTACTTTCATGCCGGCGTAATGCTACCCCTCCTTCCTGGCCGGGAGGATCACGCGGAAGCGGGTGCCCTGGCCGACCGTGCTCTCGACCTCCAGCCGGCCGCCCTGGTCGTGGACCATCCCGTGGGTGATGCTCAGCCCCAGCCCGGTGCCGTCGCCGACCTCCTTGGTGGTGAAGAACGGGTCGAAGATGTACGTCAGATCCTTCTCGGCGATGCCGCAGCCGTTGTCGGCCACCTCGACGACGACATTGCCATCGGTCAACTCCGTGCCGATCCCGATCCGGCCGTCGGCCCGGCCCGTCTCCTCGATGGCCTGGAGCGCATTGACCAGCAGGTTGAGGAAGACCTGGTTGAGCTGCGCCGGCGAGCCGGCGACCGGGGGCACGTCGACGAGATGCTCGTCCACGGCGATCCCGCGGCGGGTGATCCGGCCGCGGATCATCTCCAGTGCCGAGTGGATCGCC
Source organism: Planctomycetales bacterium (assembly GCA_027452145.1). Classification (GTDB taxonomy): domain Bacteria; phylum Planctomycetota; class Planctomycetia; order Isosphaerales; family Isosphaeraceae; genus JAKAUH01. The sequence goes on from DAIDHB010000066.1 coordinate 46,090, forward strand.
TCGTGCACGTCGGCCCGGTCCTCGCCCATGCGGTCGACCCGCGCGAAACCGCGGAGGTTCTGCACGATGTCGGCGACCCGCTTGACCCCCTCGCGGGTGCTGTCAAGCAGCTTGCCGAGGTTCTCGCGGACGTAGCCCAGGTCGTAGTCGTCGGCCAGTTCGTCGACGCGATGGACGAGCGTGGGCCGGGCGGAAGAGAGCTCATCGCGGCCGCCCTCGTAGAGTGCCAGGAGGTCCAGCAGGAAGCGGCAATCACGCTCGAGGACCGCCAGGTTGTTGGCGACGTACGCCAGCGGGTTATTGATCTCGTGGGCGACGCCCGCGGAGAGCATGCCGAGCGACGCGAGCTTCTCGGCCTGGGCGACGCGGGCCTGCATCTGGTGCCGCTCGAAGAACTGGCCGATCTGGCTGCCCAGGCTGGCCATCATGTCGAGGGTGTCGCCGTCGGCGGGCCGGACCTCGCGGCTGAGGAACTCGAGCACGCCCAGGCATTCCCCCTGGAGCAGGATGGGTGCGGCAAACGCGGCGTGCAGGCCGGCGGAGGCCGCGGCCGATTGGCGGGCGAACACGGGCTCGGCGGCGATGTCCTCGACCCAGTGCGGGGCCAGATCCGCCCAGACTCGCCCCGGCAGCCGCGCGCCCCGGCCGAAGGCCACGTCCCTCGTCGCCTCGATGAACGTCGAGAATTCCAGCCCCGGCCGGGTCCAGGTCGCCGAGCACCGCATCACCCCCTCGCGCGGGTCGATCCGCCAGAGGACGCCGAGGTCCCAGTCGAGGCTCGTGCCGATGGTCGAGAGTATCCTCGGGCCCGCCTGCGCGGGGGATTCGGCCTCAGCCAGCACCCGAGTTGTCGCGTACTGCGCGGCCAGCCGGCGCTCCGCCCGCTTGCGCCGGGTGATGTCGTGGAAGACGACCACGCCCCCCTTGATCGTGCCCTGCTCGTCGCGGAGCGGACGCCCGGTGACGAGGATCCAGGTCCCGTCCTCGCGGCTCGGCCGGGCGATGAACAGCTCGGCCTGGTCGACCGACTCGCCGCGGATCGCCCGCATCAGGGGCAGTTCCATCGACGGGTACGGCGTGATCCGGTCGGGGTGGAAGACCTGATAGCGGGGCGACCACTCGCCGGGCGGCAGCTCGATCCGGTCCTGACCGAGGATCCGCCCCGCCGCCGGGTTGAACACAATGAACCGCCCCGATACATCGGCGACGACGACACCGTCCCCCATGCAGTCCAGGACCGACTGGAGGATCTCCTTCTGCTCGTGCAGCGTCTGACCGGAACGGGCTAGTTCGTCGGCGTGCGCCCGGAGGCTCTCGTTGAGCCGGCGGATCTCCTCGACCTGGCGCAGGCCGGCGAGCGCCCGAGCCGTATGCGACGCCAGGGTCTCCAGCGGGCGGATGTCCAGCCGCGGCACGTCCAGGACGGACCGGCTGGCGACCTGGAGCGTGCCGAGCACGCCCTCGCTGATCATCGGCAGGACGACCTGGCCGCGGATCCCCGCCGCGGCGACGGCCTCGGGATCACAGCGCGGGTCCTCGAGCGAGTCGGCCACCACGATCGACCGGCCCTCGCGGACCGCGACGGCCAGGATGTCGCCGCCGTCGAGCGGCCGGACCGTCAGGCCCACCAGGTCGGCCATCCGACTGGTGGCCCGCACGGCGCGGATGACGCCCGCCGGGCGATCCACCAGCGAGATCATCGCCAGGTCGTAGCCGAGGTCGGAGCAGAACTTCAGCACCGCGTCATACGTCCGGTCGATGTTCTCGGGCTCCATCCGCGAGGTGGAGATCCGGAACAGGGCATCGAGCAGGTCGCGGGCCCGTTCGAGCGCCACGGTGCGCTCGGCGATCCGGCTCTCCAGTTGCGAGTACGACCGCTGAAGCTCCTCGGTCATCCGGTTGAACGCCAGGCTCAGGCCGCCGATCTCGTCGGTCGAGGCCACCTCGCTGCGGACCGCCAGGTCGCCCGCGGCGACCGCGGCCGAGGTCCGCGCCAGCCGCTTGATCGGCGCGGCGAACCGCCGCGCGATCGCGTTGGAAGCCACCAGACCCAGCGCCAGGACGCCCCCGCCCAGCGCCAGCAGCAGCCGCCGGAGCCGCGCGACCGGCTCGTGGGCGTCGGCGGTATCCACCTTCGCCAGCAGGCCCCAGTCCGGGTAGTTGATCCCCACCGGCCGGTACGCCACCAGGACATCCTCGCCCCGGTAATCGACCGCCGGGTTGAAGCCGTACTTTCCCGAGCTCGCCGCCGCCAGCGCGGGGAATTCGGCGGCGGCGACGTCCCGAAGGGTGTTATTCCACCGCGGCGGCATCGTCAGGTGGATCCGATCCCCGTTCCGCCAGGCGACCATCACCTCGCCGTGATCGCCCAGGCCGTGGGTGTCGCCCAGGAACGTCATCACCACGCCGAGATCCGCGGCCAGGAGCAGGGTCCCCAGCACTCGCCCCGACTCGTCCCGAATGACTCCGGCGAAGACCGCCGCATAGGTCCCGGCGATTCGCGTCGGAGGAACCACCAAACCGCCGTCTCCCGTCGCGTCCGTCGCCAGGCGTTCCGCCAGCGCGAGCGCGCTCACAACCTGCTCCTGACCGCTCGACGCCACGATCCGGCCGCGGGCATCCTCGACCCACACCGCCAGCACGTCCGCGGCATGAGCCCGCACGTTCCCCAGGAACCCGCCGGCCCGCTCGGTCGATGGCGGGAGGTCCGACCCGTCCGCGGACCCGGCGAGCAGCGCCCGCAACCGCCCCCGGGCCGCCAGCTCGACCGCCCGCTCGTGCTGCTGCCGGAATGCGAAGAACAGGATCTCCTGCCGGTCGCCAGCGATCGCCTCGAGCTGCGTCCGCACCTGGTCGCGCAGGATCGCGCTGGTCGTCAGGTACGCCGCGCCGACCAGCAGCGACGTGTTCAGCCCGACCAGCACCGCCACGAACAACGTGAGCTTGCCGACGATCGACCTGGGCATACCTTGACCGCAATCCAGAGGAGGGAAGATCGGCCGCGCGGCCTACGGGGTCAGCGGGAACTCGGTGATCCGCAGGTCGGTGCAGCCGTACGGGACCAGCGTCAGATCCTCGAGCGGCTCGGAGGTCGCGACCGGGCTCGACGGCGGCGGTGCGGCCGCGCCACGCTCCAGCTTCCACGAAGGCACACGCCGGCCCTTCACCTTCGCAATCATCGGGGGAGCTTGCGTTGAGAACACCCCCACCCCGAGCGGCCCCGCCTCGAAGTGGATCGATCGCACCGGATACTCGCGGTCGATCTGGAGGGCGTAGTTCCACGGCGACCTCGGATACACCTCCCAGTCGGCGAACTGCGGGTTGTCCTTGACCTTCCGCCACTCCGGCTCGATCGGCAGGGCGAAGATCAGCGGACCGCGCTCGATCGCGACGGCGTCGTGGAAGCCATGGTAGAGCTGCGGCTTCATCGAGAGCGCCAGGCCGATGTTCTGGGTGCCGCTCCATTTGGCCTTGATCGGCACATAACTCGCCTGCAACTTCACCCCGTGAGTTTGGATACTCATCTCGGACCCGAAGAAGTTCTCGACTCCCGGCATTTCGAACTTCAAGCCATGGGCATCCAATTCAAACGAGCCCGTCCATCCCGGGAACCGCAGATGGAGCGGGAACGTCATCGCCTCCGGCACCGTCACCCGGATCGTCACCCGGTCGCGAAACGGATAGGCCGTCTCGACCTCCAGCTTGACCGGCTTGCCCTGGAGCTTCGTCTCGACGACACACGGAGCATACGCGACCACGGCGAGCCCACCGTCGTCGGTCTTCATCCAGAGGCTCGACGCGAGCTTGGGCCAGCCCTGGTGGAAATTCGCCGTGCAGCAGCCGAAATTCGGCTCCAGCCCGTAGAGGTTCGAGGCGGGGCCGTTGTCGACGTACACGTGCTCGCCCTTCGCCGAGCAGATCGCCTGGTTGCACTGCTGGTCGTACTGATGTGCGGTCATGTCCTTCTTGAAGGTCGCCGGCAGCGCGTTGAACGCGATCCTCTCCAGCCGGTCGCCCAGCCGGGCGTCGCCGGTGATCGCGGCCAGCAGCTCGAGCGAATACATCTCCTCGACCACCGTGCACAGCTCGGTCCCCTGCGACGGGCTCCGGCCGGCGAGATGCTCGTCGCAGGTGAACATCCCGGTCGCCTGGCCGTGATATTTATCGAGCTGCTCGAGCATCCGGTGGATCGCGTCGCGGTCCTTCGGGTCGCCGGTCAGTCGGTAGCGCTCGCCGCCGAACTTCAGCCCCATCGCCGTGTTCACGCCGTGGCTGTCCAGGTCGAACTTGCCCTGCGTCTTGCCGGTGAACTTGAAGTTCTCGAAGTGCCCGCGCCAGTCATAAGCCTGGGCAAAAGCCCTGCGCGCCAGGTCGACCAGCCAGGGCTCGCCCGTGCGATTGTGCAGCCAGTAGAGCGTCTCCGCCAGGTCGGCCGCGCGGAAGCGGGCCCAGCTATACATCGGCTCCTTCGAGATCACCTCGTCGATCTTGCGGCAGCATTTCAGCATCGCCGGGATGACGCGAGGATCGCCGGTCGCCTCCTGGTACTGCGCCAGGGCCTTCAGGAGCGGGAACAGCGGCCAGACGTCGTACGGCCGGTGCTTCTGGAGGTCGCCGATCGGTCCGAGCCAGCCGTCGCCTTGCTGATGGGCGAGGATGTAGTCGACCGCCTTCTTGACCTTGGCCTCGAGCTTCGGGTCCTCGAGCAGGTACGCCAGCGGCACCAGGCCGTCGAGCCAGTAGGGCACGCGCTCCCACCCCTCGGCCTTGCCGCCGAACCAGGCGCTGTCCTTGATGTCGGGCCAGAACTCGTCGACGTGCCCCCCGAGCCCGTCGGCCTGGATGCGGAGCTGATCCTTCAGCCAGCCCGTCGGTTTGATGCTCCCCAGCGGCAGCGGCTCGAACTTCGTCGCCTGGAGCTTGCCCGCCCCGCGGGCCTTCGGCTCGTCGGCCCGCGCCTGTCCTATCCCGACGAGCGACCCGAGGATCGCCGCCCACGCAAGTACCCCGATCGATCGCAACATGCTGCAAGGACCTCCCCTTATGCCGGCCTCATGGCTCGGGCGTCGCCCGATCGTATCGCGGGGCCGTCGGCTTTCGCCAGGGGGGATCGCGGGGAGTCCGGCTGGCGTTCAGCGGCCGTCGAGACGTCGGATCGCACCTCGCGGCGATGGCTCGGTATGATGAAGGTCGGTCAAGCTTTTCAGGCTGACTCCGTTTCGTCCGGTCCCGCGAACGGCCGGGCCGGACCGCGTCGGGCAAGATTGCCCGACCTACCCTGGACCCGCGTCGGGCAAGAATGCCCGACCTACTTGGGCCCGATCCCGATCGGGCCCCCCGGCGAGGATGGACGTGCAGAGACCTGGACCCGACGCGCTCGACTCGATCTTGAAGCGATGCGGAATCACGCTGGATTCCCGGCAGATCGACCTGCTGTGGCAATATCACCGGATGCTCCGCGAGGCCAACGCCCGGCTGAACCTGACGCGGATCCACAACTTCGAGAACATGGTGCTGAAGCACTACGTCGACAGCCTGCTGGTCCTGCGCTTCGAGGAGCTGCCGTCGCCGCTGATCGACATGGGTTCGGGGCCGGGCCTGCCGGGCGTCCCGCTCAAGATCGCCCGGCCCGGGGTCCGCATGATCCTGGCCGAGCCGCGCGGGGCGCGGGCCGACTTCCTGGGTGAGGTGCGCGACGAGCTGGGCCTCGAGGGAGTCGAGGTGTATCCCCACAAGGTCGGAGCCGACTACCCCGACCGCGTGGCCGGCGTGATCACCCGCGCGGTCGCCTCGATCCCCGAGACGCTCGACCGCGTCGCCGGCTGCCTGGCGCCGGGCGGCCGGATGCTGTTCATGAAGGGCCCCGGCTGCGACGACGAGATCGCCGAGGCCGCCGGGTCGCACGCCGGCTCGTTCCGCCTGGCCGCCGACCACGCCTACGCGATCCCCGGCACGCCGCATCAGCGCAGGCTAGTCGTCTACGAGCGGCTCGAAGGTCCCGTCGACCCGGCCCGATCGTCCCGGCGTGACTCGCGTTCCGCGGGCGTCGCATCCGACTTCGAGGGCGAGATCCGGGAGATCACCAGCGCGTCGAATCCGACCTTCCGCCGGTTGAAATCGCTCCTGGGCGGCCCGGGGATCCGCGAGCACGGCGAGGCGATCCTGGCGGGCTCGCGGATCGTCGGCGAGGTCGCCGGGCGGTTCCCCGACGCGGTGATCGGCTGGCTGACCGGCACCGACGGCCCGCCGCCGCCTCAACCGTCGTGGCCGTGGTTTCGCCTGGCCGATCCGCTGTTCAAGGAGCTGGACGTCGCCGGGACGCACGCGCCTCTGTCGCTCGTCCGGGTGCCCGCGACGCCGACCTGGTCGGACGCCGCGCCGTGGCCGGACGGCTGCACGCTGTTCGTCCCGTTCCAGGATCCGGAGAACGTCGGCGCGGTGATCCGCTCGGCGGCCGCCTTCGGAGCAGCGCGTGTCGTCCTCCTTCGCGAGGCCGCGCACCCGTTCCACCCGAGGAGCAGCCGCGCCGCCGGCCCGGCGCTGTTCCAGGTCCCGCTCGGGGTCGGCCCGCGCCTGGCCGACCTGAAGGCCGAGGGCGCCCCGCTGATCGCCCTGGATACCGACGGCCCCGAGCTCTCCGAATCGCCGTTCCCCGACCGATTCGGCCTGGTGGTCGGCGTCGAGGGCCCCGGCCTGCCGCCCCACCTGCGCGCCGGCCATCGCCGACGGATCGCCATGCGCCCCGGCGTCGAATCCCTCAACGCCGCCGCGGCCGCCGCGGTCGCCCTGTATGCCTGGTCCCGCCAGTCGGCCGGCCTGACCGAGCAGGATCCGACCTGACGAATCACCTCACCCGACATCTCTCGCCGCGCCAGCGGCCGTGGAGCGCGGCGTGGCTGCATTCCCGCAACCTGATACAATCGCGATAAGACCCGGCCAGATCGCGGGAACGGATGGATCGGGCTCGACCAAAACCGAGCCGGATGAGCCCCCGGAACGAGGAGAGCGCCGCGGATCCGAATGCCGGAGAGGGGGATCGATGCCTTTACGGGACCACTTCCGGCCTGCCCGCGGGCGGTGGGACGCCTTGCACGGCGGCTGGCCGATGATGATCGCCACCGAGTTGAATCGCCGGCTGCCGCCGCCGTATTCCGCGGCCCCGCGAATCCACATCGGCGCCCTGGAAGTCGATATCGCCGCCTTTGATCCCGACTGGGCACCGGACAGAAGCCCCGTCATCACCGGACCTGCCGATGTTCCGGCATCCGCGCCCCAGGCCGCGCCGGACTGGACGCCGCCGGAGCCGACCGCCACGATCGCCGCGGATCTACCCCCGATCGATGAATACGAGGTGCGCGTTTATGACACGGCCAACGGCCTGCTGGTCGCGGCCATCGAGCTCGTGAGCCCGGCCAACAAGGACCGGCCCGAATCGCGGGGCGCGTTCGTCACGAAATGCGCCACGCTGCTGTTGCGGCGGGTGTGCATCACCATCGTCGACGTGGTGACGAATCGGTCGGCCAACCTGTTCGGCGAACTGCTCGCGCTGATGGGACAGGCCGGCGAGTTCCCCGCCGCCACGGGCCCGCTCTACGCGGCCACCTGCCGGCGCATCGGCGGCGAAGGCCATCCCCGGTTCGAGACCTGGTCGCACCGACTGGTCCTCGGCCAGCCCCTGCCGACCCTGCCGCTCTGGCTCGGCGACAACCTGGTCGTGCCGCTGGACCTGGAGGTCAGCTACGAGGAGACCTGCCGCAATCTCCACCTGGCATGAGCGTGGCTGAGTTTTCGGCTTTGTCCCCCATGCACTCCCCCTCTCCTCGACGCGGCGCGGTGAAGGGGATGGCCGCGAGGACCCGAGGAGCGGCCGCGCCGCCGGCCCGGCGCTGTTCCAGGTCCCGCTCGGGGTCGGCCCGCGCCTGGCCGACCTGAAGGCCGAGGGCGCCCCGCTGATCGCCCTGGACACCGACGGCCCCGAGCTCTCCGAATCGCCGTTCCCCGACCGATTCGGCCTGGTGGTCGGCGTCGAGGGCCCCGGCCTGCCGCCGCACCCGCGCGCCGGCCATCGCCGACGAATCGCCATGCGCCCGGGCGTTGAATCGCTCAGCGCGCAGCGGGGACGCGGACCGCTTGATGGAAGAACGAACACCACCGCGCCTGCCCATAGGGCAGAAATTGGGTTCGTTTTGCTCAAATCCACCCCTGAGGCACCGTTTCGGCGCCGAAAACCGGCGGACGCGTATGAAGGAAATATGAAGATTGGGTTCGTTCGCGCGATTTCAGGGTGTCTCGAGCCCTCTGATTCCCGCCCAGGATGGAAACGCACTCATCGCAACCTCCTCGCAAGCAAGGAGACGCTGATTGAACAGGCGCCGGACTTTCGCATGCCCACGACGCATGCCGCGAGGTCCTGTGCGTCGCCGAGGGCTCGCCTCGCGCACCATCGTGGATGCATTGCCATCCCGGGCGGGACGCTCTTTTCACCAACAACTGAATTGCCAAAGAGCCCCAAGCCTACCGACCTTTAAATAGACCCCAGCGCCGCCCATTTTGTTCCAACTTTTTTGAGAAGATCGGAGATTTGCCACCGATTACAACGATTAGGAGGATTCGTCTTTCGCCGGTGCGAGCCGGATTCCGCCCGGAGCACGCCAGAATTGGGACTGAGTTTCGGGCCCAGACGGCCCCAGAGACCCTCGATTGGAGCATTGTCACCGGGGCCGTCGCGACGCCACGCGATCTGGCCCGGTGACTTCCCAAATACCTCTTGATCCGACCAGATGACGGCATCACACTGTACGCCATCGATTGGAGACTCGAGCCGTTATTCGACCGCGATCCCCGGGAAAGGAGGAGCCGCAGCGCGCCGGGGCGACGGGACCGATGTCGCGGACGACAACGCAATCCCATCCAGCACGACGCGACACGAAGCCCGGTCGTTCCCGCGACGGCCCGCGGGACAGTCATGCTCAGGATCGTCGCCTGCACCCGACACGACATCGGCGGCTTCTGGGTCCGGACGTTGCTCGGCCGCGCCCTGAGCAAGTTCTCCGCCGGGCGGCGCACGTTGCCGGTCATCGTCCATTCGAACACCGGGGGACTGCCCGAGGCCTTCAACGAGGCGCTGCGGCACGCCCCCGCGGAGGACCGGATCGTGTTCACGCACGACGATGTCTGGATCGACGACTGGTTCCTGCCGGAGCGGATCGCCGAGGCGCTCGCTCGGTTCGACATTGTCGGCGTGGCCGGGAATCGACGGCGGGTCCCGCGTCAACCGTCGTGGATCTTCGTCGACGAGCGGCTGAACATGGACGACCGGCAGAACCTCAGCGGCGCGATCGCCCACGTCGACGAGGTCCAGACGGAGATCAGCCACTACGGCCCCCTGCCGGCCGAGGTCAAGCTGCTCGACGGCGTGTTCCTCGCCGCCGAGGTCCGGACCCTGCGGGACGCCGGGGTGTCATTCGATCCGAGGTTCGCGTTCCACTTCTACGACCTGGATTTCTGCCGGTCGTGCGAGCGCGCGGGGCTGTCCATGGGGACCTGGCCGATCGCCGTCACCCACCAGAGCGCGGGAAGCTTCGGATCGCCGGAATGGATGCGGGCGTATCAGGAGTATCTTCGGAAGTGGGGGGATTGAGGATTCGGTCTTCGTTCTTCGGTCCAGTCCCGAATTCCATCCCCCAGTCCGCGCCGCGGCGCGGAGCAGGGGACGGCCGCGATGGCAACGGCGCGGAGCGACGTCAATCCTTGCCCTTCTCGCGCTTCAGCTCGACCACGATCTGCTCGAAGCCGATCTGCTCGTACTTGTCGGGGCGATCCCCCTCGGCGCGGAAGCAGAAGACAAACTTGTCCGAGCCGTCGAACTTGTAGATGCCCTTGCAGGTCTTCCCTTTAGCGTCGTCGGGGGCCTCGACGATCTTGAAGTCGATCGCCTTCTCGGGCTTCGCCTTCTCGTCGAGGGTCACCGTCATCTCGTAGCTGCGGCTGGGCGCCTCGATCGCCAGCTTGTCCCCCTTGAACGTGTAGGTCGTCGTCTCCCCGTTACCCGCCCGAGTCGTCCATTTGCCCTCGAGCTTCTTCAGGTCGCCGCCGTCCTTCGCCTTCTTCGCGTCGTCGCCTCGCGACGCGAAGCCCGTCCCCAGGACCGTCGCCACCGCCAGCCCGATCACCGCCCGTCGCGTCGTCATCGCCATGTCCTCGACCTCCCGCCCGACGATGGGCACTCTCCCGCCGCGTCTACCCGAAGGGTCGGTGCCATTGTCATAACCAATCCGTCAAGACCCGGCGGCCAACTCCAGAAACGATACGAACGTATACATCACGAAAACCGGGCCGTCAAGGCCAGGACCCGGCCGGGCCGGGTTTCTTGCGGGCCTCGCGGACGATATGGGGAAGCTCGGGGAGGATGATCCGGCTCATGGCGAGCTCGACGGCGGCGCGCGAGCCGGGCATGACCAGGACGGCCGACTCGCCGATCAGGCCGCCGACGGCGCGGCTGAGGATACACGCGGGGCCGATCTCGGCGTAGCTGAGCATCCGGAATAATTCGCCGTAGCCGGGCAGGGGGCGGGTGAGCAGGGCCGAGACCGTCTCATAAGTCCGGTCGCGGGGGCTGATGCCGGTCCCGCCGGTGACAAGGATGGCGTGGATCTCGGGCCGTGCGGCGAATCCGACGAGCAGGGGGGTCATCCGGTCCGGCTCGTCGGGCACGATCGCCCGCTCGAGGATCCGGTGGCCGGCCGCCTCGGCCATCGTCACGATCAGGGCCCCCGAGGTGTCGGTCTCCAGGGTGCGCGTGTCCGAGACCGTCATAACCGCCAGGCCCAGCGCCCCCGGCGCGTCGGCGCGATGCTCCGCCACGGATTGACTTGCCATGAATCCCCCAGCATTTCCGGATTGCGCCTAACCCTCCCAGCTTGACAAATGACAGAGCTGGTAGACGGGCGATTGCGGTGATCCGAAGAGTATCCTTAGAATACGAGGAAGGTCGAATCCTAACGAGATCGGGGGGCTATCGTCATGGCCGCGGGGCAACGACGTCCGATCGGCGGCGGGCTGGCGTGTCTGTTGGGGTTGTACTGGTTCCTCTGCGGCGGGATCGGGGCGTCGGCCCGGGCCCGCGCCGACCTCATCGAGCTGCGGGGTGGGGGCCAGGTGCAGGGGAAGGTGATCCCCGACCCGAAGAACAAGGATCGGGTGCAGGTGTTGCTCATGCGCGGGCGCCACCCGCTGTCGTTCCGCAAGGACCAGATTGCGCGGGTGGTCCCGCAGGCGAGCCCGCTCGACGAGTACGTGAACCGGCTGCGGAAGGCGGCCGACACGGCCGATGCTCAGTTCGGGCTGGGCGAGTGGTGCGATCGAAACAAGCTCCCCGACCTGGCGCGGCAGCATTACGAGCGCACGGTGGCCCTGGACGCCGATCACGAGGGCGCGCACAAGAAGTTGGGGCACGTCCAGTCGCAGGGCACCTGGCTGACCCGCGACGAGCTGAGCGCGGCGCAGGGTCTGGTGAAGTACAGGGGACGGTGGGTCACCGGGGAGCAGAAGACAAAGCGCGAGGCCGCGGACCGGCTGTCGGCCGCGCAGGGGTCGTGGCTGCGTCGGATCCGGATACTCCGCACGGCGATTGTCAACGGGCCGGCCGATCGTCGGCGCGAGGCCGAGTCGCAGTTGATGGCGATCCGCGACCCCGACGCGGTGGTGCCGCTGGTGAGGGTCTTCGGCCAGGACGACGCGCCGCGGCGGATCCTGCTAGCGCTGGTGCTGTCGACGATCGGGGGGAACGAGGCGACCGCGGCGCTGGTCCAGCGGATCCTCGACGAGCCGGACGCCGAGGTGCGGTCGATCACGTTCGAGCACCTGAAGCAGCGGGACGACGCGGGCGTGGCAAATCGTTTCATCCGGGCGCTGGGGCGAGAGGACGTCAAGGTCGTCAACCGCGCGGCCTGGGCGCTGGGGAATCTCAATGCCGTCGACTCGGTCCCGCAGCTCGTCGCGGTGCTGGTGACGTATGAGGACCGGATCGTGGTGCCGCAGATCTTCGGCGGGCCGCCGGCGCCGGTCACACCGACCGGGCCGGGCATCGTCCCGCGGGCCATCGCCAACAACGGATACGGGTTGGTGTACTCGACCCCCCCGGCCGTCAGCAACGGGGCGGTCGGGATGGGGCTCGGCGGGGTTCCGGTCGTTTCGCCGGGGGTCCTCGGCGGTAATTATGTCGGGGCGCCCAAGCCGCAGGAGGACGCGCACGTCGAGACCTTCACGTATCGCAATGTCGAGGTCCTGTCGGCCCTCCAGAAGCTGACCGGCCAGGATTTCGGCTACAACGTCGATTCGTGGAAGAACTGGGTCACGCGGTCGTACAACCCCCACCCGCGGCCGTCGCGCCGGGTGCCGCAGCCATGAGCGGGACATCGACGCCCGGCGGCGACGAGCTGGACGAGTGGCGGAGCTCGGTCCGTCAGGTCCGCCAGCGGCTGGAGTCGCTGCGACGGGCCGGCGTGAGCGCCTGGCCGCGTTCGCCGCGGCGCGGCGAGCCGATCGCGGCGCTCGCCCGCGGATCGGCCGCACCGCCCGCCTCGCCCAGGCTCGAGCCCGTCGCTTCGCCCGCCGTCCCGACACTGGCCCCGGCCCCGGCCCCGGCACCACGGCCCGCTCCCGTGCCGGAGCCGCCGGCGCCCTCTCAAGCAGAAGCGCACACGCCTTCGCCCGCCGCCCCGCCGCAAGTCGAGCCCGTCGCGCCCCCGCCGACGCCCCCCGCCGCGGCTCCTCCGATGCCGCCGGCGCCCCGGGCCCGGCCGGCGGCCGCGTTCGCGCCGCCCGCGTCGGCCGGCTCGATGTTCGAGGAATCGGGCTTCGACACGCCGCCGGTGCCGGCCGAGGAGCGCCCGGCCATCCTGGCCGCGTCCGCCGCCGAGGTCGCCAAATGCCTCCGATGCCCCCACCTGGCGGCGACGCGGACCCAGACCGTCTACGGCTGCGGCACGCCGACGGCCCGGCTGATGTTCATCGGCGAGGCGCCCGGTGCCGACGAGGACCGGCTCGGGCAGCCGTTCGTCGGCCGGGCCGGCCAGTTGCTCACCGACATGATCACCAAGGGCATGGGCCTGCGCCGCGAGGACGTGTACATCGCCAACGTGCTGAAGTGCCGGCCGCCCGAGAACCGCACGCCCACGCCCGACGAGGCGGCCAACTGCTCGTCCTACCTGGAGCACCAGATCTCCGTGGTCCGGCCCGAGTTCCTCTGCCTGCTGGGCAAGACCGCGGCCATGGGCGTGCTGGGCGTCGCGCCGACGACCAGCCTGAGCTCGCTGCGGCGCCGGTGGCACAATCATCGGGGCATCCGGACGCTCGTCACCTATCACCCGTCGTACCTGCTGCGGACCCCCGAGGCGAAGAAGGACGCGTGGGAGGACCTCCAGATCCTCATGAAGGAGATGGGCCTGGCGGTGCCGGCTCGCAGGAAGGGGTCGGGCCCATGACGATCTGGCCGTTCCGGAGGCGGCCCGCCGCGGCCAAGGTCGCGCCGCTGGATGCCGCGGCGATCGTCCGGCGCGCCCGTCGGCTCCGGTTCCGCGTCCGTCCGGATGCGGTCTCGCAACTGGCCGGGGCGTATCACGGGGCGCGGCCGGGCATCGGGCTGACCTTCGCCGAGCTGCGGGCGTACGAGCCGGGCGACGACGTCCGGCACCTGGACTGGAACGTCACCGCGCGGCAGGGGCGGCCGTTCGTCCGCCGGTTCGTCGAGGAGCGGGCACTGTGCCTCTGGCTGGTCGTGGATGTCTCGGCGAGCATGCGGTTCGGCCCGGAGCGCCGGACCAAGGCCGATCGCGCCGCGCAGGCCGCCGCGTTGCTCGCCACCGCGGCCATCCAGAACGGCGACCGCGCGGGCCTGATCCTCGTCAGCGACCGGATCGAGGTCGAGCTGCCGCCGGCCGGCGGCGTGCGGCACCTGTCGCAGCTCGTCCGGGCGCTGGTCGCCACGCCGACAACCTCGCCGAGGACCCGGCTGTCGGTGGGACTCGCCCGGGTGCGGCGCACGGCCCGGCGCGCCATGATCGTCGTCATCAGCGACTTCATCACCGAGGAGCCGATCACCACCTGGCGGCGCGCCGCCCGCCGCCACGACACGATCGCGCTGCGCGTCGTGGATCCCCGTGAGGACGAGCTTCCCGACGCCGGGCTGCTCGTGCTCGAGGACGCCGAGAAGGGGACCGTGCGCGCCGTGGACACGTCGTCGAAGCGGGTCCGCAAGCGCTATGTCGAGACCGCCGCGCGGCGCACGGCCGCGTTCCGCCGGTGGTGCACAAACTCGGGCATCCAGGCGTTTACCATGTCGACCGAATCCGACCCGATCGTGCCGCTGATCGAGCTGTTTTCTCGCCGCGCCACCCGTCGAGGACCGTCGTGAACGGCAACGAAGCCCGGGGGCTCGTGCCCCCCAAGCCCAATCTCGGACCGGAGCCCTGGCGCGACGTCCGGCCCGGCTCGCGCGTCCTGCTGCCGGCCATCCTCGTGGCCATCGCGGTCGTCGCGCTCTTGCTGGCCTGGAGCTGGCGGCGACGCCACGCCGCCCTCCGCGCCCGCCGGACGCTGGCCGACCTGGCGATGGCCGCCGCGCCCACGCCCCGCGACCGATTGGTGGGGCTGTCCGAGTCGATCCGCGATGCGCTGACAATCCCCTTCGGCATCTCGGGCCGGGCCAAGACGACCGAGGAGCTCGCCTCCGACGAACGGCTGGCCGGGCTGCTCGGCGACGACGACTTCCGCGAGCTGATCCGCTTCCTCGACCGGATCGACGTGCTGAAGTTCGCCCCCGAGCGCGGCGATGACGGACAGGGCGCGCTGGAGGAAATGCTCGCGAGCTGGGAGCCCCGCATCGCGACGCTCGACGCCCGCATCCGTACCCGGCCGAAGGCACGCAGTCGCAGTTCCAACGGGGTCGCACCACCGGCCCCGGCCGAGCGCGCAAACGGCGCGGTTCGTGCAGTCCGGATGCGCGGGACCTGAATGGCCCCGGCCGCCGCCTGTGAGAGGCGACTGGACCGGACCGATCAGCGACGGAGCCGTCTCGCCGAGGGCCGATCGATCACTCGAAGTCGTCGTCGACCGCCTGCCGGCGGCGGGCGACCTGGCCG
Source organism: Planctomycetales bacterium (assembly GCA_027452145.1). GTDB lineage: Bacteria > Planctomycetota > Planctomycetia > Isosphaerales > Isosphaeraceae > JAKAUH01. The sequence goes on from DAIDHB010000066.1 coordinate 61,230, forward strand.
CGAGTGAACCGCACGCCAAGCATGTCGGTGCGGTAGACGCCGGTCCGCAGGCGGACCCGCCAGGTCATCTCGTCGGCCAGGCGGTCGACCGCGCCGGGCTCGGAGGCGATGAATGTCTCGGCCGTTTCACCCGGCCCCACGGACGGGAACTCCTGGCCGCGGATCGACCACTCGCTGGCGAGCGCCAGGGGGAACAGGCGAATGGCCGGGCCGGATGAGATCGCGATGTACGGGTCGAAGTAGCGGAGCTCGCGATCGCGTACCGAGTTCAAATCGGCGGGGGCGAAGGTGGATCCCTTCGACCGGTTGGTGAGCCGGAGCCGCAGGATCAGGCAGCCGTTTTCGCGACGGCTCTTGTCCGCCGGGTCGATGGTGCGGACCAGCTCGACCGGGCCGGCCTCGATGCCCAGCGGCGTCACTTCGAGGTCGCCGAGCTGCACCGACTTGCCGATCGTCGTGAGGTTCTCCGGCGGCAGCGGCGGCGCCGCCGGCGAGCCATCCTCCTGAGCGTCGAGGGGCCGTAGCGGCGATTCGGCCGCCGGCTTCTCGGAGACAGACGCCGGCTGGGGGGCGGTGGCAGGGGGACGCGCGAGCCGGCCGGTCGCGAGCAGCCAGATCAGGGCAAGCGTCAGCACGCTCGAGTAGCTCAGCGACAGGATATGGCCCCATGGCACGGCCGCCTCGCCTTGCCCGGGCTCGGGCGTGTCCCCGGCTTCGCCGGGGGCAGGCGACGGCGTCTGGTCCAGGTCGGCTAGAGCCGGGATCGCCTCCTCGGACTCGAGGGCCGGGGCGCTTTCCTCGCCTGGTCCTTCCGACACGACTGAAGCATCCGGCCCGATGACCGACCGGAAGATCTCCGAGGTTCGGGGCGCCCGGACGCCCTGCGGGACTCCAACCGCCGCTGCTGCGGCCGTCACCTCGACCTCGGCCGCGGGGTGTCCGGCCGACGCGGGCACGGCTGAACCCGTGCCCGCGGCTTCCAGGTTCGGGTCGGGATCGAGCTGCTGGATCGTCTGCGAGAGCACCACGCTAAGGTCGTCGAAACACGAGTCGTAGGTGGGCTCCTCGTCCACCAGCTCCTCGGCCGGCGCCGGGACCGGCACCGGCCGCGGCGCCAGGCCACCGCGTTCCGAGCCAGGCGGCGCGTGGGGCTTGTCGGGGTTCGGTGTCGGGTGCGGGCGATCGGGTATGTTGCGGTTCATGAATGGGGCGCCGCACGAGGGCTCACGGGCGGGTGTTTCATCGGTCGGAACGCGCCGGGGGCCGGCCTTGCTTCACGCGATTCTAACGATCCAAAACTCCTGCTGGCGAGCCGGTTCTCCCACCCGACGTCGGTGGACCCGCGAAAATGAAGATTTAAAGCGACATCGCTTCTCGAGGCCAGGCCGGGGCCGTTAGCCTTCTCTCCGCAGCCGGACGGTGGTCCCGGGCCCGGCGGTCAGCAGGCGGCCGGCGTCGCCGTTGACCACCGCGACCTCGATCCAGCCGGACCCGCCCGACAGGGCGACGAGCGTACCCGCGGGGCAATCGCCGTAGGTTCGCACGATGCCGGCGATCCGCTCGCCGGCGATCTCCACCTTCCACGAGTCGCCCGGCGCATCGCCGAGCCGGTCGACGTGAATGTTGGTAATCAGGTTGCCGAACGTGTCCTTGAAGATCACCTCGCCGACGAAGCCCTCCTCGTCGGCGGTCGGCTCGAAGTTGCGGAGGGTGATGAATTTCGACCGGAGCGGGCCGAGCTCCTCGGCCGGGCGTCCCAGCGCCAGATGGGCAGCGGCCGGGGCCAGGATATCCCGGCCGTGGAAGGTCGCCGAGACGAACTCGCGGCGGATGGACGGGCTGGTGAGCTCGCGGATCTCGTCGGGCGGGTGGTGCCGCGTCACGCCGGTGATCAGGCCGTTGTCGGGCAGCACGAACCACTGCCGCGCCACCGAGCACGCCAGCAGCCGGCGCTCGGTCCCGACCCCGGGGTCGACCACCGCCAGATGCACCGTCCCCTCGGGGAAGACGTCGACGATGTTCGCCAGCACGAATCCCCCCTCGAGGATGTTCTGCGGTGAGATCGTGTGGCAGACGTCCACGAGCTGCACGCCGGGGGCCCGCTCGAGCAGCACCCCCTTGACGGCGGCCACATACGGGCCGCCCAGGCCGAAATCCGTCGTGAGGGTGATGATGGCCGGTCTCATGGCGTCCCTCGATCCCCGGATTGTCCGTCCGTCCGTCCGCTCGCTCGCTCTCTCGCGTGTCTTTCACTCGGCTCAGGAATCTCGCGACTCATGGACCGCCGTGATTCGCGAGGTCATGCCGCCGCGCGGGTTGAAGTGGCCGACGACCTTCATCCTCCGCGGCCGGCACGAGGCGACCAGGTCGTCGAGGATGGTGTTGATCGAGTGCTCATAGAAGATGCCGCGGTTGCGATAGTCGAACAAATAGAGCTTGAGGCTCTTGAGTTCCAGGCAGGTGGCGTCGGGGACGTACTCAATCACGATCGTGCCGAAGTCGGGCTGGCCAGTCTTGGGGCAGACGGCGGTGAACTCCGGACAGGTGATCTCGATCAGGTAGTCGCGGCCCGGGAACTGGTTGGGGAACGTTTCCACCAGGGAAGGCATGTCGGATCCTCGGGAGGCGGAGCAGAGCAGAGCAAAGCAGAGCCAATATCGCGGGCGCCGCGGCCGCCGGACGATCGCGTTCGGCGGCCGGCGCGGAAGCGTTCTCTCCGCGCCATTGTAAACCATCGGCCAGTCCGGCCGGAAGCCGCGGAGCGGGCGAATCCCTCCGGGGCCGAGGGTGGCGGCCGACGGACTGGCGCCGATTGCCCGGCCTGTCGCGAATCGGTTATAGTCCCCGAAGTACGAGCCGACCGGCAGTTACCTCTGATCGACCATCAAATCCGATGGGCTTGCCGCTTTCCTAGCCATGTATATTCGCCGGGTTGAGATCCAGAACGTTCGCTCAATCCAATCGCTGACCTGGAGTCTCCGCGATTCCCAGCCCGCCGCCGGCTGGCACGTGATCGTGGGCGATAACGGCTCGGGGAAGTCGACCTTCCTTCGATCGATCGCACTTGCCGTGATCGGACCATTGGACGCGGCGGGCCTCCGTGTTTCGTGGGACGACTGGCTTACGAAAAGTCAGCCGCGCGGCGAGATCGGCCTGGTGATTGAGTGGAATCCTACCGTAGACACTTGCCCGGAACACGGGGCCCAATGTGACGCCACGGACGACAGAATCACTCTCAGTTTCATTCGCGCGCGAGAGCCGGGAGGGCGGAACGTCGCCCTAGCCTGGCAACATGAGCGCGCTGCGCACGGCGACTGGATCTGGGATCCGGGCTCCGGTTGGTTCTGCGCCGCCTACGGTCCCTTCCGGCGCCTGACGGGTGGTGATGCCGAGTTTGAGCGCCTGGCGCGAACACTACCCAGGCTAGCTCGTTTCCTTTCCGTCTTCGACGAGCGGGTCGCATTAACCGACTGCCTCGAATGGCTCCAGGACCTGAAGTTCCAGCAGCTTGAAAGAAGGTTGAAGAAGTCACGGTCCGACGAGGATTTCCTCGACCGCCTCATCCGGTTCATCAACCAGCCCGATTTTCTTCCGTTCCGAGCGACTCTCATCGAAATCTCCTCGAAGGACGTCCTGTTCCGGGACGGCAACGGCAAGGATGTCCGGATCGAGGACCTCAGCGACGGCTACCGATCGATCCTGAGCCTCACGTTCGAGCTGATCCGTCAGCTCGCCCAGGTGTACGGCGAGGACGCCGTGTTCAGCGAGGCATCCACTGAGGTCGTCTGCGAGGGCGTGGTCCTGATCGACGAGATTGACGCGCATCTGCACCCGACCTGGCAGCGCCGCATCGGACTCTGGTTCCGCAAGCATTTCCCGAACATCCAGTTCCTGGTGAGCACGCACAGCCCGCTGGTCTGCCAGGCCGCCGACGTCGGCAGCGTGTACCGGCTCCCCAGGCCGGGCGTCGATGAAGCCGGCGGGATGATCGAGGGCACCGAGCTGAAGCGGCTGCTCTACGGCAACGTCCTGGACGCCTACGGCACCGAGGTCTTCGGCCCCGATGTCAGCCGTTCCGAGCAGTCGAAGGCGATGAGCGGCCGGCTTGCGGAGTTGAACGTCAAGGAGATCCGAAAGGGTCTGACGGCGGCGGAGAAGAAGGAACGCGACCGGCTCCGCGCGGCGTTACCGACCGAGGCCCTGTCCCTGGAATGACGACATGGTTCCCGTGCCGAAGAGGGCCCTCCCGAAGGCCGCATTGCAGCGGCTCGCTCAGTACCAGGACGAGGTGGACTCACGCCCCGATTATCCGTCCCGCGTCGAGGCGGCGAAGTCGCTGTTCGCCGCGCGCAATCGGCCGCGCAATGCCGCCTTCCGGGCGGTCCGCCAGACGCTGAGCGAGATGTGCCACGGCGCGGCGCTGCATGTACTGCGAGGACGCCCCGGCCGACGAAATCGAGCACATCCGCCCCAAGGACCTGTACCCCGAGGTCGTCTTCGCGTGGGAGAACTACCTGTATGCCTGCGGCCCATGCAACGGACCGAAGAACAATCGGTTCTCGATCATCTCGCGGGGCAAGATCGTCGATGTCACGCGGCCGCGCGGCGGGCCCATGGTGCCGCCGAGGAAGGGACAACCCGCGCTGATCAATCCTCGCGAGGAAGACCCGCTCGACTTCTTCATGCTGGATTTGCTCAACACCTTCGAGTTCGTGATCATCTCGAAGCCAGGCAGCCGCGAGTATGACCGGGCCGAACACACGCTGAAGGTGCTGCGGCTCAACGAGCGCGATTACCTCAAGGCCGCCCGAAGGACGAGCTTCGAGAGCTACATCAGCCTGTTGCAACGCCATGGCGACGAGGTCGCCGCGGGAAACCTGGCGGCCGCCCACCGGATTCGACAAACCGTCTGCGAATCGAACCACGCAACCGTCTGGGCCGAGATGAAGCGCCAGCGCAAAGCGATCGGCGCACTTGGTGCCCTGTTTGACCGGGCACCCGATGCCTTGGCGTGGCCCGTTCCCGGCAAGTGAGACTTCCTGCACCGGACGCATGAGCGGACCTCACGCCAGCGCCACCAGCCCGGCCTCGGCGGCCGGGGCGGCGAGCCATTCCCAGCACGCCTGGAGCACCGCCAGGCCCAGCTCGAGCAAGAGCACGACCGGCAGCGGCGGCTGGAAGATCCAGATCGCCGCGGCCAGGGCCGCCGCGAGAGCCAGCATCGTCAGCAGCCATCGCCAGTCGAACGAGCTGCCGGACTCGGATTCGAGCTTCTCCATCATCGCCTGGCCCAGCGGGTGGCGCTCGAGCAGCCGCTCGACGCGAGGGGAAACCAGCAGCGAGTGGCGGCCGCCCATGACCAGGAAGGGCAGGGCGGGCACCCCCGGCAGGATGGCCGCGGCGCCGGCCATCGCGAACGAGCCGCCGGCCATCGCCAGGTGTCCGAACCGGCCCCGCCGCTCGGACGATTCGCCGTCCGGGTCGGTCGTGTTCTCGTCACCGGCAGGACCGCCGCCGAGCCCGTCGCGGACCGCCGGGATCGCTGCCTGGATGGCCGACGCGACGCGCTCCGCCATCCCCGCGCGGTCCAGGCCGGAATTGAACTCCAGGCGGCACGCGGCGGTCTCCAGCGAGACCTCGGCGCGGATCGCGCCGAAGCGATTCACGGCCGCGTCCGCCAGGGCGCGACAGAACGACTCGCGGCCCGGCCGGATGAGCCGCGGGTCGCGGATCTCGACCACTCCGGTGCGCTCGCAACAGCCGATCGACGGGCCGGTCGGCTGGTCTTCGGCGGCCTGCGAGCGAGTGGCATCGGGGGTGCGGGCCGCGATGCGCCGGCGTCGCGGCGACGCGAACGACCTCGGCTCGCGCTGACCTGGACCGGTCGCGGCACGGGGCATCGTGCCCTGGAACATCACATCCAACGACATGGTGGCGCTCCGTCTCGGCTCGTAGGTGTCGTGTCGGACATCGACCCGGGGCTCGGCTCGGCCCCCGGCGACCGTGATGGCGATGGGACGGTACTGGCGGACGTTGATCGGGCCAATTCGCTCGGGGCAGCGCGACTTCCGGGTTTCATTCAGGCGGGGGAGAAAGCTTCGGTCACGCCGTGCGGCGGCGCTGGCGAATCCCCGCGGCATCGTGGTGCGGGGAGCGGGAGCATCCGATCCCGATCCGTATCCGGCCGCGACGGCAGGCCAGAGGCCCCGCAGCCGAGAATCCAGCGTATTCCTTCCATGGAGATGATCCGGGTCTCCACCCGGTCCCTCGGGCAAGCCGTTGCGCCTCGATCGCGAACGCCGCGACCGCGACTGCGTCGGTGCGGAATCAAACGCACTCATCTTATCTCAGAATTCGCGCGGATTTTCAAGTAGGCTACTGCGGAGTTCTTCATGCGTAGGCCGGAGACGGACCTTGGTCCGGGCGGGATGGGCCGAAGCGGCCGGCGGCCCGAGATCCCTGTTCGCCGTTGCGATACAATGCGTCCCTCGTGCAGTGCGGAAATGAGCTGGCCCCGGGAGGCGACGCGGATGAGGCGCAGGACATTCCTCGGGACAATGGCGGCGGGTGCGATTTCCGGGGCGGCGGCCCCGCCGCTGAGGCTGGGCATGGCCGGGCTGGAGCACGGCCACGCCGCCGGCTTTTTGGCACGCTATCGGGACTCGCGCGAGATCGAGCTCGTCGGCATCTCCGAGCCCGACCGCGAGGTCGCCACGCGCTATATCCGCCGGTATCGGCTCGACCCCGAGGCGGTCCACCCGTCGCTCGAGGCGATGCTGGACCGCGCGCGGCCGCAGGCCGTCGTCGCGTTCACCAGCACGGCCGGCCACCCGGCTGTTGTCGCCGCCTGCGCGTCGCGGAAGATCCCCGTGATGATGGAGAAGCCGCTCGCGGTCGGCATCGAGGCGGCCCGCTCCATCGAGCGAGTTGCCGCGGACGCCGGCATCCCCGTGCTGGTCAACTACGAGACGACCTGGTATCCGTCCAACCACGCCGCGTATGCCCTGGCGAAGGTGGAGAAGGCCCTGGGCGAGATCCGCAAGGTCGTGGTCCACGACGGCCACCGCGGGCCGAAGGAGATCGGCGTGCAGCCCGAGTTCCTCGCGTGGCTCACCGACCCGGCGAAGAACGGCGCCGGGGCGCTTTTTGACTTCGGCTGCTACGGCGCCAACCTGATGACCTGGCTGATGGACGACGCCCGGCCGGCCTCGGTGACGGCCGTCACGCAGCGCATCAAGCCGGATGTGTATCCCCGAGTCGACGACGAGGCGACGATCATCCTGGAGCACCCGCGGGCCCAGGCGATCATCCAGGCGTCGTGGAACTGGCCGTTCGACCGCAAGGACATGGAGATCTACGGCCGCACCGGCCAGGTCCTGACCGTCCGCCAGGATGGCCTGCGCGTCCGCCTTCCCGGCCGCGAGGAAGAGGCCCGCAAGGCCGACCCGCTCAAGCCGCCGGCCGACGACTTCCTCCGTTACTTCGCCGCCGTGGTGCGGGGCGAGGTCAAGCCCTCAGGACTCTCGTCGCTGACAAACAACCTGATCGTCACCGAGATCCTCAACGCCGCGCGGCGCTCGGCCGCGACCGGAAGGACGGTGCGGCTGGGATGAGCCCGGACCGGACCCTGTCCGGCCGTGCGCCTCATCCCGCGGCGGCCCCATTGCGCAGGAAGTCGATCAGGAGCCGGTTCACCCGCGCCGGCTCCTCGTGCTGAACCCAGTGCGTGGCTTCCTCGATCATCTCGAGCCGGCCGCGGTCGCAGAGATCGACGCTCTTCGCGGCGAGCCGTCGGTCGATGAATCGGTCCCTGGCTCCCCAGATCACGAGGGTTGGAACACTGACGCGGATCTCGGCGGGCGCGGCCGGAGCATGCCGCATCGCCGCGCGATACCAGTGGATCATCCCGGTGATCGCCCCGGGCTGCGACCACGCCCGGCGGTACCGGTCGAGATCCTCATCATTGAACGCCCCGGCGCGGCTCGTCGAGCGGAGTCCCTCGGCCAGCCCGCGCCAGTTGCGGCGGCGGAGATCGGCCTCGGGCAGCCAGGGAATCTGGAGGGCGAACATGTACCAGCTCCGCAGCATCTGCCCCGGCGAGGTTCGCAGATGGCGGCGGAACGCGATCGGATGCGGAGCATTCAGCACCGCCAGCCGCTCGACCAGCTCGGGATGCCTGAGCGCCAGCCACCAGCCGACGATACCGCCCCAGTCGTGACCAACAACCGCGGCGTTCGGACGGCCCGTCGACCGGATCAGCGCCGCAATGTCGGCCGCCAGCGCGTCGAGATTGTAGGCGGAGACCGGCGCCGGCCGGTCGCTATCGGCATATCCACGCTGATCGGGAGCCAGCACACGGAATCCGGAATCGGCCAGCGGGCCGATCTGGTGCCGCCAGCCGTACCAGAACTCCGGGAACCCGTGCAGGAGGAACACCGGCCGCCCGTCCGCGGGGCCGGCCTCGACGACGTGGAGCTGAATTCCGTCGGCCGCCGGGACCTTCGCATGCCGCAGGCTGTGTTCAGTCGACCCCACGTCTTCTCCTTGCTGGAGGGCGCGCCGCGGCGATCGATCCGCGACTGCGCCGGCCTGGAAGTCGGCCGGGCTTTCCAGGCCGACGAGGTCTGAACGTCGGGCAAGAATGCCCGACCTACTGAATACCAATCATCGCAACTGCGGCGCGGACGCCACAATGAGTCAGCCCGCTTCGGAAGCGATGCGGCGCCCGCCGGCCGTTGCGTGAAGTTTGCGCGATCCTGGTATTTTTTTGCGCGATCGCGGTCTGGCATGGAGGCTCTCTCCGCGCTATCGTCTGGGGGTGACGGATGGCGAGTCCACGAGCGGGCGGCCGCGCCCGCTTCCTCTCCACAACCTCGGGATCACCGACGCCATGAGCGCAACCCTGACGCTGACCGCCCTGATCGCCCTGACGTTCCCGGCCCCTCCCGCGTCGACCGTCGTCGCAGAGAAGACGACGATCACCGTCCGCGCCGACGAGCCGGGCAAGCCGATCAGCCGCGACCTCTTTGGCATCTTCTTCGAGGACATCAACGACGCGGCCGACGGCGGGCTGTATGCCGAGCTGGTGCAGAACCGGTCCTTCGAATACTCGCCGAAAACTCGCGGGGGCTGGCGCGGGCTCACCGCCTGGGAGATCGCCGAGCGCGGCGGCGGTAAAGGCTCGCTCGCGGTCGAGCACGAGGCGCCGATCCATGCCAATAACCCGCATTATGCGGTGCTCACGATCGACAAGGCTGGCGAGGGAGTGGGCCTCCAGAACCAGGGCTTCGGCGGGATCGCGGTGAAGGCGGGCGAGGAGTACACGGTCTCGCTCTTCGCGCGGCAGCTCGACGGAGCACCCGGTCCGATCAAGGTCCGACTCGAGAAGCGGGACGGGGG
>DAIDHB010000067.1 GCA_027452145.1 Planctomycetales bacterium
CTCTACTCTACATCTGCCGCGCCCTGCCGCAAGGCCGCCGGGACGGCGGAGTGGTCGGGCGATCTCCTTGAAATCTCGGGCGTTTCGTGTCCTGATGGGGGGTGACGGTCCGGAGCCGCCGCTGGCGTCTCCTGTCGCGACGGCGGGACGCCTCGCTCCCGGGGAACCGGCCCCGGATCGCCCCGACCACGGAGTTCACGAAGCCATGTGGGTCCGCCAGTGCGATCTCGACGCCGGTTCCGAGTTCCTGCCGCCGATCCCCTCGCGAGTGGCGTCGAACGAGGAGTTCGTCCCGCCGCCGCAGTCCGACGAGCAGAAGGCATACGAGGCCCGGCTCGCCGAGCTGAGCGAGCGGGCCGCGAAGCGCCAGGGCCGCTCGCGCCGCGAGTTCCTCCGCAGCGGCAGCGGCATGGCCGCCGCGCTCCTCGCGCTCAACCAGGTCTTCGGCGACTGCTACGAGGTGGACGCCGACGAGGTTGATGACCCGAAGGCGTTCGAGGAACACTGGCCCAAGGACCAGTTCGTCTTCGACATGCAGACGCACCATGTCGACGTCACGCGCAAGTGGTACGACGACTCGCCCGACGGCCGCGCCATCAAGTCGTTCTTCCGCCTGCTTCGCCCCGAGGCAAAGAGCGACGAGCAGGTGATGGAGCTGTTGAACCGGGCCCACTACGTCAAGGAGGTCTTCGGCGACAGCGACACGGTCATGGCCGTGATTAGCGGCGTGCCCAGCCGCGAATGGGACAGGAACCCGCTGCCACCCGACCAGATGGTCGCCACCCGCACGTTCGTCAACGACCTCGCCGGATCGCGCCGGGTACTCTCGCACGGGCTCTTGCGCCCCAACCTCGGCAAGCCCGAGCTCGAGGAGATGGAGCGCCAGGTCAAGGAGCTGAAGATCGAGGCGTGGAAGATGTACACCGGCGCCGAGATCGGCGAGAAGGCCTGGCGGATGGACGACGAGAAGGTCGCCTACCCGTTCTGGGAGCGGACCCGGGCGCTCGGCATCAGGAACCTCTGCGTGCACAAGGGGCTGCCGCTGGGCGCGTTCAACGAGGAAGCCTGCCGGCCGATCGACCTCGAGAAGGCGGCGAAGGACTGGCCCGACCTCAACTTCATCGTCTATCACTCGGGCTTCCGCGGCTACGGCTGGCTGGGCAAGGGCACGGGCCTCCGCGTGGTCGACCCCAAGACCGACGACCCGCAGGAGATCCCCTGGGTCAGCGACGTCCTGCGAATCCTCAAGCGGAATCCCGACATCAAGAACATTTATTTCGAACTGGGCGGGACATTCGCGATCCTGTCGACGGTCGCGCCGCAGGTCTGCATGCATATGCTCGCCCAGATGATCGAGGTCGCCGGCGCCGATCACATCCTGTGGGGAACCGACTCGATCTGGAACGGCAGCCCGCAGAGCCAGATCGAGCGGATGCGTCGATTGAAGATCGCCGACGCGCTCATCGAGAGGTTCGGGTATCCTCAGCTCACCCCCGAGATCAAGAACCGGATCCTCGGGTTGAACGCCGCGAAGCTGTTCGGCATCGACCCGAAGGCCGCGCGGAACGCGATCAAGGCCGACAGGCTGAGCCAGCTCCGCGAGGGGCGTCGGTATGATCCTGCAACCCGCAGCAACACGCAGTATGGCTGGATCTGGGTCGACGACGGCGGCGACCCGACCACGCCGGTCGGCGCATGACGATGAGGTGTGAGGCGAGCCCTCGCCGGTGGAGTGGGACCTTGGCAGCTATCGATCCTCCGCGTACAACCGTAATAGTTCGGGTCGCTCCTCACTCGCGGAGTTCTGCCAGCCTGAGGCCGTGCGAACTCATCTCCCCTGGGAGGCCGTCATGAAACGATCGGGATGGCTCGCGGCGTTCGTCCTGGTGATTGTCCCCGCGCTCGCGCAGGCCCAGATGGGCGGGATGATGGGGGGCGGGATGAGGCGCGGGCAGATGGGTGGCGGCGGCCCAGGGATGGGCGGCATGGGCGGCGGCGGGATGATGGGCGGCGGAATGGGCGGCATGATGGGCGGCGGAATGGGCGGCATGGGCGGCGGGATGGCCCCTGCCGATCAGGTCCGACGCGCCGTGCGGGTCGAGCTGGAGGGGGGGAAAACGCTCGAGGGGCATGTTGAGCTTGGCCCTGTGCGTCTCCACGGCGAACTCGGCTCGTACGCGATCCTGCCCCAGAAGATCGCGTCGATCCGGTTCCTCAAGCCCGGCCGCGAGGGTTCGGGCGGCCGCGCGGGTCAGGCGAAGGAGGGCGAGGCGGAGGCCGATGAGAGTGAAGGGCCGGGGGAGATCCATCTGAAGGTCGCCACCACCACCGGCGAGGAGATCGTCGGCGCCCTCCAGGCCCCGCCGGTTTTCCGCATCGAACTGGCTTATGGCTCGCTGGTTCCCCAGACGCAGAAGCTTCGGACGATCACGTTCACCGACGGGCAGGCGCATGGCGCACCCGCCGCGAAGGGGGAAAAGGGTGAGAAAGCGACCGCCGCGCCGGCGCATCGGCCGGTCCAGTCGGGCGCGGGCGCTCATGCGACGTCGGCCGCGAGCCCTCGCTATCAGCGCTACGACAACTCGGTCTTCGTCGTTTCGCCGAACAGCGACCGATTGACCTGGGTGGATCTTCAGACACGGAAGAAACGGACGATGGAGCTCTCGGGCTCGAAGGAAGCTCCGATCCGCGTGATGCCCATCTCGACCGGCTCGCAATGCGTCGCATTCGGCTTTGAGGGGCAGCAGATCAGCCGGATCGCCGTCCTCGACGGAGAGTTCCGCACCCAGGAGGTGAAGCCGCCCGCGAAGGGCCGGGCGATGCCGATCGCCGGCGCGGGGATTGTCGTGTACGCCGTGGGCCACCATCTCTATGCCTACAGCGCCATGGCCCACCACTGGGACGTCGCCGAGCTGCCCGAGGGCGTCATCGGGATTCCGACCATCAGCAGCGAAGGTGCCACGATCGAGGGCGCCGGACACATCTTCACGTTCTCCGCCCAGACGGGCAAGTGGGAACACGTTGACATCCGCGCAATCCTCGATGTGGCCGGGGCAGAGAAGAAGCCGTAGGCGTCGCTCGCCTCAACGGTTTTGCGACGATAACCGCATCGTCTTGAGGAAGAACCCCATCGCCGCACGGGGGTTGATCGATCGGTCCGTGTTGACGATCGGGTCGCGGATCGTGCCCGTGATCCGGAACTTCATCAACCGGGATGAGACGAAATCGCGGACCTGGTCGATCTGCGCGGCGCGCCGTGCGACCTCGTCGGCGACGTTGGGCGAGCGGGCCAGCACGGCCTGGCCGCTGGTGGGGACGCCCTTCTGGTTGTTCACGATGACCTCGAGGTTGAGCCGGCCGTCGAAGTCCATCGTGCCCGTGGCGTGGACCTGCATCAGCGGGCCGACGAGGGTCATTCGGTCGATGTGGATCTTGCGGTCGTTGATCGTGGCGTGAATGTCGCCGTCATCGAAGACGCCTCCCTCGCGTGAGCCGAGCTGGCGATCCAGCTCGTCGAGCAGGGGGATGTCGAGGAGCGAGGCCTGGTCGAGGTCGAAGCTCATCTCGCCCCGGTAGGTATAGGGCTGGGCCGGGTCGGTACCATAAAGGTTGATGAAGCCCGACAATCGCCCCGGCATCGGTCGGGTGCCCATTTCCTCGCGGCTGATGACGCGGAGATCCACGTCGTCGACGAACAGCCGGGCGCGGAAGTCGCGACGATCACCGAGGATGAAGTGGGCCTCGCCGCCCACGCGGCCGCCGGCGAGCCGCCCCTCGGCCTTCCGTATCGTGAGCGAGCCCCGGCGCGGGGCCTGGGGCGAGAAGGTCCACACGCCCGGGACGTGGAAGTCGGACAGCTCGAGGCCGTTGACGTACGCCCGATCGACCCGGAACTCGCCGTTGCCGCCGAGTGCGCCGTCCTGGCGGCCCGACATCCGCAGGTTCCCGGTCCCGGCCAGCCGGCGGCTGGCGTCGGGGACCATGCTCAGCAGTCGCGAGAGCGTCACGCGCTCGATCCGCGCGTCGACCCCGTACATCGGTCGTCCCTGGTCGCCAGGGTACATCCAGACGCCGTCGCCGGCCAGCTTGCCGCCGAACAGCTCGCCGCCCAGCGGGCCCACGTGCCAACCGTCGGAAGACCGGCTCACCCGCGCATGAAGGTTGTCGGAGAGCTGCTCGTCGAACCCCCAGATGAGCTGCCGGAGCTCGACAGTGCCCTCGCCCTCGGCGTGGGCCAGGTCCAGCCCGCCGCGGAACTGGACGTCGCCGTGAGCCGTCGCCTGGCCTCTCAGGTCGGCGAGCGCTCCCCTGGTCCCCAGCGCGTTCCACAACTCGAACAGGTTCAATCCCAGGGCCTCGACCCGGGCCCGCACCTGGTCGTGACTGGAATCGGTCTCCAGATGCCCGTCGCCCGCCACGCGGAGGGAGCCGCCGAGGCCGTCGGCGGAGAGCTCGAACTGGGGATTCCCCTCGTGGACCTTGAGCGACACCTTCACCGACTTCGCCGGGATGTCGTTGATCCGCAGGTCGGGCGCTGTGAGGTGCGTCTCGGCCTCCAGCGGCAGGTTGCGGCTCGGCTGGGCCGGTTCCGATTTCGACGAGGTGGGTGTGTAGCGGAACCAGCCCTGGCCATCCGCATGCCCGGTGATCGTCCACGAGTCCTGCTTCTTGACCTGCGAGGCGAGCTCGGAGGCGTCGACCTTCGTGAGTTTGACCGTCCCCTCGACCGGGCCGTTGCCGCTCGACGGCACGCGGGCCTCGGCCGATACCGTGCCGCCGTAGCGCTGATGCTCCTCGGCGTTGATGTGGATGATCTCGCCCTCGGTCTTCCATCGCACGGGGACGTCGCCGATCGGCATGCCGTCCACCTTCAGGTCGTCGATCTTCGCCGAGCCCGAACTGGCGATTCGCCGCGGCTGGACCGTGCCATTGGCCTCGCCCTTGCCGACGATCGTCCCCTCGAGCTTCGCCGAGCTCGTCCCGCCCGAGAGCAGGTCGACGAGCTCGCCGCAGGGAAGGTCCGTGGTCTCGAGCCGGCCGTCAAATGGGTAGGGCTCGGCCAGGCCAATGTTGCCCCGGCCGCGGAGATCCGCGTCCCTGAGCCGGCCCTTAACGTCGTCGAACGTCATGCGTCCGGCGTCGACGGCCAGATTGAAAGAGACGTTCTTGAAGGTCATGGACTGGTACGCCACCTCGGGCATCGCGGCGCGGGCGGAGGCCGTCCAGGCACTTGAATCCGAAAGGTTGGCGCCGCGCGCGTGTCCCGAGCCCTTCAAGGTCAGGCGGCCCGAGAGCGGCAGGGGCTTCGGCGGTGCCTCGGGCGGCGTCGGCGGCGGGTTGGAGAGCCTCGACAGCGCCGTGGCCAGCTCGTCGATCGGCAGCTCGACGGCGTCGACCTCGATCTCCGTCCGCTGATGGCCCACCAGCGCCGAGCGAATGCGGCCGCGGAACCCGCCGGGCGGAATCGGTCCGCTCGCGGGTGGCGGCTCGGTCTCCGGGGCCCGTCCACCGTCATCCGGCCGATCGAGGATCCGGCCGCGAAGGTCGGCGACCTCCAGGAACCCATCACTCATCTCGACGCGGCCCTTCAGCCGGCCGAGGTCGAGTGTGCCGATCGACGCTCCAGCGACGTCGGCCACTCCGTGCGCCTGATACGCCTTCCAGTCGTTGAGCGAGCCCAGGGGAAACCGGATGTTCGCTTGCAGGTCCAGCCGTCCCGAGACCGGCACGGCCCGCGACGACTTGCCGGGTTTCGTCGACTCCAGGCGGGCCATGGCGTGCTCGAGCTCGATGCCGTTGACCTGGAACTCGCCCAGCACCCATTGGGGCAGGAACGGGCCCTCTTCTTCGGAGGGGTTAGGGGCGAGGGGCGAGGGGCGAGGCTTGGTCGATGGTCGCTCGGCCACAGCCTGTACGCCCGCGGCGCCACCAGCCAGCCGGATCGCGGATTCCTGGACTTCCTCGCCCCTGACCCCTAACCCCTCGCCCCTCTCCGTCGAACGCAGTCCCTGCCCCCGCAACTTGATCCCCAGGGTCTTGAGCGGGATGCCGCGGATCTCGGCGCCCTGGACCACGCCGTCGCCGGTCGTGCCGGTCATGTCCAGCCCTTGCTTCGTGAGTACGAGGCGCAGGCCGGCGGTGCCGGTGAACCGGCCGCGGACCCCCAGGCGATGGAGCTGCCACGACGCGGGCAGCTCGGTCAGGTTCACGTCATCCAGGTCGAGCGACAGGTCGTAGCGATCGGGCTTGTGCTTGAAGTCCATCGGGCCGGTGAAAGTCACGCGTCCGCCGGCCATCTGGCCCGTCACGTCCTCGAGCTGGACGTTCTTGTCCTTGACGCTCAACCGCCCCCGCGCATCCTCGCCGCGCAACTGGAGCGTCGGCAGGACGACGGTCGTCCCCTCGAAGTTCACCGTGGTCACGACGTCGCTCTTGCCCGTGGCGGTCCTGTCCCCCTTCGGCGGCGGCGTGTAGGCGTAATCCAGTACCACGCCGATGGGCCCGTCCGGCTGGACGTAGGCCCAGATCTTCTCCTCGACGAACGGCACGCGGCGGGCCTTTTCGAGGTCCGAAGGCAGTTTCTCGCACGTTAACTGGAACCTGTAGGCGGAGAAGTCAGGCGAGAAGCGGCCGTCGAGGTGGGGCTGCCCCCACCCGGGGTCGTCGGCATCCACCACGAACGGCGGTCCCTGCGGTGAGGGCGAAAGCTTGCCGTTCATGCGGTGCACGACCATGTCGGGCCGGCCCTTTTGCGCCATCGTCAATTCGCCGTCGCGGACGATGATCTCGGGGGTCGCGCCCTGCGACTGCTTGAGCGGCAATTGCGTCAGGATGGCGCCGTCGGTGTCGATGCGGTAGTGGATCTTCGCTCCGTCGAAGACGATGCGCCGGGGCGTCATCTGGCCCCGGAGCAGTCCCCAGATCGACAGGTCCGTCGACACGCGATCCGCGGCGGCCCAGGTGGGCGAGTCGGGATTCGGCTTCTCGTGCAGAACGAGCCCCGTCACGCCGGCAGAGGACCCGCCGATCCACCAGCCCGAGATCGAGACATACCCCTCGTGCCGCTCGCGGATCGCCGCGACGATCACCGCAGGGATCACCCAGTACCAGACGGCAACGCCGATCGCGGGGAGAGCAATCGCCAGAAGCAGCACCAGGCGCCGCAGGATCCTGGATCTCATGATTCTCATGGGACTTGGACCTCGAAGGACGGCGATTGCTGCGAACCCTGTGCCATCTTCGGACGAATGACCGGCGCCGGGCAAGTGCCAACCGAAACCGTCGGCGGGAGAGCGCGCTCCGACCGTCGCCATCGTTGGGGGTCTCACGACCGGGCGCAGGTAGGCCCGATTCGCGTGAAGTGCTAATCTCCTGGGGACGATGACCGGGATGCGGAGGTTGCCCAGCCTCTTCCGATCCTGCCGTCGCAAACGGACGCCCTTCGCGATCGCGCGGAAGGACCGGACGACCATGACGCACGGCGACTGGCTTCGGCGGGCGCGAACGCTGGCACGGCGACTCCGCCCGTGGTTTGACCCCCGCACGCGGCGGCCGCTCGTGCTACTGGCGGTCGTGTCATTCGGCGCGCTGCTCTGGCCGCTGGCGGTCGACGAGGCCGAGGCCCTGTTCTACGCGATCCCCTGGGGCGTCCGCTGGCTGCTGGTCCAGGTGTTGATGGTCGCCGGGATCGGGGCCGTCCTGGCGCGGTTGCTCGTGGTCCGGGCAGACGACTCGTGGCCTTCGCCGGTGGACGACGGCGGGACCCCGGACTTGTCGACGCGATGGATGCCCTGGGCCCTTCGTCTGTCTGCCGCATCGCTGCTAATCCCCCTGATGCGACATCCCGACGGCCTGGGATTCGGCGATTGGGACTTCGTGCTGGACAAGTACGAGGCGATCCGGCGCACGATCCTCGAATGGCACCAGTTCCCCTGGTGGCATCCCTGGTGCCGCGGCGGCTTCCCGCTGGCGGCCGAGCCCCAGATCGGCGTGGTATCGGTGGCGACGCCGTTCGTGCTCGCGCTCGGGACGGGCATCGGCATCCGGGTCGCAACGGTGCTCTGCGTCATGATTGCCGTCGAGGGCGCCTACCGCCTGGCCTGGCACTGGCTGCGCGATCCCTGGGCCGCGGCGCTGGTCGCGCTGGTCTACGGCCTCAACGGCGCGGTTGGGATCAGCCTGGCGGTGGGCTACATCATCGCGATGAGCTATTGCAGCCTGCCGTGGCTGGCCTACCACGCGTTTCGGATCGGCGAGGGCCTGTCGCATGGGCTCTGGCTGGGATCCTGGGCGGCCTTCAGCCTGCTCAATGGGCTCCAGTACCTGAGCCTCTACGGAGTGGTCTTCGCGGCCGCAATTTGGGTGCGCGCGTTGAGGATGCAGCCTTCGGGGTGTCGCTTGCTCGTGCTCCGGAACACGATGGCCGCCGCGGGGGTTTTTCTGCTGCTTTCGGGCTGGCGGCTGGCCACCGTGCTGCTCGTGATGCGCGACGATCGCCGCGAGGCGATGACCCTCTGGGACGAGTCGCTCTCCGCTGTCCTGGGCCACCTGCTGGCGCGGCCCCGGCCCGACTGGCCCGCGCTCCTCGGCGATAAGGACTGGGCATCCTTTGTCTCGGTGACCAGCTATGTGGGCCTGGTGATTTTCGCGCTGGTGCTGGTGAGCCTGGCCTCGCGATGGCGGTGGTGGCATTTCCTCGCCTTGATCTCCGGCTGGCTGGCGATCGGTTCACGGTGGTGGTATCACCCGAGCCACTGGCTGCTCGACTGGCCGTTCTTCGGGTCGGCCCATGTCGTCACGCGCTGGCGGTTCCTGGCGATGCTCGGACTCGGCTTCGCGGCCGCCGGCGTGATCGCCCGCTGGCGGCGCTCGGCGGGCCGGCTGTGGCCGCGGCTGGCGGTCGCGCTGGTGCTCGGTGTCGCGGCCGATTTTCTGGTGCTGGGCTGGCAGCAGTCTCCGCTTGCGTTCTCGGTCCGAGCCGATGAGGAGTGGTTCCCAGGTCCCCCGGTTGCGACGATCGTCAACATCGGCGACGGCATGGGCTATCCCTGCGTGATGCGGGGCTACGGAGTGGTTCGCGGATATGAGCCGATGCTCAGTTACTCACGCACGGCCCCGACGCTGAGGAAGGCCCGAGGCGAACGCGGCTATCGCGGCGAGGCATGGACAGCCGAGGGTGAGGTGGCACCGGTCCTCTGGAGCCCGAACCGCATCGTGTTCCAGGTTCGCCCGGACCAGAAGGTCTTCATCAACCAGAACCCCGGCTCGTGGTGGCGGACCAACGGCCGCCGCGCCTTCGCCGATCGCCGATGTGCCGAGCCGCTGCTCGCGTTCGCCGCCAGGGCCGACAATTCGGGCCGGCTGGAGCTGACGATCGACCCTCCCGGCCTGCGGATTGGGCTGTTGCTGCACGTCGTCGGGGCCGTCTTGCTGATGTCGACCTGCCTCGCCGCCAGACGAATCTCTTCGAAGGGCCATGGCGAGGGACCAAGGAGATGTGATATTCCTGGATGAAGACCCACCGGTCCGCAGGGATGGGGCGGGCCACTTACCGGAGGAGCAGGACCATGATCTGGTTCAAGGCGCCGCGACTGTCGGGCTCATTGTTCGTGGCTGTCGCCCTGTTCGGGATGGGCGGGCACGGTTGGGCACAACCCGCCAGAGTCCCCAGCGGGTCCGTGATCGAGGGGCCTGGCGGGCCGATCACATCGATATCCTTCTCACCGTCCGGTCGGTTGTTGCTGGCGAGGGAGGATTATTCGTTCCTCCGGATCTGGGACGTGGAATCCCGAACGCAACGGCATCTCATCGGGCATGAGAAGGTTGGAAACCGGATGAAGCTCTGGGATGACGTGCCCGGGGCCGGGCGGCATCTGATCAGGGAGGAGGACGTCACTCCGCGCAAGGTTCCCCCCGAGTATCGACAGCTCCGTGGTCGGGAAAAATCGACACACTATGGTCCGACGGAATCGATGGAAATCAGCTCCGGATTCCTGTCCGACGATCGTCACATCCTCCTCCAGGTCAATGATTCGATTCGCACCAGCGTCTGCCCCGATACCGTCGTCGCTTACGACCTGGAGACGCACGGCCTCGAAACCATCTGCACGACCGTGGACGATGACTCCGGACCCCGGTATATCGGGGAATGCCAATGGTCGCGCAGAGGGAACCTGATGGCGTTCGCCGGACTTTACCTCAAGCCCAGTCCGCACTCGGATATCCTCGTTTACGATCGCGAGAAAAGGGAAGTCGTGACGCGGATCGTCTCCGACGATTTCGGACTGAAAGGCTACGACATTTCGAATAGCGGAGAAACGATCGCTGCCCAGGGCTACTCGAAGTCCACGAAGGGACTGCCTGCCGGATACCTGGGCGTATGGAACACGAGGACCGGGAAGAGACTGGGGCGCACTCCGACGGAGGAAATGCCGTTCGGGCCCGCGATCTTCTCGCCCCATGATAAGGACATGGCCGCGGTGTGCGGACGCGCCGGCGAACGCATCGTTATCTGGTATCTGAATACGTTCCAGATCAAGCATACCATCAAGAGTCCCCGGACAATCCCGTTCGGGACACTTCGATATACGACGGACGGGAACTACCTGGTCTGCTCGAGGGCCGACGGAACCCTCATCTTCTGGGAGACCCGGGACTATCACGAGGTCCTCCAGGTGAAGCTGATGGCAACGGGTGCCCCAACCTTCGAGATCTCGCCCGACGGCAAGCGGCTCTGCGCCTTGAGCGACTCCCAGTTCGAACAGAGGTTGATCAGAATCTATGACATGGATCAGTTCCTGTCGCTCATCCCGAAGGGTCCGGCGAAGGAGAAGCCGTGAGAGAAGCCAGGATCGATCCTGGTCCATTCGTTACGGACCGCGGCAGACGGGCGAGCGCCTCCGTCCGGCTCGCCCGGAGATCAAAAGACGGGTTGCCGGCGAATCATCGTGCGGGAGGTTTTGACACTCCTCGCCGAACACCACCTGGTTCAAGCCCGGCATGGGAGGATTGCCTGGGCTGGGCGAACCGGCGCCGTGAGTCGCCGGGTCATCAGGCCGAGAGCACGCACCCGGCGACTGACGTCGCCGGTTCGCCATGCACCCGGCCAGGTGGTGTTCGGCGAGGAGCCTCGAGGTTTTCGCCCACCGCTTATCGGGCGAAGGCCCGGCTCGCCTCCTCATCGGTCAACGTGATCCGGCAAGTATCGCCGTTATCTTCCAGGATCTTGCGGGCGATCAGCTCATTCGTGGGGGCCAGGACCTGGAAGTGATTCGCCCCGTCCGCCCGGATGAAGTGGACCAGCGGGTTCTTCGAAGCCTTCGCCATCGCCTCCAATGGCTCGATGTTGCCGCCGGTGCCCTCGATGACGAACGTCGGGCGGCGAATGGAGGCGAGCCAGCGGCCCGGCGAGCGGAGCTCGACGCCGCGGCGATCGGAACGCTCGAATGGTGTGTACACCGGAGGATATGAGGTGATCTGGCTCACCGGGCCGAACGAGAAGACCGCGCGGAACCGATCGCTGCATTCCGAAACCAGCAGGACGAGCGTGCCGCCGGTGCTGTGGCCGCCCAGGTAAATGCGTTTGGGATCGACCTGCGGTTGGCGTGCCAGGTAGTCGGCCGCTGCCAGGACGTCGTCCACCTCGCCGAAATAGCCCTCCCGGGCGCCCGGGTTATCATTGCCGCCGCGGAGCGCGGGGAACATCATCACGATCCCGGCCTTGCGATAGGCGCTCGCCGACTGTTCATTCGAGGCCGGCATCGGACTCCAGACATCGCCGATGGAATTACAATCGCCGCCGGTGATCCAGATGATCGCCGGGCGCTTTGCGCCGTCGTCGGGGATGTCGCTGATGTAACCGGCCAGCTTGCCGGCGGGCGAGTCGTACGTCACCTTTCGGAAGACGCCTGGCGGCGGGTCCGGCACCGGTTCCCGCTCGCCGGATGCCGGCACTGGCTTCGGCTTGTAGCCGGCGCGGGCCTCACGCAGTGAGGCCGTCTGCTGCTCCGGAGCCTGTTCCGGCAGGCAACCGGCGATCAACGCAATCGACAGCGCGGCGAGAGGATAGGACCTCATGAATGGGGTCTCCTGGTGAGGACCATTCTGTTCAATGAAGTGTCCCGGGCAAGTGGGCCATCTCTCGGCCTCCGGCGGCATCATTCGACGACGAGGACCGAGACGGTCGGGCTCCGGTGTTGTGCCAGAAGTTTTACCAAGCCGGCCGGCTTTCCACATCATCCTTCAACTGGCCGTTGGCCGTCGCCAACTGCGCCACAATCCCTGCTCGGCTTTGCGGGTCCTCGGCCGGTGACCGGGCCGCTCACCCAGGATGCGCGGCCGGTCGCACCTCAACAAGGTTGTCGAAGAACGTCGCGCCGCCGCCCATGTCGGAGAGGGCCGACGAGGATGTGTTGTTCACGTTCGTTGCGCCGGGCACCAGCTTGTTCCAGTAGAGCCCGGTGGCCACGGCGACGCCCGGGCGGACGGCCTCGGTCAGCGCGACGCGGGCCAGGAAGCGGCCGCGGTCGTTGAAGACCTCGGCCCAGTCGCCGTCGGAGAGGCCGCGGCTCCTGGCATCTTCCGCGGACAGTTCGACCGTGGGTTCGCCCGCCGCGGTGCGGTGCCTCGGCGAGTTGGCGAAGGTCGAGTTGACGAACTGCGGCCGCGGTGGGCTGAGGAGCTGGAGCGGATACCGCGCCGCCAGCTCGGGGCGGGTCTGAGGGTCCTCGGCCGGCGGGGTATAGGTCGGCAGCGGGTCGAAGCCGTCGGCCTTCATCCGCTCGGAGTACAGCTCGCACTTGCCCGTCGGCGTCGGGAACACGCCGTCGACGAACGGGGTGAACGCCTCGGGGATGTTCAGCCGGATTGAGCCCTCTTCCTTGAGTCGCTCGAGGGTGATGCCGTGGAGCGTCGGCCCGCCGTCGAGCGCCTCGCGAATCAGGGTCTCGTCGTCGGGGAAGAGTTCGGGCTCGAAGTTGAGTCGGGCTGCGAGTGCCCGAAACACGTCGTTGTTCGACCGGCACTCGCCCAGAGGCGCGATCACGGCCGGATTGTACATCACGTCGAAATGGCCGTATGAGCCGTGCACGTCAACTTGCTCGAGCTGCGAGGTCGCCGGCAGCACGATGTCGGCGTAATCCACTGTGTCGGTGGCGAACAGCTCGTGGACCACGGTGAACAGGTCGTCGCGGCGCAGGCCGGCCAGGACGCGCGCCTGGTCGGGCGCGACGGCAGCGGGGTTCGCGTTATAGACATAGAGCGCCCGCACGGGCGGGCCGGTAAGCTCGCCGGCCAGGGCCTCGCCGAGCTGGTTCATGTTGATCGTCCGGGTGCCTCGCGGGCCGACAAGCGGGCGCGTCAGTCGTTCCATGGCGAAGTCATAAGTACCGCTCGTGGAGAGCAACGCGCCGCCGCCGTGGTGCCGCCAGGACCCGATGATCGCCGGCAGGCACGCGATGGTCCGCACGGCCATTCCGCCGCCCCGGTGGCGCTGAAGGCCGTAGTTCAGGCGGATCAACGAGGGCTGCTCGCGAGCCAGGCGATGCGCGAGAGCCTCGATCGTCGAGATGTCCACACCGGTGATCGCCGCCACCGTTTCAGGCGGATACTCGTCCAGGACACGGCGGCGGAGCAGGTCGGCGCCGACGGTGCCGCGCGCCAGGTAGTCGTCGTCCTGGAGGCCGTCGCGCCAGAGGACGTGCATGAGTCCCAGTGCCAGCGCGGCGTCGGTTCCGGGCCGGGGCTGGATGTGCCAGTCGGACCGGATCGCGGTCGGGCTGCGGTACGGGTCGACGGTGACGATCGTCGCGCCGTTCTTGCGGGCCTCGATCATCAGGCTCCAGAGGTGGCTGTTCGTGCTGGCGGTGTTCGATCCCCAGTTGACAATGAACTTGCACCGAGGGACGGCCAGCGGGTCGGCACCCAGGCGGCCGCGGCCCAGGGTGTACTCGTATCCGATTCCGCCGGCCGTGGCGCAGATCGTCCGGTCCAGCCGCGAGGCGCCCAGGCGGTGGAAGAACCGCCGGTCAAGGCTGCTCGACTGGAGCTTGCCCATCGTCCCGCAGTAGCTATAGGGCAGGATCGCCTCGGGCCCGTCGGGCGACGTCGCGATCGCCGCGAACCGGCCCGCGATGGCGTTGAGCGCCTCGTCCCATGAGATCCGCTCGAACCGCCCCTCGCCCTTCGCGCCAACCCGACGCATCGGGTGCATCAGCCGGTCGGGGCTGTAGACGCGATCGAGGAACCGCGCCATCTTCTGGCAGAGGAACCCGCGGGTGAAGGCGTGGTCGGGATCGCCGCGCAGGCCGACCGCCACGCCGTCCCTGACCGTCACGAGCATGCTGCACGTGTCGGGGCAATCGAGCGGGCAGACGCTCCTGACCACCCTGGCGCCGTCGTCGGCTGCGGTCGTCGTCACGGCGGAAACTCCTCCATCGGCGAACAGGAGACGAGACGGGAATCGGAGGTCCTCGCTATAATAGCAGCAGTCGCCGCCACCGGTCAGCCCGATCGCCCGGCTTGACAAATGCCGCGCCGCGTGCGACGGTCGATGATGACTCAACGCATGAATCGGTCTCCTGGAGACACGATTTCGCCCGCCGCGTTCTGTCCGAACCCGCCCTGGAATGCTGGTGGTGTCCCGCCGGCCCGCAATGGGCCCGCTCGAAGGTTCCGAGCGCCCTGACGGTTGGAGTGCGAACCATGATCCGATCGGCCGTCCGAATCGCCGCGATGCTGGGGCTGCTTGTCGGGCCCTCGGCCTGGGCCAATCCTCCGAAGATCACAGGCGTTGCCCCCGCTGGAGTCCGCCGCGGCGAGTCGACCGAGGTGACCATCACTGGCACCGGGCTTGCTGGCAACCCGCGGCTGATCGCACCCTTCACGTCGCGGTCTGACGAGGTCAAGGGGAGCAACGCGACGAGCTGGAAGATCAAGCTCACGGTCGACTCGGGGGCTGCCGTCGGCACCTACCCCATTCGTGTCCAGACGGATGATGGTATCTCCAACCCGTTCCTGCTGGCCGTGGGGCAGCTCCCGCAGGTCGTCGAGCGCGAGGACAACAGCACTTTCGAGCAGGCGCAGTCGATCCCCGACCCGCCGCTGGTGGTCGAGGGGCAAGCCGCCGGCAACGACGTCGACTTTTTCCGGTTCCGCGGGCGGAAGGGGCAGCGGATCATCCTGGACGCGCAGTGCGCCCGGATCGGATCGGGAATCGATCCCACGATCCGGCTGACGACCGCCTCGGCCCGGCGGACCTACGTCGCTTCGGCCGACGACACGCCGGGGCTGCTCACCGATGCCCGGCTGGCGGCCGTGCTGCCCGAGGACGGCGACTACGTCGTCGAGATCTCCGACACCCGGTACCAGGGTGCGGGCCGGCCCGTCTATCGCCTCGTGATCGGCGACGTGCCTGTGGCCGAGGAGATCTATCCCCTCGGCGGGCGCGCGGGCGAGACCCTGGGCATCGAGCTGCGGGGCGGTACGATGAACGGCGTCCGGATCGCGGCCGCGACCGTGCATTCCGCGTTCGGTTCTGACCTGTTCCGCCCGAGGATCACAGGTGGCATGGTCGGCGAGACGGCCTCGCCCGCGCGGGACCTGGATTTCGAGTCGATGCCGCCGCTGGTCGTCTCGACCTATCCCGAGCTGCGCGAGCCAGCCGATCCCGCCGCGGCGCCGGTGAAGGCAGTGGCGCCGGTGGTGTTCAACGGCCGGATCGAGGCGCCGGGCGATGAGGACCGCTTCGCGCTGGCGGTCACGCCCGGGAGCCGGGTCCGGATCAAGGTTAACGCGTATGAGCTGGGCTCGACGCTCGACCCGGTCCTGCGGGTCGAGGGGCCGGGTGGCAAGGCGATCGCGAACGCCGACGACACCACGATCCCGCTCCCGCCCAAGGGCGGCATGCCGCAGTCGATTATCCTGCCCGACCCGACAATCGAGACAACGGTGCCCAGCGGCACGACCGAGTTGATCGTCGTGATCCGCGACCTCCAGCAGCGCGGCGGGGTCGGCTTCCCCTACCGGATCGTCGCCGAGCCGCTAGGCCCCGACTTCGAGCTCGCGGCGAATGACTCAGAGGTCAGCGTGCCGAAGGGGGGCACGGCGACCGTCGGCGGGACCATCAAGCGCAAGGGGTACAGCGGCCCGATCGAGCTGGGTGTCGACAACCCCCCTGCTGCTCTCTCGGTCCGGCCCGGGACGATCCCCGCCGGGCAGGCCGCCGGCGTCCTGACGCTATCAGCGTCGGCCGACGCCCATTTCGACGTGACGACGCTGAAGCTCATGGGCCGCGGCGACGGACCTCTCGGGCGGATCGAGAGAGTCTCTGAACGCCCAGTCGTCTTTGCCATGCAATCCAACCTGCCGACCAGCTCGATGACCGAGTACGGCCTGGTCGTCGCGCCGGCCGGGCCGACCCCCGTGGTGATCGAGACGCCGGCCGGGCCGATCGAGGTCGCCCACGGCTTTGGCGCCACGGTCCCGGTGAAGGTGGTCAGGTCCAGGGGAGCCGAAGGCACCCTGGCCTTCGCCGCCCCGATCCTGCCGGCGGGGATTACCGTCCCCGGCGACAAGGCCGAGGGGAAGGCGGAGACCGTGAATGTCCGCATTCAGGCCGCTGTCGAGGCACCCCTGGGCGCGATGACCCTGGGCCTGCACGCCAAGGGGAAGATCGCGGGCGCCGATCGGACGATCGACGCCCCCGGCGTGAGCCTCGTCGTCGTCCGCCCGGCGGCGCTCGAGCTGTCGGCCCCGGCGATTGAGATCAAGGCGGGCGCGACCGTCGAGGTGAAGGGACGGGTCGTGCGTAAGGGGACGTTCAACGAACCGGTGACGGTGCGGGTCAACGGCCTGCCCGCCGGGCTGAAGGCCGACCCGGTCACGGTCGCCCCTGGCGCATCGAGCTTCGCCGTGAAGATCGTCGCGGACGCCAAGGCCAAGCCGACCTCGGCCGGCGCCCAGGTTGCGATGGCGTTCCAGGTCAACAAGAAGGATTACGCGGTCCCGCCCACGCCGCTGTCGGTCAAGGTCGCGGCCGCGAAGTGAAGCGACTCAGGCTTGGCCGGACCGCTTTGCGTCCGCCCGGGAGGTTCGAGCGATGCCCAGTCCCGTGATTTGCCGGCTCGCGATCGCGCTGATCGCCGTCCTTGCCATCGGCCCCGCTCGGTCCTCGCGGGGCGACGATACGAAGTCCCAGGCTCCCAGGAAGTCGGAGAAGGCCGCTGCCGGGACGCAGAAAGCCAGGGCCGAGCCGGCCGCCGCGGCGAAGACTCAGGAGAAGACGAAGGCCGAACCGCCCGCCGCAGTGAAGGCTCAGGAGAAAAAGGCCGAGCCGGCTGCCGCCGCCAAGACGCAGGAGAAGTCGAAGGCCCCCCAGGCGACCGCGTCGACCGCGAAGCCGGCGTCCGGCGGCGATCCGGGGAAGATCAGCTTCATCCGCGACGTCGCGCCGATTCTTGTCGAGAACTGCATCGCCTGCCACAACCCGCGCAAGGCCGAGAGCAAGTACGTCATGACCAGCTTCGCACAGCTTGCGAAGGGAGGCCAGCAGGGCGAGGGGATGACGCTGGTCGCGGGCAAGGCCGACGAGAGCTATCTCGTCGAGCTGATCCGGCCCGAGGGCCAGCCGCGGATGCCCTACAAGCAGGACCCGCTCGCCGCCGAGAAGATCGCCACGGTCGAGCGCTGGGTCGCCCAGGGGGCGAAGTATGATGGCGGCTCGCCGACGGAGGACTGGACGATCCTGCTCCGCAAGACGCAAAACATCGCCGCGCCTTCCGCGTACCCCGCGGCGGTGCCCATTACGGCGCTCGAGTTCACCCCCGACGGCGCAGCGATCGCGGCATCGGGCTATCACGAAATCACGTGCTGGAAGACGGCCGACGGCACCCTGGCGCGCCGGCTCGGCGGGCTGGCCGAGCGGACTTATGACATCGCCTACAGCCCGGACGGCAAGTGGATCGCCACCGCCAGCGGCGATCCGGGAATCTTCGGGATCGTGCGGCTCTGGTCGGTCGAGGCGGGCAACAACGCGAAGCCGGTCCGCGAGCTGATCGAGACCCAGGATGTGGTATTCTCGGTCGCATTCAGCCCCGACAGCAAGCGGCTGGCCGCGGCCGGCGCCGACCGGTCGATCCGGATCTTCGAGGTCGCGACCGGCAAGCCGGTCTTCCAGGTCGAGGACCACGCCGACTGGATCTTCGCCGTCGCGTTCAGCCCCGACGGCAAGCGGCTCGCCAGCGCCAGCCGCGACAAGACCTGCAAGGTCTTCGACGTCGAGAAGAAGGAGTCCCTCGTCACGTTCCCCGGCCACGCGCAGCCGGTCTACACGATCGCGTTCGCGCCCGACGGCAAGTCCGTCGCCAGCGGCGGCGAGGACAATTCGATCCGGATGTGGAACCCCGACGCCGACGGCAAGCAGATCCGCCAGGTCGGCGGGTTCGGCGGGACCGTCTTCCGTCTGCGTTTCTCGCCCGACGGCCAGTTCCTCGCCGCCGCCAGCGGCGACAAGGCCGTCCATCTCTTCAAGGCCAACGGCTCGTCGGTGCGGAAGCTTCAGGGCCATCAGGACTGGATCTACTCGCTGGCCATCTCGCGCGATAGCAAGACCATCGCCTCGGGAAGCTGGGACGGCGACGTTCGCCTGTGGAGCCTCGCCGACGGCAAGCCGATTCGCAACTTCCTCGCCGCACCCGGCTTCAAGTCGGCCCCCGCCCGCGCCGCCGCCCGCTGAACCGCGGCCCGGATCCCTCGAGCCCCGGCTCGGCTCCTCCAGCCAAGGCTACCGATCGCGCCGAGTTTGCCGGTCACACAGAATCTGGCGAAGCTGCGAGGAATCGGTAAACACGATTCGACTCCGGGGCTGGGTTCGACCGATAGAATCCCCAGATTCGGGACACGGTGCTCGGGGATGCGCCTCGGTGCCGGCCGGGGCTGTTAGGGCCGGGGCCGCGCCATCGGGGCCGGCGGAGGAAGGGGCGATCATGGCAGGACGCCGAACCTGGGGTATGGCGGTCGTGACGGCCCTGGCGATCCTGGCGGGTTACGGGCGCGCTACGAGGGCGCAGGCGCCGGTGATCGAGCAGTCGGGCTTGCTACCGACGGGGACCATCGCGCAGCCGGGAGGGGCGGCCTCCACGCTTGGCCCGATGCCGGGCGGCGGAGCGAACCTCGGGATTCAGCCCGGCCGCGATGAGATGCTGTTCGGCGGCCGGGCGGGCCCTGCGACCCCTCGGGTGCCAACCGCGATCACGATGCCGGGCGGTACCTATCAGGGGCCGCAGCGGGTGATCGGCGTCGCCGCGCCACAGCCGGTGCCAGTGCCGCAGCCGCCCTTCTATGGGACCCTCGAAGTCGACGAGCGGCCCGACGACCTGGGACCTGCCAACGGCCTGACACTCGACCAGGCCATCGAGATCTACGTCAACCAGAACCTCGGCATACGGGCCCTGGCACTCGAGCTACCGCAGGCGCGGGCGGACGTTGTCACGGCCGGCCTGCGCGCCAACCCCATCCTCTACGCCGACAGCCAGCTCGTGCCCTACGGGTCCTATAACCGGCAGCGACCAGGTGGACCGACCCAGTACGACCTGAACATCTCGCACCCGATCGACTACTCCCACAAGCGGCTGGCTCGGATGACCTATGCCGAGCGCGCTCTGATGGTGATGGAGCGACAGTATCAGGACGCGGTCCGCCGCGGGCTGGGCGACCTGTACACGGCGTATGTGGATGTCCTGGCGGCGCGGCGGACCGTGCAATA
Organism: Planctomycetales bacterium; assembly: GCA_027452145.1. GTDB lineage: Bacteria > Planctomycetota > Planctomycetia > Isosphaerales > Isosphaeraceae > JAKAUH01. Next base: position 19,760 of record DAIDHB010000067.1, read on the forward strand.
CGCCCGGAACTTCGCCAGGGGTGCCGATGCCTACCTGCGCGTCACCGAGGAGCTCAAGGTCCGGAACACGCAGAGCGCCGCTGACGTGGAGCAGGCGCGGGCCGATAGCGGGATCGCCGCGGTCAGTTTGCTCGACGCCGAGGAATCGCTGCGCAAGGCGAAGCGGACGCTGGCCGTCCTCCTGAACATGCCCCCGTCCGCCGCGGATCGACTCGATCTGCGCGGTTCGCTGGAGGATCTGGCCCCGCCGCCGCCGACCGAGGAGGAGCTGGTACGCTTCGCGCTTCAGGTCCGCCCGGATGTGGTGTCGTATCGCCTGGGCGTCAGCGCGGCCCAGGCGGCATACGAGCTGGCCCGTGCGAACCGGTTCGCCGATGCGTACCTTCTCTATCAGCCATTCACGTTCCAGAACGACGCGCCTTATGGAACCAAGAGCGCGACGTCGTGGGCGCTGGGCATCACCGTCCCGCTGCCGGTCTACAACCGCAACCAGGGGAACATCGAGCGGGCACGGATCAACATCACCCAGTCGCATGTGCAACTGACGGATCGCGAGCGAATCGCGGAGAACGAGGTCCACCAGGCACTGGCCGAGTACCTGATCAGCCGGCGGATTGCCTCCGACATCCGCAACCGCATCCTTCCGCCGCTGAAGCGGGCCATCGACCAGCGGAGGCGTCTGCACCGGGAGGGCGAAACCGACGTCTACGGCTACTACAACCAGATGAGGAACTACAACGAGAAGGCGAAGGCCTATCTCGATAGCACCGTGCGTCATCGCAAGGCGATGCTGATGCTGAACACGGCCGTGGGGCAGCGCATCCTGCCCTGACGATCGGGCATCGATCGGCGAGGAGGACGGCCTGCCCCGGCGCGCGGACGGAGGGGCGGGGCGAATGAATGCCCCAGCCCCTCCGAATGGTCGTCGACCGCGCCGCGCCCGAGGGCCCGCCCGGGGAAAGGGGCGATCGGATGTCGCGGTCCGGCGGAAGGCCCGCCCATTCGGCCGCCCCAGAGTCGATTCCAGGGTGCCGAGACCGGGGTGTAGGGTGGGCATCGCCCACTGAGGGTGCCCCGACCGGTGGGCGGTGCCGACCCTACACCATCCGAACGCCCTTCCGAGGCGGACGCTCAGTCGATCAGGCTGTTCACGACGCGGGCCAGCTCCGAGCCGGTCTCGGTGAGGCTGTAGAAGTTATTCTTGCCCTGGCGGCGCGGGGCGATGATCCCGCCATGGCGGAGCAGGGCGAGATGGTGGCTGACCGCGGGCTGGCTCTGGCTGAGCTGGGCACAGAGGGCGCCGACGTGGCGCTCGCCCTCGGCCAGGATCAGGATCACCTGGAGGCGGGTCGGGTCGCTGACGTGCTTGAGCAGGATGGAGGCGCGTCGCGCCTTGTGAAACCGCTGCTCGGCCCCCCGGTACGCCTTGGGACGCGGGGCTACCGTCTTGGTCGCCGGCGCGCTCTTCACGCTGGACTTCGTCGCTGCTGGCATCGAATGCAACTCCTCTCCATAAGGATTCTAAATCAAATAACCTGATCGAGCGTTCACGCCGGTTCCAGAGCCGCCGACACCGACGGTGAGCCCTCGCGCCTGTCCATCGCCCCGCGACTCGACGCCTCGGGCTGGGCCGCCCCCAGGACCGGGCGGGGAGTTCGGGCGAGGCCCTTGATTCCACAGAGTGTTACAACCGGTCCAGTCGCCCGGTTCGCGGCCCTGCGGCACCCGGTCCAACGGCTCCATCACCATCTTGCGCGAACCTATCTCAAAGTGGGTGCTTATCGACATCTTAAACTTCTTCCATCCACTGTCAACGGTAATCTGCAAAATTCATCTTGCTTTGATTCGTCGTATTTGTTCGATCG
>DAIDHB010000068.1 GCA_027452145.1 Planctomycetales bacterium
CGACCGACTGAACCAGGCGCGCGAATACACCCGGGCCTTCGAGTGCTGCGCCCGGGTGGAGATGCGCAACCCCAAATGGGCCGGGCTCGACGAGTGCGTCAACCGCCTCCTGTTCAACGAGGGCCGGCGTGCCCTGATTGACGGCGACGACGATCGCGGGCTCCGGCTGCTCCGCGAGCTGCTCGGCCGCAAGCGGGACTACCCCAACCTCCTCGAGGAGATCGGCCAGGCCTACGGCAAGAGGATCGAGCGGGCCGTCCGGCTGAACAAGTTCCTCCAGGGACGCCGGGTGCTGCACGAGCTCGAGGAGGTCACCGGCGAGATCGCCGCCGTAAAGGCGCTGCGGTCGCTGTTCACCACCCGCGCCGCCGAGCGCATGCGCGAGGGCGAGTCGGCGGCTCCGCCGGAGCGCCTCGACTCGCTGGTCGACGCCCTGCGCATCTGGCCGACCCTGCCGGGCGCCGAGGAACGCTACATCAAGGCGTTCGAGGCCGAGCCAACCCTGGACGTCGGGGTGACCGACGTCGCCTACCCGCTCGGGCCCTGGATCCACTCGCGCGCCGACGCCCGCATCGTCCCGCTCTTGTACCGCCCGGTCCTGGCGTCCGACGACATCGAGGCGCGCGAGGGGAAGCGACCCGGCCAGCTCGCGTCGGCCGTCGAGACCACCGACCTGGGCCGCCGGCTGATCATCCGGCTCCGCCCCGGACCTCAGTGGTCGGATCGCTCGCGTCCGGTCTCGGCGATCGACGTCGCCCAATCGCTGATCGAGCGCACCGACCCCCACTCGCCCACCTACCAGGCGCGCTGGGCCGACCTGCTCGACCGGGTCGAGGTCCGCGAGGAAAGGATCGAGGTCCGGCTCAATCACACCCCGCTCAAGGTGGGCGGGTGGCTGCTCGAGCCGGTCGGGCCGGCGCACGCCGGCATCGACGGCTGCGTCGCCCTCTCGGCCAAGGAGCGGCTGCTCGTCACCGATAACGCCTTCCGCTGCTTCCGCTCGACGCCCGAGTCCCTCGAGCTCCGCACGGTCGACGATCGCTCTCCTGGCGAGGCCGAATCCGCCCCGAGGATCCGCCGCGTCCGCGAGTTCCGGCTCTCCAGCGGGCTCGCCGCCGTCCAGTCCCTCCGCCGCGGCGACGTCGCGATGATCGACCACGTCCCGCCCGACCAGGTCGCCTCGCTGGCTGAGGCGCCTGATGTCCAGGTCGGCCGGTACACGCAGCCGGTGCTGCACGTCATCGCGATCGACGGCCGCAACCCGGCGCTGCGCAACCGGGCCCTGCGCCGCGGCCTTTCGCGCGCCATCGACCGCAAGAGCCTGCTCGAGGACTTCGTGCTCAAGCATCCGCTGACGGACCTCGATCAGCCCGCCGACGGCCCGTTTCCGAAGGGGAACTACGCCGACGCGCCCGACGTCAGGCCGCTGGCGTTCAACATCCTTCTGGCCAAGATGCTGGTCGCCGCCGCCAAGAAGGACATCGGCACCCGCGCGATCCACCTGACGTTCGAGTACCCGGCAATCCCCGAGGTCCGCGTGGCCGTCGCCAAGCTCATCGAGTTGTTCAAGATCGCCGGGGTCGAGATCGAGCCGATCGAGCTCCCCGAGTCCCGGCTCGAGACCGAGCTCCGCTCGGGCCGTCGTTTCGACCTGGCCTACCGCGTGATCCGGGTCAACGACCCGGTCCTCGAGGCCGGCCCGATCCTGTCTCCCTGCTACGACGCGCCCCCGGAAGTCGAGCCGCTGGCGGCCGCGGCCAGCCCGCGGATCCTCCAGCTCCTGCTCCAGCTCGAGCGGGCCGGCGACTGGCCGACGTCGCGGTCGCTGGCGATCCAGGTCGACCGCGAGTCGCGCGACGAGCTGCCGGTCATCCCGCTGTGGCAGTTGGCCGACCACTACGCCTGGCGCTCGCGGGTCCAGGGGCCGGGCCAGTCCGCCGATCGACTCTATCAAGGTCTCGAATCCTGGCAGATCGCCCCCTGGGTCGCGCACGACCCGTGGGAGGCGGACCAGAAGCCGAAGTCAAAGTCGAAATGAGAGACACCTCGCTGATGTCCCGCAAGCCGTCCACCACCCCCCGACGCCGCCCGTTCGCCGCGATCGCCACCGCGTCGACGCTCGCCGCGCTGGCGGCCCTCGCCGCCATCGGGACCGCCGGCGCCCAGCAGCCTCCGGCGAAGACTGGCGCCACACCTCCGGCCAGGGCAGAGCCCCCGGCCTCGCCCCCAGCCCCGAAGTCGAAGTCGCAGGCGCCGTCATCCGCGCCCGCAGCCGCCAAACCGGCGAGCGGAACCGCCTCCGCGCCGGCTCCGGACGGCAACGCGGCGAAGGCCGCCTCGCCGACCACGCCGGAGGCCGAGAAGGCGAAGATTCCCGACCCGATCGAACGCCAGCCTTACCGGATTGTCTTCCACTTCGCCTGCCACCCCTCCAGCCGCATCGACGAGATGCGCAAGGCCCAGCTCGTGCGCGACTGGCAGGTCCTGGTGCGCCGGTTCGTCGGCACCCCGTGGATCGTCACGGTCGCGCCGCCGTCGAGCCCCGTACTCGACCTCGACCTGGCGGGCCTCGAGAGAGCCACGCCCGCGCAGGCCGCCGCCTTCGAGAAGGCCGTGCGCGCCGACGCCTTCGACAAGGTCTGGGTCATCCACGCCGACCGGGCGAGCGAGGGTCCCGGCATCGCGTTCACCGGCCGCGAATACGACACGGCCACGCGACGGCTCGGTCCGCTCCAGCGCCATGAAGTCGAGGTCTACTCCGACGCCCCCCGCGCGCTGATGCAGTTCACGCTCGACCTGTTCAGCCCGACGGCGATGATCAACGGCGAGGAAGGCGGCCGCGCCCTCCTGACCGTCCGGGGTTCCAGCATCGAGCCGGCCAGCCCGGCCGGCCGCGTCGTCGAGAAGGGGACCGTCTTCCAGCCCCTCCGCCTGATCTCGGCCAAGGGCGGCGGCACCATCGTGAAGATCATCCCCTGGACCTACCTCCAGGTCGAATCGGTCGACGGGCCGGTCGCCCGGTGCCTGATCCTCAGCGGGCTGCGCGACCCGTTCAGCCGGCGGGTGATCCAGCCCAACTCGCTCGCCGCGGTCGGCCTCAAGCCGGGCGATAGCCCGCTGCGCCTGCACTTCATCTCCTCCCAGGATAAGGCCCCCGGCGCCGGCTACACGCTCACCGCCCGCACCATCCCCAACGGCACGGTCCGCGAGGTCGGCATGACCGATCGCACCGGCCGGATCTCGCTCAAGCCCGGCTTCGCCGACGGGCTGGTGGTCCTCCGCCTGCTCGCCGGCAACGTCGAGCCGGTCGCCGAGGTGCCCGCCATGCCCGGCGAGAGCTACGAGGAGCGGACGATCCCCTTCGACCCCAAATATCAGAGCGTCGCGCTCGAGGCCCAGGTCGACTCGATCCGCGACGAGGTCGTCGACCTGATCGCCCTGCGCGCCCGGCTCGAGGCCCGGATGAAGGCCCGGCTCGAGGGCGAGGACTGGAACGGACTCGACGAGGCGCTCCAGGAATTCGGCAAGCTGACGCCTCGCGACGAGTACGCCAAGAGAATCACGTCGCTCAAGGACAGCGCGACCAAGGAGCAGTTCGAGACCCGCAAGACGATCCTCACCCGCAACGCCCAGACGCAGATCAACGACGTCCAGGCGATGATCGACCGCTATCTCGACGACGACACCATCCGCGCCTATCGCCGCGCCCTCGAAGAAGGCCGACAGGAGATCGCCCAGAAGGAGAAGGCGAAGAAGAAGTCGGCCGAGAACGCCGCGATCGCGGCGCGCCGGGCCGAGGAGGCAGCCCGATCGCAGAAGACTGCCGTACCGCCGGCGAAGACCACCACCGCCCCGACCGCCAGCACGACGGCCCCCGTCGCGCGGCCCGCCGGACGACCCGGCCGGGGCGGCGGCGCCCCGGCGTCCAAGTCCAACGCGCCGGCGGGCACGGTCCCGTTCTGAGCGCGCCGGCCGGGCATGTGCCATAATGGAGGAGTCGGCGAGCTCGGGGACCATGCCCGAAGGTCGGTCGGCTGGCGTAGGGCGAGCATCGCCCACCGGTCGAGGCCCCCAATTGGTGGGCGATGGCCACCCTGCCGGTCGGTCTCGAAGCCTTCCGTGACGGATCCTCGCTCGCCTCGGCACGAACGCCAGCCCCGCGCCCCGCCGAGGTCAATTCCCGTGAAGCACGACGAACGGGTCCTGGTCGTCCCCGCCGCCCAGCTCGACCTTCTCGGCCGGTTCCAGGGGTTTTCCCCCGACGCCGACCGCTACATCGCCGGCCTCCTCGTTCCCGAGTTCATGGACTACCGCCCCCGCTCGGAGGTCGAGGAGGATCCGGGCTACAAGCAGATCATCCCCTACGTCGTCTTTCGCTCGGGCGGCGGGGTGTTCTGCTACACCCGCGGCAAGTCCCAGGGCGAGGCGCGGCTGCACCGGCTCCGCTCGCTCGGCGTCGGCGGACACGTCTCGATCGACGACGCCGGCGGCGGCAAGTCGCTCGACGCCTACGAGTCGGCCCTGCGCCGCGAGCTCGACGAGGAGGTCGCGATCGCCAGCGTGGGTCAAATCCGTCGCGTCGGCCTCATCAACGACGACTCGACGCCCGTGGGCCGCGTCCACCTGGGTGTCGTGCACCTCTACGAGCTCGACGAGCCGGGCGTCACGCCCCGCGAGGACGGCCTGGCCGACGCCGGCTTCCTTGACCTCGACACGATCCGCCAGCTCCGCGGCGAGTTCGAGACCTGGTCGCAAATCTGCATCGACGCGCTACTCGGCGGGGATTGACGCCCGCGAGACCTCGGCGTGGGCCTGGGCGATCTCCGCTTCCCTGGTCCGCGGCCGGACCACGACCGGCGCGCCCGGCTGGTGCTGGTCGAGCCAGTCGATCACCGGCGGGAAGATCTCCCGGGGCGCATGCCGGCTCCAGACCAGGTCGCAATGACCGTAATCCGCCACCTGGCCGTGCGCCGTGCCGAACTTCATCAGCGTCTTGTCGGGGCTGGAAAGCGCCCGGAAGGTAATCTCGGTCGAGGGGACGTCGGAGATGATATCCGCCTGACCGGCGACCATCAGGGTCGGCGTCCGCACCCGGCCCAGCAGTTTGGCATAATCGACCCGCCCGTCGGCCGAGAGCATGTGGCCGAACTGGAGGTACGAGTCGAGCTGGCGGAACGCACCCGGACCCGGGTCCTCCAGCGTGTAGCCGTAGAACCGCGAGACCGTCCGGTCGTCGACGTTGTCGTCGGAGAAGTAGAACTTGTCGATCTTCGACATCCCGGGCAGTCGGAAATAGGTTAGCGGCCGGCCCATTCGCCCGGGGCTGGCGAAACGCGAGAGCGCCCGGATCGCCCGGTTCGCCTGGAGCATGTCCTTCTGCGGCGTCACCGCCAGGGTGATCGTGCTCCCCATCCCCACGAAGTTGGCGATCCGCTCCGGATGTTCGTTGAGCTCCAGGAACGGGTACATCAGCATGCCGCCCATGCTGTGGCCGATCCAGTTCACCCGGTCCTTACCCGTCTCGCGCTGGACGTAGTCCAGGATCGCCGGCACGTCGTACTTCATCAGGTCGTCGACGTTCCAGTCCGCCTCGCCCCGCTCGCGGAACGGCGTCTGCCGCAGCCGTCGATTGATCCGGTCCGTCCGACCGACCCGGCCGTTCTCGCCCGAGGCCCGGATGTCGAAGACGTAAACGTCATATCCCCGCTCATTGAGCTGCGCCGGCAGATGATTGTCCGTGATCGTCCAGAACGTTGCATTGAGCCCCAAACCGTGGCAGAGCACCACCGGCAGCTTCGTCGGATCGCGATGCGCCGGCACATAATGCCGCACCCCCAGCCGCCATCCGTCGGCCGTGTAGGCATATCCATCAGTACACGGCCGCAGGTCGGGGCTCGGCGCCTCCCGTCGCATGGTGGCGCAGCCCACCAGCCCAACGCAGAAGATGATCCAGATGCAGAGTCGCATCGGGCAGCGATGCATGAGGGCTCGAATCCTTCACTTCCTGTCCCGGTACCGCGAGCATCCGTGCTCGTCGGCGCGGGCAGATTCTAGCGATGTCCGTCCATGAGGGGAACTCGAACTGTTCCGATCTGGACGATTTCCGCCGCGAATCCAGGAAGGTCGGCGGCTGGAGACGGGCCATCGGTACACGCCTGGGCCGTGCAAGCTTGCGAATGGGTGGTCACTTCTCGGCAGGGACTGCCGGACGGCCGGTTGATCCGTTCGCCCCGCCGACCACGGCCCGGTCGTACTCGGCCTTCAGCCGCTCGACGACATCGGGGTGCTCGGCGGCGACGTTACGGCGCTCGCCCGGGTCGTCCCGGAGGTCGAACAGGCTCATCGCGCCGGTCGGATCTCCGTCACGCCCACCCGGGTAGTCGGATGGCTGCGCCTGCTCGTAGGGAGCCAGGATCGTCACCCCGTCCGGACCCCTCGGATCGACCCAGTGCCCGCCCGACGTGTGGACGCGGAAGTCATGCGCTGGCAAAACGTGCAGCTTCCAGCGCGCGTCGCGCACGGTCGCCACGCGGGCGCCCTGATGCCCGTAAACGGTCTCGTGAACCGGCCGGTCATCGCCGGTGAAAAGCGGCAGCAGGTCCTTGCCATCGATCACCCGGTCGCGGGGCGCGGGGACGCCCGCCGCGGCCAGCGCGGTCGCGAACAGGTCCATCGTGACGGCCAGCCGGTCGCTCACCCGGCCCGCCGGGATCCGCCCGGGCCATCGCGCGATGCAGGGGACGCGGAATCCTCCCTCCCAGCTCGTGCCCTTCATCCCGCGCAGGCCGCCGGTGCTGCCCCCGAACCACGGGCCGTTGTCGCTGGTAAAGACGACCAGCGTACGCTCGTCCAGCCCCAGATCCTTCAGACGAGCGAGGACCTGGCCGACGCCCCAGTCCAGCTCGGCCAGGACATCACCGTAGAGCCCAGCGCCGCTCTTCTTGTAGAAGGCTTCCGAGCAGGCCAGCGGCTTGTGGGGCATCGCGTGCGCCAGGTAGAGGAAGAACGGACGGTCCCGGTTCCGCTCGATGAACCGGATCGCCCGCTCGGTGTAGCGGCGGGTCAGGGTCGCCTGCACGACTGGGTACTCGACGACCGCCTCGCCGTCGAGGAGCTGGACCGGGCGCATGTCGTTGCTGTAGAGGATCCCCAGGTACTCGTCGAACCCGCGCCGGGTCGGCAGCGACTCGGGCCGCCTGTGGCCGAGATGCCACTTGCCGACCATCCCGGTGGCATAACCGTCCGCCCTGAGCATCTGGGCCAGCGTGACCTCGCCGGGAGCCAGGGCCATCGCGTCGGCCGCGGGGCCGCCGTCGGGGGCCGGGTTACCCGTCATCCCGTTTCGGAACGGATAGCGCCCCGTCAGGAGCGCCGCGCGGCTCGGTGCGCAGAACGGCATTGGCGTGTTGAACTGAGTCAGCCGTACTCCCTCGGCGGCCATCCGGTCCAGGTTCGGCGTCTTGAACCGGGGATGTCCGTAGCAGCCAGGATCGCCGTAGCCGAGGTCGTCGGCCAGGATGATCACGATGTTCGGCCGCGCCGGCGCCGGACGTTCATCCGCGAGGGCCGGACATGGCCGAACCATCACGACGCCGGCCAGGATCACGCCGACGACGATCGAGAGACACCGTCTTTTCTTCATCGGCGCCGGTCCCTAAAGCACGTTCCGCGAGGGGAGCGAGCGCAGGCTGTTGGCCTCGTCGTCCCCGATGAATTCTTCCTTGACGGGATCCAGCCGAAGCTTGCGGTTGAGCAGCCACGACAGCGCCGCAGCGTGGCAGGCGATGTGCGACCGTCGCATCACCGACGAGTTCGCCGCCGTGACGCCGCGCGACCTGATGCAGTCGAGGAAGTTGCGCGAGTGGGCCGCGACGTCCAGCCCGGTCGTCGGCTTGATCTCCAGGTCCTTCAGCTCCGACCTCAACGACGCGGGATTGACCTCGATCCCACCGCTGTCGCCGACCTCGACCCAGCCTTCGTCACCGACGAATCGAACCGGGCAGGTGCCCAGCGACTGCACCCAGCCCGGGCGCTCCCCGAACGGCGTCTTGAGGAAGTCGAGGACCAGCTTGACGCCGTTGGCGTAGCGTGCCGTGATGTTGGTCGCCGACGGCTCATATTCGACCGGCAGGGTATCGTCGGCGCGGTTGGCCCACTGGCACAGGTCGACGGTGTGCGCGCCCCAGTCCAGCAGGCGGCAACCCGAGTCGAAATCCCAGTACCCGCGCCAGCCCCCTTTGACATAGGCCGAGTTATATGGCCGCCACGGCGCCGGCCCCAGCCATCGGTCCCAGTCGACCACATCGCGAGGGGGCGTCGGTTCCGAGGGCAGCCAGTCCGTCTTCACACCCGGCGTGTAGACGGAGGCATACAGCGTGTGGACCTTGCCGAGCTTGCCGCTGTGCGCCAGCCGCACGGCCGCCTGAAAGTTGGGGAGGCTGCGCCGCTGAGTGCCGGCCTGGAACACCCGCCTGGTCGCCCGGATCGTGTCGTCGAGGGCCTGGCACCAGCCGATGGTCAGGCCGCAGGGCTTCTCGCTGTAGACGTCCTTGCCGGCCCGCGCCGCCAGGATCGAGGCCGGCGCATGCCACCGATCGCCGGTCGCGATGAGCACCGCGTCGATGTCGCGCCGCCCCAGTAGCTCGTGGAAGTCGCGGTGGACGGCGCAGTCGGAGTTCCCGTAGTGCGCGTCGACGAGCTTCTTCGCCGCCTCGCGCCGGCTCGCCTGCACGTCGCAGATGGCCGCGCACTGGACGTCGGAGTGTTTGAGGATCGATCGCAGGTCGTACGTGCAGCGCGGGCCCACGCCGATGACGCCCAGCGTGATCCGCTCGGACGCGGCGGTCTTGCCGTCGCGGCCGAGTGCTGCCGAGGGCACGAACCACGGCGCCGCGATCACCGGCGCCGCAACCGAGCTCGCCAGCAGGTCCCGCCGCGTCAGACCACCCCTCGTCTTCATGATCGATGCTCCGCACATCCTGGACCCGGTGTCTCGGCATCACATGGCCTGTCGGCCACGCGCGAAGACCGACTCGACCCTCGCGGCCGATGTTACACCCCGCGAGAGGCGGCCGCAATGATGGCGCTCCCGAGAGAAGGCGGGGGAAGCGAAGGCCCGTCCCGCACGAGTCATCCCGTTCGCGGCCGCCCCGGCGGCTGGGGCTGCGCGTCGAGCGGCGCGTCGGGCCAGCGGTGCCTGGGATACCGGCCGCGCAGGTCCTTGCGGACCTGGAAGTATGTCGTCGTCCAGAAGCTGTGCAGGTCGTCCGTCACCTGCACCGGGCGGTGGTTGGGACCCAGGATGTGGAGCAGCACCGGTACGCGCCCGCGGGCCAGCTTCGGCGTCTCCTTCCAGCCGAAGAGATCTTGCAAGCGGGCCGCCAGTACAGGCGGGCGGCCGGCCTCGTAGACAACACGCGCCCGGCGTCCGCCGGGCAGGACGAGCGACTCGGGCGTGCCCTCGCGCAGCTCGCGCGCCTGGTTGCGATCGAGCTGCGACTCCAGCAGCGGGACCAGGTTCGACCGCTCGATCTGGTCGACCGACGTCTTCCCGTGGCACGCCTGCTCGAGCAACCGGGCGATCAACGTCTCGTCGTCCGGCCAGTTCAGCTCGGGGATCGCCCGACGCACCAGGTCCAGCCGCGCCAGCCACTCGCCGACGCGAGGGTCGTCGCGCACCGGGTTCGGGTCGAGATCGCGGACCGCCTCGGCCAGCAGGCGCGCGGCGGACTCGGAATCCGGCGCCGGCATGGCGACCTCGCCAAGGACAAGGTCGTCGTAAAAGACGCGCAGCACGCCGACGACGCGGCCGCGTGCCGGGTCGAAGAGGGTCACCGACTCGCGGCGGAGCGCCTCGGGGCACAGCTCCTGAAGCCAGGCCGGGTCGATCGCGCTGGCCATGGCGGCATGGACCTCGCGCCGGCCCCCGCGCCGGTCCTCGCGAGCGTCGAGCGCCAGGTACAGTTCGGCCTTGCGCACGACCGAGCGCGGATCGAGCCGGACGCCCCGGCCGCCGACCATCACGCCGGTCCCGTCCGCCCCGCGCCGGCGGACGACGCGATCGGGATAGGCGAGCAGCAACCACCGGCGGATCTCATCATCATCGTCGTGCCGGCCCGAGGCGCCCCGTCCGCGGTCCCGCCCGATCCGTTGAAGGAGCTCGGAGCGCAACTGGGCCACCGCGCGGGCGGCTGAAGGGTCGATCCCGCGCGAGCGGAGCGACGGCGAGAATCGCGCGGCCTCGGCCTCGGCCAGCTCGTCCAGACGCACCAGTACGTCCGAGCTGGCCGTCGTCTCGGGCCGCGCCTCATCCCGGCGGCCGAATTCGGGGACGGTGCGCGTGCGGATGTCCTTCTCCGAGAGCAGCGCCGCGACGGCGGCGCCCTCGGCGGTGCGCCCCGCATCGGCCGCGGCGAGCAGCAATCGCGCCAGCCGAGGATGCACGGGCAGGTCGAGGATGCGTCGGCCGAGCGGCGTGATCCGCGGCGGGCCGCCCTCGACCGCCCCGATGGCGACGAGCACCCGTTCGGCCGACTCGAGGCGTTCGGCGTCGGGCGGATCGAACCAGCGGAAGCGCGCCGGCTCGTTCTGGCCCCACGAATGGAGGGCCAGCAGCGTGCCGGCCAGGTCGACGCGGCGGATCTCGGGCTCCTGGAACGCCGGGAACGCCCGCTCGTCCCGCTCGGACCAGAGCCGGATGCAACGCCCCGGCGCGGTCCGCCCCGCGCGCCCGGCGCGTTGCTCGGCCGACGCCCGGCTGATCCGCTCGAGCGACCAGCGGTCCACGCCCCGCTCCGGGTCGAACCGAACGAGTCGCGCCAGGCCCGTGTCGACCACCGTGCGGACCCCCTCGATCGTCAGCGAGGTCTCGGCCACGTTGGTACTGAGGATGATCTTGCGCCGGTCGGTCGGCTGGAGCGCGCGGTCCTGCTCCTCGGCGGGCAGCGACCCGTGCAGGGGGAACACCAACGCCCCGGCCGCCTCGGCGATGGGCTCGATCGCGCGCAGGGCCCGCCGGATTTCGCCCATCCCCGGCAGGAAGACGAGCAGATGGCCGGCCTCGCGCGGGTCCTCCAACCAGTCGCGCACGATCGGCACCAGGGTCTCGGGCCGGGTCGGCGAGTCGGCCGGCCGATGCGAGATCGACACCGGATGCATCCGCCCCTCGGCGCGGACGATCGGGCTGCCGCCGAGGAATTCGGCGACAGGCCCGGCGTCGAGCGTCGCCGACATCACCACGATCTTCAGGTCGGGCCGGACCTCGTCGCGGACCTCGCGCAGAAGCGACAGTGCCAGGTCGGTGTCGAGACTCCGCTCGTGAAACTCGTCCAGGACGACGGCGCCGATCCCCTCGAGGAACGGGTCGGCGAGGAGCTGGCGGGTCAGGATGCCCTCGGTGACGAACCTCAGCCGGGTGGACTCGACGAACCGCCGCTCGAACCGGACCTGGTAGCCGACCTCGCGGCCGAGCGTCCATCCACGCTCGGCGGCGACGCGACGGGCCGCGGCGCGCGCCGCGACCCTTCGGGGCTGGAGTGTCACCACCGCCGGGTGCGATTCCCCCAGAAGTCCCGACTCGACGATCGCCGCGGGCAGGCGCGTCGTCTTCCCCGAGCCGGGCGGGGCGGCGACGACCAGCGAGCCGCCGCGGAGGGCCTCGAGACATTCCGGCAGCACCGAGTCGATCGGGAGTGGGTTCATGGAGCAGGGGGCCGGCCTTGAAGAGGCGCCCCGTCCGGAGCGGCGGGCACGCGGTGGCGGCCGCGTCCGCCGCGCCGGATGCGGGGCTGGGTCACTTCTTCTTGTGGGCGTGCTTGTGGGGCGTGACCGGCGTGAAGCCGCTCGTCGGCGTCGGGTGCGGATACAGCGCGGAGAGGGGCACCGGGATCAGCCGTCCCTTCTTGTAGACGTAGAACGTCCCCAGGGGCGGCCTTGCATGCAGGAGCGCCGTCCGCCGCACGGGCTGCCCGGCGAAGATCAGGTCGGTGGCGCTCGACGGCTTGAACTTCACGCTGCCGACGCGGCCGACCATCTGGTTGGGCCCGGTCCCGCCGACCATCACATTGTAGCCGAACCAGCCGTGCATGAGCGTCTCGGTGCCCCCGCCCTTCAGCACGTTCAAACCTCCGTGGCCGCCGTCGATAAGTGACGGGACGGTGACCGACGGGTCGATCGTGATCTTATCGCTGGCCTTCGACCCGAAGGCGTCGATGTACGTCAGGCTCGAGACGGCCGGCTCATTCTGGTCGAGCTGCCCGTTGACGAAGACCTGGATCACCGGCGTCGTCGACGTGGCCGTGCTGGCCGTCTGGATCACGTCGATGGTGTTCTTCGGGTGGCCGGTGTGGGGCAGGGGGGTGATCAGCAGGACCCCGCCGACGACCCGCACCGCGCCGGTGTTAACCGGCTTCGCCGGGCCGACGCTGACCGTCACCGTGCCGGGATTGCTGGTCGTGGTGGCGGGCGTGGACTGAGGGCCCGTGGCCGTCACCTGATAGAGAAAGGTATCGTTCCCCTGGAATCCGGCGTTCGGCGTGTAGGTGAACGTCCCGTTGTTCGGGTTGAAGTTGCTGACCGTCCCATTCTTCGGCTGCGACAGCAACGCATACGTCAAGGTCGAGGGCTTGGCCGTGTCGGGATAGCCGCTGGCGCCGCTCAGGGTGACCGAGGTTGATTGGCCCTGCGAGGTCGTCACGGCCGTCGGGTTCGCGAACGGGGCGAAGTTCACCGCCGGGTCGGTGGGGCCGGCATACGATCCGACGGTGACCGTGAAGGTCTGCGTGACCTTCGTACCGTTGGTCGGGTCGGTCGCCGTCACGGTGATCGTCCCGGTCTCGCCCGCCTTGGCGTGGCTGGTGTCGACCAGGAGCGTGCCGCTGGGGTTGCTGTTCGAGAGCGTCACCGACGTGAAGATCGGATTGTTGACCGGCAGCGAGTTCTCATTGCCCAGGTTGGGATTCGTGGTGACGGGGATCTTCGTCAAGAGGCCCAGCGTCGTCTGGTCCGATGGCTGGCCGGTGGAGGTCGGGTTCGGCACCATCTGGCCGAAGATGGTGTAGTTGTAACCCAGCTCGCTATTGGGCTTGCCGGTGGTGATGAAGAACTGGGTGTCGTTGCTGTTGGTGCCGCCCGAATTCGCCATCGCGAGCTGGTCGCTCCCGGTGAAGGCCAGCGGCTGGAGGTTCTCGTTCGCGAACGGCGTGTTCGGCTGCCCGCTATTGCCCGTACCGTTGGGGTTCGGGGCACCGCCCTGGATCACGTAGTCGGTCGGCCCGGGGAATCCGGTCGCGACGCGCGTGATGTACTTGCCCGTCTGCGTGTAGTAGTTGTCGTTGGTGAACTGCGTGATGTGGTTGACTGTGTTCGGAGTGAGGGCCGAGCCGCCGGCGTTATTGAAGAGCTGGAAGACCAGCGGGCCGCTGAAGTTGTTATTGGAGTTGCTCGGATCGGTGTACTGGACGTTCACCGTCCAGAACGGGCCCGAGACCACGTTGGCGGAGATATCCGGGTTGCTCGAGGTCGCCGTGAACGTCTGCGCGTCGGTGGTGCCGCTGCCGTCCAGGGGCAGGGTCAACCCCTGCTGCTGCGGGACGCTCTGGTTGGGGATGGCCGCCAGCGACGCCGAGAGCAGGCGGCGATCCTCCAGCGATTCCATCACCGGCCGTCGGGACGACCGGCGCCCGGTCCTCACGCCGGAGCCTTCCGCCAAGCGCCCGGCCTGGGAGCGACCAATCCGAATCCGGTCCCACATGCGATACCTCCTGCGGCCCACGGCTCCCCGTCCCCGGGCCCCGACCCGACGCCCAGAATGCGGCCTATTCCGACGGTCACTGCACCTGTATCGGTTGGATCGTCTGGCCGGCTTAAATGACATTGACTTCCCGCGACGGCGGCCGACCGGATTGTTCCCCGCCGCCGGACGTCCACGGCACCCCCTCGGCGCGGCCCGAGGCGACATTCCCCACTCTCTTGGCAGGCAACGGCTTGCGTCGGCAGGGTGGCCTCCCGGCGTTGACATCGCGGCGTCAGATTACTATATTGATTCAGGGCATGCCGAAGTTGCATGCACCAGCCTCGTCTCGTCCCGGCTCATCTCGCACCGAATCCCGATCGTTCGCCAGGCATGGAAGTGTCGCGTGGGGATGAACCCCGAACCGTTGAGCACCATTCGATGTTGAGCTCCGAGCCGCCCCGGATCCCCGATCCCGCCGACCCGGCCGTCTCCGACCCCAGGGTCGATCGGGCGGACGATGGCCGCGATGCGGACCGATCGGCGACCGTGCTGAGGAACGCGGGCAGCTCGGCCCGGCGCCGGCAGGACGGCGGATCGTCGTCCTCGCTGATTATCCCGATACCGCTGCCGCGTCCCGGCGAATCGATCGACACATTCCTGCTCGACGAGGCGATCGGCGTCGGCGGTATGGGCGCCGTGTTCCGCGCGCTCGATACAAAGCTCGATCGCCAGGTAGCCCTCAAGCTGCTTCCCCCCGACCAGGCCGCCGACGCCGAGGTGGTCCGGCGGTTCTACCAGGAGGGGCGATCCGCGGCCCAGCTCGACCACGAGAACATCGCACGGGTCTTCAGCATCGGCCAGGACGGCCCGTTCCACTACATCGGCTTCGAGTATATCGAGGGCGAGACGATCCGGCAGCGCGTCGAGAGCTGCGGGCCGATGGCGGTCGCCGAGGTGGTGGACGTCGCGCTCCAGATCGCCGGGGCGCTCGTGCACGCGTCGCGACGCGGCGTGATCCACCGCGACATCAAGCCGTCGAACATCATCCTGACGCCCCAGGGGCGGGCGAAGCTGGTCGACATGGGCCTGGCTCGCCGCTTCGAGCGCGGCGGCGATCACGGGCTCACCCAGAGCGGGATGACGCTCGGCACCTTCGACTACATCAGCCCCGAGCAGGCCCGCGACCCGCGCGACGTGGATGTCCGCAGCGACCTGTACTCGCTCGGCTGCACGATGTTCCACATGCTCACCGGCCGGCCGCCATTCCCGGGCGGGACGGTGCTCCAGAAGCTGATCCAGCACCGCGAGGAGTCGCCGGTCGACGTCCGGACGCTCAACCCGGACGTGCCGGCCGAGCTGGCGGCCGTGATCGCCAGGCTGATGGCCAAGGAGCGCGAACGGCGGTTCCAGGGTCCGGAGCAACTGGCGCGCGAGCTCCTGACGCTGGCCGCCGCGCTGGGCCTGGAGCGACCGCCGGTGGCGGCTGAGAGCTGGATGGCGCCGCCGCCGCATGCCTGGTGGGAGCGGCATCTCGTCTGGCTGGTGCCGGCGGCGGGATTCCTGCTCATCGTCTCGGTGCTGGCCTGGGGCGGACGCGAGCCGGCCGGACCGCCGTTGGGCCGACGTCCGTCGTCGAACGAGGCGTCGCCGACGACCGGATCCGGGCTCGACTTGACCGGGCCGGCCGCGGCGGCCCGTGGCGCGACGCGAGAATCACCCTCGCTCGCCTCAGCCTCAGTCTCAGCCGCGACCGGCGGGGCCGCACCCGCCTCCCCCCGGACCATCTCGGTGGGCCCCGGCGACGACCTGGCCGCCGCCATCGCCTCGGCGCCGCCCCGATCGGTGATCGTGCTTTCCGACGCCGGCCCTTACCGGCTCGCCGGGCGGCCCTGGGCGTCACCGTCCGCCTCGACGGCGGCGGGCTCCGACCTGACCATTCGCGCCGAGACCGGCGTGCGCCCCGTCATCGAGTACGTCCACCAGCCCGGCGCGGACGATCGGCGCGGCCTGGCGATGCTCCGGTTCTCGGGCGGCCACGTCGTGATTGACGGCCTGGAGTTCCGCCTCGATGCCACGGAGCCTGGCGAGTCGGCCTGCGCCATCCGTTGCGTCGACACCGAGCTGACCCTCCGCCGCTGCCTGTTCCGCCGGCCGGACGGCGGCGATGGGGATAACCACGACGCGACCGCGCTGCGAGTCGGCGTGACCCCATCGGGCGCCCCGGGCGGCGGACGCCCGCCGGCCGTCGCCGCGCTGGGATGCCACTTCGACGGCGGCCAGACGGCCATCCGGGCCGAGGGCCCGGCCGACCTGACCCTCCGGGATTGCACCTTCGGCCCGGCGTCGCCGTCGATCTGGTACGATGACTCCCAGCCCGGGATGGCGGTTCCCGGCGAGCTGCGGCTGGTCCATTCCAGCTTCCTCGCCGCTGCGGGGCCGGTCATTCGCATCGCCGGCCACCTGGTCCGCGCCCGCGTGGACGACTGCGTCATCGCCCCCGCCACGGGCGGCCCGGCCCGGCTGGCGGTCGTCGACGACCCGAGGCACCTGAGCTGGTTCGGCCGGGGGAACGTCTACGGCCGGATCACGCCCTACCTCGCGACCACGCAGGGGTCGACCGACCGCACGACCATCGAGGACTTCGCCTCCTGGGAACAGACCGACGACGACGTGCGCGAATCGGGCTCGCGCGCCGTCGCGACGCCGGTCTGGGGAGCCGCCGAGCCGATCCGGGCGCTCCGCCGCGGTTCCGGCGACCCGAGCCGGGCCTTCCTCCTGGACGACCGGCTGGCCGGCATGGGCAGCGGCGCGAGATATGGTCCGCTCGGCGAGAGCCTGGCCGCCGCGGGACTCCGGCTCGCGCTGCGGGGATCATCGCGGCCCGCCTCGACCCCTCCCGCGCCCGGCCCCAACCGGGCCCGCGCCGATCTCGACCGGCAGCCCGCCGTGAAGCAGGAGCCGACGTCCCCCTCCGCGAGCCCGGAAGGCGAACGCCCCGCCGTGTCGGAACGTCCGATGCCCACCGCCACCGCGGCCGAGCCCACGGGAGGCATGCCGGACCCGATGAATCTCCCCTCGATGCCGCCCATGCCGACCTCAGGTTCGACCGAGGACGAGGACGAGATAGCCGCAGTCGCCACGGCCTCGCAACCCGCGTCGGCGCCGTCGGACTCCCCGGTCCCGAAGGTCGAGAAGCCGCCGACGACCGGGACCGCGTCGAGCAAGTCCCCCGCGACGAGCGAACCGCCGGTCGAATCCCGGCCCTCGCTGTCCACCGAGGACCTCGTCCACGGGCCCGAGCAGTTCCTGGCGATGCTCCGCGGTCTCGATGGACGGGGAGGGATGATCCGGATCGCCTCCGGCGTGGATCTCGACCTCCCGTCGATGGCCGTCGAGACGACCGCCTCCTCGCCTTTGCAGATCGCCGGAGAGCCGGGTCGGCCACGGCCACGGCTGCGGCTGCGGTCGTCGCCGATGACCGGCGAATCGCCGACCGAATGGACCGGCCTGTTCAACCTCCGCGCCGGCTCGCTGCGGCTGAACGGCCTGGATATCGTTGTCACCGAGCCCGAGACCGGCACCGCCGACCGCCAGGCGGCGGTCGCGCTGTCGCCCGGCACCACGCTCTCGATCGCCGATTGCACGATCACCGTCCCGATGCGACGGCCGCTCGCCACCGCCGTCGTCGTCCGGACGCTCTCGCCGGCCGAGACCGATCGCGCGGCGCCGGAACCGACAGCTCCCGCCGCCCGCGCGACTGTCGAGCTGCGCAACACCCTGATCCGCTCCGGCGGTGACGCCATCACCGTCCTGGGCGGTACCCGCGCGGCACTCACCCTCACCAACGTCATGGCGGCCGCCGAGGGGAGTTTGCTCCACGCCCTCGGCAGTGCGCGGCCCATCGCCGGCGCCGGCGGCGATCCACCATCAGCCGCCGTCATCGTCCGCCTCGAGCGCGTCGTCGCGCGGACCCGCGGCGGGCTGGTCTACCTCCAGACCACGCGCGAGCAGCCCGCGATGGCCGCCGTCGACATCCACGCCGCCAACTCGATCGTCAGCACCGTCAGCGGCGACGACCCGCTCTTCCGGCTCGAGGGGCAGGACCAGATCGAGGAGCTGCGCGACCGCCTCCGCTGGGAGGCCCACAACGTCGCCTACCACCGGATCAAGACCTACCGCCGCGACGAGATCGTCCAGTCCGGCGGGCTGCCTCGCGTCTACGAGCGAGACGACTGGACCCGCGCCTTCCAGCCCACCGACGAGTCGCCGACCCTCGCCGATCTGAAATTCCGCCACCAGGCCGACGCCACGACGCCCTCGTGGCGGCTCGGGCGCGACGACCTCAGCCCGGTCTCCCGCGGCCTCCGCGCGCCCATCGGCCCCGAGATCGCCAAGGTCCCCAACCCGCCCAGCGACGCATCCTGAGCCGGTCCCCGCCCTCGGCTGGTCCCGATCGCGGGGAAATCCCTTGATCTCGATGGATTCAAGATGCCCGCCCTGCGACACGCCTCGATAGTTGCGTTCCTGGTCCTGGCCACGGCCTCAAGTGCATGGTCCGCCGGTATCATCCTCGGGGCGCCATTCGGCGACCACATGGTGATCCAGAGGAATCGGCCGATTCGGGTCTGGGGCGAGGCCGCACCGGGATCTTCCGTCGAGGTCCGTCTCGGGCCGCGTCGCGCGACGGCCGCAGCCGCGCCCGACGGCCGGTGGTCGGCCGACCTGGAAGCCTTGCCGGCCGGCGGGCCGTTCGTGCTGTCGGCCGAGTCCGGCGGCGCCAGGATCGAGGTGAAGGACCTACTGGTAGGCGACGTCTGGCTTTGCTCCGGCCAGTCCAACATGCAAATGACGCTCAAGGAGTGCGACGGCGGCCCCGCGGCCGCCGACGCCGCGGGCTCATTCTCGAAGCTCCGCCTGTGCTCGGTCGGCCGCCGGGCGAGCGAAACCCCTCGGACGGACGGCGAGATCCGCTGGCGGACGGCCGGGCGCGATTCCGCGCGGGACTTCTCCGGGGTCGGATTCTTCTTCGCCGCCCGGCTCCTGGCCGATCCTTCGCTCCGAGACGTCCCCCTCGGCGTTATCGACGCCTCATTCGGCGGGACGATGTGCGAGGCCTGGGTGCCCGCGGACGCCCTGGCTGGTTTCGCCCGGGAAGAGCTCCGGAACTCGATGTTCGGCATCGCCCCCTCGACGCTCTACAACGGCATGATCGCCCCCCTCGGCAAGGCCCCAATCAAGGGCGTGGTCTGGTATCAGGGCGAGGGGAACTCGGATCGGCCCGCCCTGTACCCGAAGCTCCTGGCGGCCCTCTTCGCCTCGTGGAGGAGCCGGTTTGACACTCCGAAACTGCCCTTCATCGTCGTCCAGTTGCCCGACTTCGCCCCCGGTTGGGGCGGGCTCTCATGGGCCTGGATGCGCGAGGCCCAGGCCGCGGCCGTCCGGACGTCGAAGCATGCCAGCCTGGCCGTGGGGATCGACACCTGCGACGGCTCCGACCTGCATCCGCGCCAGAAGCGCGAGATCGGCCGGAGAGTGGCGCTGCTGGCCCTCCATGACGTGTATGGCCGTCCGGTCATCGCGCGAGGTCCGGAGTTCCGGCAGGCACAACCCGACGGCGACTCGTTGCGCGTTACGTTCGACACCGCCGGAGACGGGCTCGCCTCCCTTGGCGGCGGCCCGGTCCGGGGGTTCGCGGTGGCCGGCGCGGACGGCCGATATCGATTTGCCGAGGCCGCCATCAATGGGGACTCGGTCGTGCTACGCTGCAAGGAGGTCCCCGCACCACTGACGGTCCGGTACGCCTGGGCCGGCGCACCGGGCGCGAACCTCGTGAACCGCTCCGGACTCCCGGCCGCGCCTTTCCGGACGGACAGCACGACCCAGACCGACGCCGACGTCCAGCGTCAGTCGGTCAGCCGCCTGGTTCGGACGAGGCTCTACGAGGCGGCCATCGGCGGCGACGGCTCAATGACGAGCCTCGTGTTCGGGGGCAAGCAATTCCTGTCGAACGAGCCGGGATGGGCGGGCGGAACGACCATCACGGGTGGTCTCGCCCCTCGCAACCTGGCGGACGTGCGCGAGCCCGGCCCGGGATGCCTCTCGTGCAGCGACAATGATGTCAGCGTCCTCCTGGAGTTCGGCGAGCGTCGTGTGGACTGGACTGTCGCGAACCGGAGCAAGGACGAGATCCGGTTCCGGATCGCGCTGCACCCGAAGGTCGCGGTCCATCGACGAGGCGAGGCCGATCCGGTGGAACTTCGTCGAGATGCCGCGAGCGCTTTCGTGACCGGTCTGGACCTCGTATCCAGGTCGGACAACGGGTACGTCCTGGAGACCATACTCAAGGGACGATCGTCGAGGCGGCTCTCCCTGTCGATCGCGGGAAAGTAGCAATCCAATCCGCCGTGCCCGACCGACTCCGTGCCCTGCCGGCTCGTTGAAGCGTCATTCCCCAGGCAGCTCCGTGAGCGACCGCTCGAACCCGCCGCCATCCCCGGCCTCCAGCTTTTCACGGGCCCGCGCCAGGATCTCCAGATGCTCGGGCCGGAACGGCACGCCGGCCCCCGGCGCGGGCGGGTCGGGCACCAGGCGATCCCCGATCGCGGCGATGAGAGGAACAAGTCCCTCGCCTGTCTCGGCCGAGACGGCCAGGACGCACAGACCGGTCTCCTCGACCTCGCGGAGCGGCCAGGCTGCTGGCACGTCGCACTTGTTCGCGACGACCAGCCGGCGGCTCATCGTCGGAGCCGCCAGCAGGCGACGGTCGGCCGGCGCGAGCGGCTCGGAGCGGTCGAGCACCAGCAGCACCAGGTCGGCGGTCCCGGACTCGCGGCGGGCCCGGTCGATGCCCTGTCCCTCGATCGGGTCGTCCGTCTCGCGCTGGCCGGCCGTGTCGCGGAGCTCGACCGGCCAGCCCGAGATGGCCGTCCGGAATGCCACCACGTCCCGCGTCACGCCGGGCGTCGGGTGCACGATCGACCGATCGAAGCCCGCCAGCGCATTGAAGAGTCGGCTCTTGCCGACGTTGGGCCGCCCCGCAATGACGACCTTCCAGCCCGAGAGCAGCCGCGTCCCGACCGCCCCCCGCGCTGCGAGAGTCGCGAGGGCCGCGCGCCGATCCCACACCTCCAACCCTCCGCCGGGAGGACGCAGGATCTCTTCCAGCTCGCGCCTCAGCGCGCCGTTGGCCTGATCCAGCAGGATCTCCGCCGAGCACACGGTCGGCGCGCGGACGAGGTCGGCCATCGCCTCGGCCTCGATTCGACCGGCGCCCCGCGGCAGAAGGTCGACCGCCGGCTCGACTCGCCGGGCCCCGGCTTCGACGAGCGCCTGCACGACCGACTCGACAGCCGCGACGCCGCCGTGGCATTGCAGCTCGACGACCGGCTCTCCGCCCTCGTCGAGGCGCACGGCCACCACCTCGTCGCCCCGGCCGACGCCCGCCCGTCCGAGCCGGAGCCGCCCGACCGGCGACTCGAGCAGCGAGCCGCCGCGAACGGGACGGAACACCGCGTCGGCGACCGTCCCCGCATCGCGACCCCACACGCGGACGACCGCCACCGCCCCTCGCCCCGACCCAGTCAGTACCGCGACCTGGACTTCCATCCGCACCTCGCCCCCATCGAAACCGCGACCGCTGTCACGCTTGCCCGCCACCGGCCCCGCCCCGCCCATCATCCTACCCGCGGACATCTGGCGAGACGCGCCACGCCTGGCCGATAATGACCCGATCGGTAGACCGGCCGTCGGCTCGACGCCTCTCGCGGTGCGGCCGGCTCTCGCGACCGAGGAGGATGCAACGTGCTCGGCGGCAGACCCCGACAACGGATTCTCGCGGCGGCGACGGTCGCGGCCCTGGCCCTCACTCGCGGCCCCGCGCTCGGCTCTCAGCCTGAAGGCCGGCGGCCGAACGTCGTCCTGATCATGACCGACGACCAGGGCTACGGCGACGTCGGGTTCCACGGCAATCCCCAGATCCGGACGCCCAACCTCGACCGGCTCGCCCGCGAGAGCGTCCGCGTGGCAAACTTCTGCGTGTCGCCCGTTTGCTCGCCCACGCGTGCCAGCCTGCTCACCGGCCGGTACAACTATCGCACCGGTGTCGTCGACACCTATCTCGGCCGATCGATGATGCGCTCTGACGAGACGACGATCGCCGAGGTGCTGGGCCCGGCCGGCTACCGCACCGGGATCTTCGGCAAGTGGCACCTGGGCGACAATGCCCCGATGCGCCCGATCGACCAGGGTTTTCAGCGCGAACTCGTCATCAAGGGCGGCGGGCTTGGTCAGCCGTCCAATCCGCCCGGCGGCGAGCACTATTCCAACCCGATCCTCGAGGACGACGGCCGCGCCCACAGGTTCCAGGGCTATTGCAGCGACATCTATACGAGTGCCGCGATCGACTTCGTCAGGGCGAAGGACGACCGGCCATTCTTCGCCTACCTGGCCTTCAACTGCCCGCACGAGCCGCTCGAGGCTCCGCCGGCCGAGCTCGCGCGCTACGCGGGCGTGGACCTGTCCGCCTCGGCGTTTCCGCAACTGGGCCACCCGGTCCCCGAGACGTTCCGCAGCTCGAACGAGGATATCGCGCGCGTCTACGCGATGGTCACCAACATCGACACCAACGTCGGCCGACTGCTGAAGGCCCTCGACGAGCGCGGCATCGCCCGCGACACGATCGTCATCTTCCTGACCGACAACGGCCCGGCGCGGTTCCGGTTCAACGGCGGCCTGCGGGGTGCGAAGGGCACGCCCTACGATGGCGGTATCCGCGTGCCGTTTCTCATCCGCTGGCCCGGACGTCTCGAGCCGGGGCGCGTCGTGGACCGCCTGGCGGCGCATATCGACGTCTTTCCCACCCTGCTCGAGGCCTGCGGCGTCCCGCTGCCGGCGGGACTCGAGGTCGACGGCAAGAGCCTCATGCCGCTGCTCCGCGGCGATGCCGATGTCGCCTGGCCCGAGCGCACGCTGTTCTTCCAGTGGCACCGGGGCGACGCGCCCGAGCCCGGCCGGGCCTTCTGCGCCCGCACCCAGCGCTACAAGCTCGTGCGCCGCGAGGCGCCGCCCCCCGCCACGAAGCTCCCGCCGCTCGAGCTGTACGACCTCGCCGCCGACCGGTACGAGGAGCACGACCTCGCCGCGAAGCAGCCGGAACGCGTCAAGCAGATGTACGCCGATTATCTCGTCTGGTTCAAGGACGTCACCGCGCGAGGCTTCGACCCGGTGCGGATCGACGTCGGCGGACCGCTCGAGGATCCGACCGTCCTCACCCGACAGGACTGGCGCGGTCCCCGCGCCGGCTGGAAGCCGGAGAACCTGGGATACTGGGAGATCCAGGTCGTCCGCGCGGGGCACTACCAGGTGGATTTCCGCCTGGCACCGCGGCGGCTCCCGACAGTCGCGCACCTGAAGATCGGCGGGGTCGAGCGTTCGATGTCGCTGGAGCCGGGCGCGACGGCCTGCAAGTTCTCCGACCTCGAGTGGCCGGCGGGCCCGGGCCGGCTCGAGACCTGGATCGAAGGAAATGGCAACACGGTCGGGCCGCTGGACGTGACGATTCACCGGCTCGCCGAGAAGCCGTGAGGGAGAAGCGTAATCCCCATGCCGATGTTCACCGCGACGCAACGGATCGGACGACGTTCGGCTGCCGCCAGGCTGGGCGGCTCGATGCTCGTGCTTCTCGCGGCCGGGGCGCTCGCCGGCTGCAACCTGGGAAACCCAGCGTCGAGCAGCGAGCCGCCCGCGTCGAGCGCGGCGCCGGCCGGGAAAGTCCGCAATGATCCGTCTCCGGGCGAGGCGCCCGAGGGGATGGTCTGGATCCCCGGCGGTACGTTCCTGATGGGGTCGGACGACCCCGGCATGGCGGACGCCCGGCCCGTCCACCAGGTGACGCTCGACGGCTTCTGGCTGGATCGGACCGAGGTGACGAATCGCCAGTTCGCCCGGTTCGTGGAGGACACGGGCTATCTCACGGTGGCCGAGCGGCCGCTCGATCCCGACGATTTCCCGGGGGTGCCGCGCGAGAAGCTCGTCCCCGGCTCCCTGGTGTTCACCCCGCCGGCCGGCGAGGTGTCGCTCGACAATCCGCTGGCCTGGTGGCGCTACGTGCCGGGCGCCAACTGGCGGCATCCCGAGGGACCCGGCAGCTCGATCGAGGGCAAGGACGATCACCCGGTCGTTCAGGTCTGCTGGGAGGACGCGACGGCCTACGCCCGCTGGGCCGGCAAACGGCTGCCCACCGAGGCCGAGTGGGAATACGCCTCCCGCGGCGGCCGCGAGCGGGCCCCGTACATCTGGGGCGACGACCGCAAACCCGGCGGCCGCTGGGCCGCCAACATCTGGCAGGGGCGTTTCCCCGACCGGAATACCTCCGAGGACGGCCACGAGCGGACCGCGCCTGTCGCGTCGTACCCTCCCAACGGATTCGGCCTGTTCGACATGGCGGGCAACGCCTGGGAATGGTGCTCCGACTGGTATCGGCCCGGCTACGACAGTCGCCCGGCCCACAATCCCAAGGGCCCGCCGTCGAGCGACGATCCCGACGAGCCGGGCGTCCCCAAGCGCGTCCAGCGCGGCGGGTCGTTCCTCTGCACGGATCAGTACTGCACCCGGTATCTGCCCGGCGCCCGGGGCAAGGGCGCGGTCGATAGCGCCGGATCGCACATTGGCTTCCGGTGTGCCCTCTCATGGACCAGCGCCCCCGCGGACGAACGAAGATGAAACGCTCAGGATCTGTCGCGGTCTCCCATCTCCGGGCTAAAACGTCAGGATCGTGACGGTGCCCCAGTTCTGGCTGTAAATGTCGGCCTGTTTGCCGTTGCCGTCCGGGGGGCCAAGGACATCGAGGCTGAGGGTCCCGATGATCGTGCCCGAGATTGCCACGTCGGTCGTGCTGATCTGTGTCCCGCGGACCTCGTTGCTGCCGTCGGGGCCTTCGAAGTTGAAATTGACAGTGCCGTGGATGCCCGCGTCCGGGCCGATGCTCGGGCTGATTCCGATCTCGGCGCCCAGGCCAACCTGAAGTCCCAGCGTCAGCTCGATGTCGAGCGTCAACCGGGCGTTCTCGATGAAGAAGCCGTCGGCCGGGTTCCCGTCCAGCAGGCCCGTCGTGTCGTAACCGAACGTGGCGGTGAAAGACAAACTCACCGTGCCGCCGACCAGAACGTTCAGGCCGGGCACGGGCGTCGGGATCTGCTCGTAGGCACCGGTGCTGACCGTCGGATTCGGGATGGTGAACGTGAACAAGGTCGTCGGGACATTCATCAGAAGATCGAACGCATTCGTCGGATCGTCTAGGATGGGAAAGTCAAGGCCGGCGCCATCGCCCAGGTCGCGGAGCGACTGGAGGAAGTTACCCGTGCCGGAGTCCGCGTTGTCGATCGACTGCGCGACGTCCGTGTTCGGGTCCACGGCCGAGAACCCGCTGTTGCTGAAGTCCCCGGCGACGTCTTGCTCGCGGGGATCCGTGATCGTGAAGCTGCCCAGCGAGATCAGGGCCGTGCTCGTGGGAGCGCTCAGCTTGTTGATGGTCTCGATGGCCAGGCTAAACTCCCCCAGCTTTGCGGCCGTATCGTTGCCGAGCAGGAAGCTGGACCAGTATTGCGGCCCCTGTCCCATATCCTGGCTGACCTGGGAGAGGAACGGCACCTGGGCCGCGAAGATCTCGGCGATCGGCTCCAGCGGTTCGGTCACGGTTTGCACGTTCTTGATGATGGGTGCCACGAAGCTGTCGAGGAACGAGCCGAGGTCGAGCTGGATGTTGTTGAACGCCACCGACGGCATGTCGCCGAACGGGTAGTCCGCGGGATTCGCGCCGGCGAAGTTCCAGCTCACGGTGAAAAGGGCCTGGAGACGCGGATCGAACGCGCCGGCGCCGAAGCTCGCCGACACGTCCAGGTTCACGTTCGCAGCGCCATTCAGGCTCGAGGTGGCCTGGAGGCCGCTCGTGGTATCCGCGGAGAACGCAACGCCGAAATCGCCGGTGAAGTTCGAGGGCGATGACGCATCGTCCTGGATCGTGGCCTGGAGCAAGCCGAGCTTGCCGGTGACATTCAAGCCCGGAATACCGGCGTGGACGTGGGCCGTCAACGTCGAGGGGGAGACGAGTGGAGCCGGGGCCGCGCCAGCGGTCTGGCGTACGCCGAACGTCAGGTCCAGGTCGAGCCCCAGGTTGACCTGCACGCTCGACGGGGCCGAGATCTGGAACGGCAGACCGGGCAGGGCGAGCGAGAAGCCGAGGAGGCTCGTGTTCGCCGACGGATCCTCGTGCAGCACGACCTCGAACGAAAGGAACCCTCCCGTGTCGACCACCTTCACGTCACCCTCTGTCACCTCGCCGTCGCCATCGCTGTCGGTGAGGACGTTGAGGCCGTTCGGACCGAGGAGCTGGAAGAGTCCCAGCCGGATCGACTCGGCGTGCGTCCCGCCGATCGGCGAAAGCAGGCTCGACTCAACCCCATCGACGACCCGCGCCGCACTGCTCGTTCCGAGCGCCGAACCGATCAGCGGGATCGCATTTGCGAACGTGGTGCTGTCCAGCGATTGCTGGAGCGTGCCGAGCTGTCCGCTCAGGAAGTGCTCGAGGTCCGAGTAGGTGTTGTCCGTGCTCACGAACACGCCGCCGGGATTCGTCGAGACGTCGGTCCCCTCGTTGTTGATGGTCCGCGTCCCGGTGTAATCGCTCCCCCCGGCGATGTCGAGCGTCCCGCCGGGCGCGACGTTGGTCAGGCCGGTGCCGCCGATCGCACCCCCCGTCCAGGTGAGCATGCCGGTAACCGTCAAATCCGCTGCTCCGACGATCGAGCCGCTGTCCAGCTCGAAGTTCTGGACCGAAACCGCGCCGTCGATGCTCACCTCGCCGCCACGCACGGCGTACAGCCCGGGTCCGCCCAGAATGGCACCCGTGCCGAGCAAGAACGATCCTTGCGCCTTGCTTTCCATGATGAACTCGAGCGTTGCCCCGGCCGGGACGGAGAATCCACCAGTCGACTGGCCTTCGGTGAGGATGAGCGTCCCGTGGTCGACGGTCACTGTCCCCGAGTTGCTCAGGGACGCCTGGAGGATCGTCGTGCCATCGCTGGGGGAGCTGACGATCTGGCCGAGGTTGTCGAGCGGAACCTGGCCGGCGTGGATTCCTCCCTGGCTGGGACCGTCCAGATTCAGGGTCCCCGTGGTTTGGATCAGGAACAAGGGGGTGCTGTCCGCGATGCTCCCCGTGACGAAGCCCGTCCCGGTCCAGTTGATGACCCCCTCGTCGGTGAGCGTGCCGCCGACGCCGATCGCCACGGACAGGGGATCGGTCGCGCCAAGCCCGAGATTCCCCGAGCCCGACCAGTTGAGCGTGCCCTCGTTATCGACGTTCCCGCCCGCGATTGCGAGGGCGCCGGCGCCGGTCCAGTCGAGGGTTCCCTGGTTCACAAATGTCGCGTTGCTGCCGGCGACGCTCACCACGCAGGCATCCTGCACAGTCAAGTTGCCCGAGTTCGCCAGGCTCCCGAGGATGTCGAGCGTTCCCTGACCCTCGATCGTTCCCGAGCCCTGATTCGCCACTTGACCGGCAAGGCTCGCCGGTCCGCTGATGGTCATCGTACCCGTGACGCTCGCCGTGCCCGTGATCGAACCGCCGCTCCAGGACAGGTTCCCCAGGGTCACGGTGCCGGCGACGACTCCCGATTCGAGCTGGAGGTTCGACACGTCGACATTCTGGTTGAAGTCGGCCGTGGCCCCGGTCACGATCGTCTGCCCATCGCCAATGATGTGATTCCCCGACTCGAACGTGTCGGTTGCGCTCGGCAATAACAGCGAGGCACCCGCCGCGATGTCAACGCTGGCGTTGTTCCAACTGCCGCCCTCGGGCAGCGAGAGAGTCCCGCCCTTGATGGAGACGGTCCCTCCCAGAACATACGGAACGCCGACCTTCATCGCGCCGCCCTCGACCGTCATCGCGCCGCCACCGCCGAAGATCGAGGTGGGAGGCGACTCGCCATCGACGATCGACTGGCCGTCCGTCACGTCCAGCGAGCCCGAGTTCTCGATGAACGAACTGTTCACAATCGTGAGCGACCCCGTGCCCAGCCAGTCGAGCATGCCGCCGTTGTTCCATGAGGCAGTCGATAGCTGGATCGGTGCCAGGCCGTTCCAGCTCATGGTTCCCGTGTTCGACCACGTCGAGTTGCTGACCGAGATTCCTCCGGTTCCGTTGAGATAAGTCGTCCCCGAGTTGGACCACGAGCCATGGTCGATGACAATCCCGCCCGAGCCCTCCCAGTCGAGTGTTCCCGAATTATTCCACTTCGCGCCCGAAACGAACTGCGTCAGGCCGGCCGTCGTCAGGTCGGTCGTCCCCGCGGTATTGACGGTCCAGCCGGTCACGTCGCGCTCGATATCCCCCGGCAGCCTGAACGCGGCCGTGACATTGATCACGCCGGAGCCGTGAAGTATGCCACCGGCCCAGATGAGATTGCCGACCGTCATGGTCCCGGCGCCGGTGATCGTGCCGCTATCGAGTTCGAGGCTGTCGCCCGTGACCGTGCCGTCGAGACTGACCGTGGCATTCTTGATCAGCACGCTGTTGCCCGTCAGTGCGGTGGTGCCGCCGAGCGCGTAATTTGATGCGAAGATCAGCGTGCCGCCGGACGTACCGAAGGCCGACGAGTCGAGACTCGAGCCACCGCCGACGATGGAGAATGTCCCCGAGTTGGCCTTCACCGACCCCGCGCCGGCCTCGTTGAACGCCACCGCGCCGTATGCGAGGTTCGCTCCGACCAAGCTGACTCCCGCACCCCCGGTCTTGCCGAACCAGCCCTGGTTGCTGATCGTCCCGGCCGATGCCGACGTGCTCGGCGCATCACCGCCGTAGATCGACACGTCGTCGGTGATCGCGAAGCTCGCACCCGCCTCGTTGTCCAG
>DAIDHB010000069.1 GCA_027452145.1 Planctomycetales bacterium
ACCGCGTTCAGGGTCGCCAGCGCCCCCTGGCCGGCGATCGCGGCGGCGGTGTGGCTGCTGGTCACGTCCGCTCCGGCCTGGGCGGGCTGGAGGCTGTCGACCGTCGCGCCGCCGGTATAGATCGCGTTCGCCGCGGCCAGAGCCGTGATCGACCCGACCCCCGTGCCGCCGACGCTCAGCGCGCCGGCCGAGGTCAGCGCCACGTCGGCGATGTTGTGCGCCGCGAGGGTGCCAAACCCGCTGACCGTGCTCCCGCCGTAGGTCACCGCGTTCAGGGTCGCCAGCGCCCCCTGGCCGGCGATCGCGGCCGCGGTGTGCGTCGAGGTGATGTCGGCGCCCGACTGACTGACAGGCCCGGGCGAAAACACGGGCTGCGTCGTCTGCCCCGCCGGGACGCCCGTGCAATAGGGGCGCCCGAAGGTGACGGTGCCTGTCCCCGCCGCCGCGGCCGTAAAGAACACGACCTTGAACACGCAGCTGACGGTGCCAGCAGGTACGACCTGCGTCCCCGAGATCAGGCCCATCACGCCTGCCGTCGTCCATTGCGGCGTGGGGTTGTCCGACGCGACCATGCCGCCCGACGCATCCGTAAAATACAGGTTGAGGTAGGCCCCCGCGAAGGGCGCCGTGAACTCCACCTCCGCCGACACATAGAGCGTTTCGCCTGGCGTGACCGGTATCGCAGTCGCCGGGTTAAACGCGGCCTGGGCAGCGTTCGCGGGGCACGTGACGGAGGCCTGAATACACGAGACCCCGGACACCGTCGTTGAGGTGACGGAGTTGATCACGGCGCCCGAGTCGACGAACGTCGTCCAGGACTGAACGCCTGCCTCGAATTGCGACAGCACGATCCGGTTGCCGCCCGTGACCGCGCCGACCGTGGCGTTGTTGATGCCCTCCGTCCCCGTCAGCGCCGCGAGGTTGGCGGGGCGGCCGCTGAGATCGCTGCCCCAGGCGGCCTGGTTCTTGGTCGCCAGCGCGCCCTGCCCGGTGATCGCCGCCGCCGTGTGGCTCCCCGTCACGTCCGCCCCGGCCTGGGCGGGCTGGAGGCTGTCCACCGTGGCGCCGTTGGACGTGTAGGTCAGATAGTTGGCCGTCCGGTTGCCGATGCTCCCCGCCGAGCCGGGCGACAGCGACAGGTCCACCGCGTCCGCCGCGATGTGCGCCCGCACCACCGCCTGCGCCCCGATCAGCGCCGCGCTGTTCGCCGTCGTGATCTGCGACACCGTCGCGAAGGCGCCCTGGCCGGCGATGGCGGAGGCGGTGTTCGAGCCCGTCACGTCCGCCCCGGCCTCGGCGGGCTGGAGGCTCTGTACGCTGGCGCCGTTCGCGTAAGTGACCTGGCTGGCGGGCACGTTCAGCGCGCCGGCGGCGATGTCGGTCAGGATCAGCGCATTGCCGGCGATGTCGCGCACCACATAGGCGAGGCTGACGTCATAGCTCGCCCCCGGCGCGAGGCCGGTGATGACGATCGAGCCGGCTTGCGAGGCCGCCACGGTCGCGTAGTGCGACCAGGCCCCGGCCGGGGTCGATCCCACCGCGCTCGTCCGGATCAGGACGACGACGCCCGAGGCGTTGCCGTGCTCCACCGTGCCCGTGACGACGATCGCCGGCACGGTCGAGCCGGCCGTCCCCGCCACGTTCTGGCCGGCGGCGGTCCACAGGCTGGCGCTGGGCGCGGCGGCCACCAGTTCGACGCCGGTGAGGCTGGGCGTGGCCGGGACGGAGCCGGTCTGGCCCAGGGCATAGGCGTGCTTGGCCGTGGTCTCGCTGCGCAGGGTCAGGGTCGGACAGCCGGTGGCCGGATCGACCTTGCGGCTGAGCACCAGGCAGAGCTGGTTGTTCAGCCCCAGCTCCGGCTCGTTCACCGTGATCGCGTCGCCCGCCTGGAGGCCCAGCCACTGCGGCTTGAGGGGCAGCTGGATCGGCCCGAACTCGCGGCTGTCCTCGATGGCGTAGCGGGCGAGCTGCGCGCCCTGGTTGACGTCGGTGACGTAGTTCATGGCCATGCCCTTGGTGCGGACAAGGCCGTCGGAGGTGATGTAGCTGGCCACCTCCACCTGCGTGGCCTGGACCATCTGCCAGGCCTCCGCCTCGGAGCGGTAGGTGTAGAGGACGCGGTTGTATTTGTCCTTTCGGCTGACCATGCCGGGCACGGTCGCCGCGCCGGAAAGATCGTCCCCGGTCAGGGTCGCCACCGAGACCTTCGGGGCGTTGACCATGCACGAGATCAGCGAGCCGTTGCGCGCCGGCGCGCCGCATCCGGCCTGCAGGATCGCCGTCAGGACGTCGAACTTGCTATCGGTCGTCCAGGCGACGCCGTTGCACTGCCACCCGTTCGCGTCGGCCACATTGGCGCCCGCCACGAAGGCGGCGACGTCGATGCCCGCGACCGGGACCCCGACCCCATGCGTGCGGATCCCGTTGTTTGTCCAGCCGAGCAGCCACGCGAGGGCCAGGATGTAGGGGTTCTGGCTAAAGCCCCAGGTCGTCTGGTCGCTCGCCCTCTGCGTCCCCGATCCGCCGGGATAGGTGCTGTCCTGGCGGGGGTCGTAGGCGGGCGGCCCGCGCACCGTCCACAGCGGCGCCGGCGTGCCCGTCGGATAGCTGGTGGTGTCGGCCTTGAGCACCCAGCGGGTGCAGCAGAGGCCGCTGAGCTGGTTGGCGCTGGTCCACTCGGGAACGTTGCCGGTGTTCGGCGGCGCCGGGAGCGCGGCCTCGGGCTGGAGGCCCAGCTGCTGGACCTGCCACATGGTGTTCAGCCACGCCGGGCCCGCATAGGTCCCGGCCGGCTGCCAATACTGCACGTTGGACGGCGCATAGTTCTCGCCGGCCTGGATGCAGATATAGATCGAGCCGTTGTAACTGACCCCGTCGTCGATGTTGTAGGAGGTATTGGGCTCATAGAGCCCGCGCCAGTTATAGCCGAGCTGGCTGGCCTGATAGCCGGGCGCGCCGTTGAACGTGACGGGGACATTGTTGGCGGTGAACTTGTCGATGGCCGTCACCGGGCCCACCGACAGGACGGTGATGTAGTTGAGCCAGGTGTTATGGCCGTCGTCCGACGTGTCGACGAAGACGATGTTGCCGCCCACCCCGCACCGGCCCAGCACCCAGGGCAGCCCGGCGTTGATGTCGGCCTTGAAGGTGATCGGCGAGGTATTGAACTGCGGCGTCGGCGCGAACAGCGACGCGACCCCGGTCAGGGAGGCGGTGACGGCGACGCCGGTGATCAGCGGTGTCAGAATCGATGTGGCGGCCAGGGCCGCCGCGCCGCTGGCCCCGAGCGCGATCGCCGTCGAAGTCACCGCGATATCGACCACGGTGCTGACGGCCGCGATGGCCGAGCCGATCACCGCGATGACAGGCGCGAGAACCGGCATCAGCGAGGCTCCACGCGCCAGGCCAGATAGTCCGCGCCCTCGGCCGTCATCACCGGCGGAAACACATGGCAACGCTCCCCGTCGCCATTGTCCATGAACCCCAGCACACGGCCCGCGCCCAGGCAGACCGCCAGGCCCACCTGCAGTGGCTGCGTCTCATGCCGAAATCCCACCAGGTCCCCCGGCAGGGCGCTGGCCTGCGGGATCCGGAGGAAGCCGAGCGAGTCGACCACCTGGGCGAGATCCTTGAATCCGCGCGCCTGCAAGGCCTTGGCCGCGCCGATGGGGCTGGAATAGCGGCCGAACTTCGACAGCGGCGCCCGGTGGCCCATGGCGCGCAGCAGGGCCGCGGCCAGGCGCGCGCAGTCGGCCGAGCCCCAGGCGAAGGCCCTCCCCCGCCAGGCGTCGACCAGGCCTTGAGCCGCCGCCACGCGGCGCGTCATGTCGGATCGCTGAATCATGGGCTCAGAAGAACTGTGGGATGCGCCAGCCGCTCGACCCGCCGCTGAAGCCGCCGCCGGCGCCGCCCTGGGGCAGGTTGGTGTAGTCGGGATTGCCGCCAATCACGTCGGTGACGACCACGGGGCGGGGCACGTCCTGGCCCCAGGGGATCTGGGCCTGGATCTCGGTGACGTATTCGAGGCCCAGCTCGCCTGGCCAGAAGGCCTGGTGGCAGGCGTTCGTGAGCAACAGCCCCTCGTCCACGTCGAAGAACCGGTCCCAGGCGCTCTCGCAATCGAGCTTCACCGCCCGCAGATTGCGGTCGACCAGGATCGTCGCGATGTCGATATCGCCGCTGAACCATTCATAGGCCGCCCCGATCGGCGCGCCGGTGGCCCGTGAGACGGCGACGATCCAGCAGGTCACGGGCGCGGCCTGCACGCCGGCGCCCGACATGGCCGCGGCGGCGGTGTTGCTGGGCGGATGGATCTGCAAGGTCAGGTGCGGGGCCGAGGCGCCCATGCCGTCCTCGACCGCGTCCAGGCTGGCCAGGAAGCCATAGGTCGGGTCCTGGCCCAGAAACAGGTTGCCGTTGACTTCTAAATCAACAGGGCCGTCCGTCAGCCGCACCGTGAACCCCGGAAAGTCGATCTCCACGCAATAGGCCAGCAGCGGCGCGTCGGCGGTCAGGGCCGCCTGCATGGAGGGGTCGAGGTGCGTGGTCATCGGGGGCTCTTCACGGACAAAGCGAGTCGCCCTCCCCTCCCCGTCAGGCCATCAGGAGGCGCGAATGAGCGATACGGCTTTGGATTTGAAATCGAAGATTGAGGCCTTGGAGGCCCGGGTCCGCTTGCTGGAGGATGCGGTGCTTAGGGCCGAGGCGCGGGAGGCGGCGCGGCGCGCGGCCATTGAGTCTCTGGATCGGGCGCTTCCACGGACGCAAGCGCCCGAATAGCGCGCAGGTAGGCGGCGGTGTCGCCGGAAAGGTCCCCGTCGCTCAGCGGTCGCGTGAGCGCGGCGTGAGCCGCCAGGGCGCGCAGGAATCTCTCATACATCCCGACAACCTTACACCACGTCACTGGATCTCGGAGACGGTGAAGGTCTGGAAGGACGCCCAGCTGAGGCGGTCGAGGGTCCACTGCGTCTTGTCGAGGAAACCCTCGATGGCCGGGGCGGCGAAGTTCAGGGCCGCGCCCGAGGCCGGCGCGGTCTCGCGCAGCCAGGGCGAGACGTAGACGGTCGCGTTTCCGCCGGCGTCGGCCGTCGCGGCCTGGGCGACCTGGTACAGATAATTGCGCCCCCCGGCGGTCAGGCTGAAGAACACGCCGGCCGGAATCTGCGCCCCGGCCGTGAAGCCATTCACGACCAGCGAGCCGCCGCCCTGCCCCGCGCCGTTGACGGCCGGCGCGCCGATGGCCGTGGCGAAGGCCTGTTGTGGCCAGGAGACGAGCAGGGTCTCGCCCTGGGCGTGGGCGCTCAGCACCGCCGCCAGGACGGCCTGGAAGTCGGCCCATTTGAGGCTGGGCAGGCTGTCGAACCGCACCTTGAAGCGCGAGCCCAGGCGCACGGCCCTAAACTGGGTCAGGCCGTCCTTGCCGGCGGAGTCGACGCCAAAATCCACCAGGCTGGGCGACGCCGACCAGCTGCCCGGCAGGGTGAGGGAGATGGCCACCGGTCAGCCCCCGCGCGGGATCTGGAGGGACTGGGCCCGGGCCATGGCCTGCGGAACCAGAGTGCGGGCCGCCCCGGCGCCCAGGGCCGCGCCGTTGACCGTGGCGCGCCGCTCGGCCGAGGCGGCCATGGCGTTCATCTGGCTCAGCAGATCCGCCGTCATCACCGCCCCGCGCAGGTCGAAGCTGATCGAGGGGCTGGCGACGCTCATGCCCGGGGCCACGCTGACCGCATTCAGCCGGTTGTTCGGGATGACCTGCGATCCGCGCGGCAGGTTGACCAGCTCCGGCCCGTTCTCGCCGACCAGGGCCATGCCGCCGGGCGCGAAATCCGTGCCGCCGGCGAAGGCGGGAAGGCCGGCGAACAGGCTCATCCCCGACGCCGCCTGGATGATGCCGTCGAAGCTGGACGCCGCCACGCCCACGGTCGAGCCGCCGCCCCCCGCGCCGCCGGAGAAGATCGACAGCAGGCCGCCCTGGCCGCCGGCGAGGCCGAGCGCCTGGGCGAGCGGCAGGGTCAGATACTTCTCCAGCGCAAGGTTGATGAGATCGCTTTCGATCTGGCGCGCCACATTGCCGAACACGTCGCCGAGGTTTCGGCCGTTGACGATGGCCGTGGTGAGCTGGCTGTTGAAGTGCTCGAGCGCCGTGACCGCGATGGTCTGGAGGGAGTCGCCGACATTGGCGCCGGTCGCGTCCGACAGCTTGGACAGATAGGCGTCATAGGGGCTCTGCTTGGGCGGCCCCGCGCCGACGGCCTTCTGGCGCAGGCCGAAGGTCGCCTCGCGCCCGTTCAGCTCCGTGGTCAGGCGCCGGGCCTCGACCTGGTCGCCCGAGGCGGCGGCGGCGGCGATGGCCTGCTTCTGGCTGGCCACATAGATCTGCTCTTGCAGATCCAGGATCTTGAGATCGAGGGCCTGGCGCGCCTTGGCCGTGGTCGCCAGGGCCTTCTGGGCGTCCAGCATGTCGATCTGGGCCTGGCGCTCGGCGTTGGCCTGCTCGACCCGCGCCTTGCCGGCCGCGTCCGCCGCCTCGAGGTCGACCAGGCGCTGACGGTTCTGCGCCGCCAGCTCGCGGCCGAGCTGCGCCTCCTCGAGGGCCGAGACCAGCTCCGCCTTGCGCGCCGCCGTCAGGCCCTTGTCCGCCTGGATTTTGGCGATCTTCGCGTCCGTCTCGGCCTGCGCCTTGGCCAGCTCGTCGTCGGCGATCTTTTTCTCGATCGCCGCGTGCGCCGCCGTGTCCTTGGTCAGGGCCGCCAGCGACTCGAGATAGGCCCGCGCCGCATCTTCAAGCGACCCGGTCGCCGAGGCCCATTGCGAACCGAACGTGTCGCGCGGGGCCCGGGCGACGCGGCCGGCCTTGGGCGCCTTGGCCGCGATGTCGGCCTTGGCGGCGGCGTTGGCGTCCGCCTGCTCGCGCTTCTGGTCGGCCAAGTCCTGGGCCTGGACGCCCTGGCGCCGGGCCGCGTCGGTGCGGAGGGCTTTCACCCGGGGGTCGTTCGCGCCGAACCGCTTCTCGATCTCGTTGGCCGTCGCCAGCTCGTCGGCGATGCGCTTCGACTCCGGCGGATCGAGGGCGCGCCAGAGCTTGTCGGCGGTTTCGATCAGACCCAGCATGATTTTCTGGACGGCGACCAGGGCCGGCGCGAAGTCCGCGCCAAACGAAAGGGCCGCCTCGTGGACGCGCTGCTTGGCGACCTGCAGTTCCTTGTTCAGGGCCGCGGCGTGGGCGACGGCCTGGTCGCTCATGACCCCATAAGATGCGGTCTGCGCCGTCAGGTCGGCCAGGCCGCCCTTCCCTTCGCGCAGCAACGGGATCAGATCCTCGATGCCCAGGCGCTTGGCGATGCCGGCCTGCTCGGCCGCGCTGCCCGCCCGCGCCATGGCGGCCGGCAGGGCGGCGAGAAAGTCGCTGACGCTGTGGAACTTGAGGAGCTGGTCCTGGGTGAAGCCCAGGGCCTGAAACGCCTTCATGGACTGCGGGCGGAGCACGCCGCTCTGCGCCTGGCCGAAGATCTCGTTCAGCCGCTGCAGGGCCTCGCGGCCCTTGTCGATCGGGATGCCGGCGGCGGCGAAGACGTAGTCGAATCGCTGGACCTGCTCGGTCGTCACCCCCAGCTTGTCGGACAGGTGCTGCAGTTCGGTGGCGAACTCCACCGACTTGGAGGCCATCTCCATGGCCGCATAGAACGCGCCGATGCCCACGCCGGCGGCGATGCCCGCCGCGCCCAAAGGCTCCAGGGCCGAGCCGAAGATGCGCAGCCGCTCCTCGCCCATCCGCAACATGGTGATGCGGCTGGAGTCGAAGACCTTGTCGAGCGCCTTGGAGAGGTGGCCCGTATCGAGGCCCTTCTCGAGATCCTTCCGCATCTTGTCGGCCGAGCCGTGGACGGACCGGTTGATCTTGTCGAGCTGGTGCTGGAGCTGGTTGTTCTGGACCTTGAAGAGGAGGGTGATCGTCTCCTCGAGGCCGCCGGACCCGTCAGGCATCGCTCACCTCAGCCCAAAATGGCGCGCCACATTGGCCGCGTGCTCTTCGTCGGTGGGGAACTGGCTGGCGGGTTCGGCGCTGTTGGCGCGGCGCCATCCGGCCCAGGCGGCCGAGAACTCCCACAGGCTCATCGCCCAGACCTGGTCGGGCGTGAATCCCATGAC
>DAIDHB010000070.1 GCA_027452145.1 Planctomycetales bacterium
CCCGCGCCGACGCCGTCGACCCCGGCCCGATCGAGCGGCTCGCCGATTGCCAGCGCGCTGGCAATGAAGTCGAGAAGGTGAAGGCCCGGCAGGTCGCGATGCCGCTGCACGTTGCCCGGCTTGGGCGCCAGGACCTCGAGCACGCAGGCGAGCTGCGCGAGCCGCCCGGGCGAGAGCGGACCGGCGGCGATGGGGTTTGATCCGTCGCGCGGATGGCTGGGATTCATCGGTCTCGGCTCCTGCGCCGGAGCGAATCGAGCAACGCGGCCGCGACATCGACGCCCGAGACGCGCGCCAGCGCCCGCCAGCCGGGCACGGCGTTGACCTCCAGGACGACCGGGCCGCCGCGGTCGGGATCGTGAACCAGGTCGACTCCGGCGGCCTCGGCGGAGACCGCGGCGGCGGCGGAGATCGCCAGGCAGGATTCCTCGGGCGAGGGATCATAAGCCTCGGCCTCGCCGCCCAGGGCAACGTTCGTCCGCCATTCGCCGGGCGGGGCGTGGCGCCGCATCGCGGCGAGGACGCGGCCCTCGAGCACGAAGACGCGGATGTCGTGCCCGGGATGCCGGATCGCCCGCTGGAGGTAGAGCACGGCCCCGAGGCGCTCGAGCGAGTGAAAGGTCCGCCAGGCCAGCTCCCGATCGCTCACCCGCACGAGCCCGCGTCCCTCCGAGCCAAAGAGCGGCTTCACGACGACGTCGCCCCCGAGCAGATCGAAGGCGGCAAGTGCCGCCGCTGCCGACTGGCCGGCCCAGGTCGCCGGGACGGGTAGCCCGGCGGCGTCGAGCAGCGCGAGGGTGAGGTACTTGTCGACGGCCGCCTCGACGGCGCGGGGCGGGTTGAGCACCGGCACGCCGGCCGCCGCGACCCGGTGCAGCGCGTCCATCCGGAAGACGACCTGCTCGAGACTACCTGGCGGCATCATCCGGACGAGGACGCCGTCGACGCGCATCAGCTCGAGGTCGCCGGCCCGCACGCCCCCGGCGGTCGCGCCCAGGCTGACGTGCGCCGAGACCTCGGGAAACGGGACAGGGATCAGGCGGACGTCGAGCCGGCCCGCCGCGCGCAACAGGTCCTCGACGTGCCAGCCCGTTCCTGAAACGAGTGCCGCCAGCGTCGTCATAGGTAAAACGACCGGGCCAGCACGCCGGGCTCGGGCTGGCCGAAGATGTGCGACCGGCCGGTCTGCACGTTCTGGAAGACCACCTCCGCCGGGCTGAAGAGGTGGGGATCGACGGCGTAGAAGTCGTGGTTGTACCGCGCGAAGATGGTGGAAAACGGCTCGCCGTAATCCCGCGAGGCCGACGACGGTACCTTTTTGCCGATCTCATCGAGACTGGCGTCGTCGCCGGTGACGCAAAGGATCACGCGGGCCCCGTAGAGGATCGCGTCGTTGGTTCGACCGATCGCGGAGAGGTCGTCCGCGGCGACCGGGGGCAGGGGGGCTGTCCCGTGCGCCGAGAGGATCCGGGACAGGTCGAACTTAAGCTCGTGGAGCTTGTGCAGCGCGGTCTCGATCGAGCGAGCCACGATCTGGACACCGCCCGCCAGGCTGGCCGTCGGCGCGACGAGAAGAGTGACTGCCTGGGGCTCGACCTTGCAGGCCGATGCGATCAGCCGCACGACCTCGGGCGTCGGCGGCTTGCGGGCCTCGAGGACGCCGATGACACCGGTCTCGCCGCTCGCCGTCTCGCGATGGCCGATGTCGTCGAAGATCGCCTCCGTTCCCGCCGCGGCCCGCATCGGCCCTGAGCCCATCGCGAAGTACTTCCCCTCCTTGATCGCCCAGCCCGCGTACTGGCTGGCCAGGCACGCCCGCACCGGATGGTCGGTGAAGACCTGGACCATCATGCCCGGCCGCCCGCTGATCTCTCCCGGCACGATCGACACGCTCGCCAGCCCGCCCAGGCAGACGCGCGCCAGCACGATGCCCACCTCCAGGCCTCCAGGGCACTCGATGCCGCAATCGATGAGTTTCCCGCCCCCATCGACCGGGCGGACGGCCACCCGGTAGTCGTCCGCGTGGGGTTCGACGGCATTCGCCGCGTACAACGCTCGACGATTCAACGACCAGGACATCGCTGCCTCCCGCCTTTCCGGCCTCACACCATCTCGCGGCATCTCTGCATTCTACTCGCGACCGATGCCGGCTTTCAGCCCGCCGTCGCCGCACGAACTGCGGCGAGCCGGACGACCGCGAAACGCGCGGCGTCGAACGCCCAGGGCGTCGATGTCCGCTCGCCACTCACGCCCTGACTCCGAACCGCTCGAGCACGTCGAGGAGCCGGATGTGAAAGGGCCCCAGGTTTCCGCCGTAGTTGCCCGCGGTGATGCCGATCACCGTCGGTCCCTCGAGCGCGGCCCGCACGCCGATCGCCGTGGCCTTCTCGACGGCCTCGAGCGTCAATCCGTCGATCACGATCTCGTACACGCAGCGCACGCCGGGGGGCATCTCCGTCGGGACGACGCCCCGGAGCGTCGGGGTAAACGCCGTGTTGGTGCTCGCGCGCAGCCCCTTGTACTTGCTGCCGACCTTCGACCCCGAACGGGCGATTCCGCCGGGAAACGGGAGGATGACGTCGCGGACCTGGTCGCGGATGGCGGCGACAGCGGACTCCGTGGCGCGAAGGGTCGCGCCAGGCTCGGAGCCCAGAACGATCAGGTTGCCGCCGGCCACGCCCTTCGTCGTGCCGAACGACTCCTCGCAGAGGAATTCGCCGTCCATGACGGGAATCCGCCAGTACCTCCGCCCGCCGATCCGCTTGGAGACCTGCCAGCCGTCGCCGAAGTAGCGGAGCCGGCCGCCGACGCTCACTGTCTTCTCGCCCGCCGGCAGTCCGCTGTAGCAGGCGGTCGTCGGGCAGGTCATCACGCACTGGCCCACGCGGTTCGCCAGCGCCTTCTCGATCGCGTCGCGGCTGAACGCGAAGACCAGGACACTGAATCCGGGTCGGCCGTCGGGCGTCTCGGACTCGTCGAGCGCCCGCTCGATGCCGGCCTCGGCGTCGCACGCGATCACGCTCGTGGCATAGCCGGTCATCGTCTGGGCCGCGATCCTTGCCCACTCTGTCGTATCGGCCGTGATGATCGCTCGCGCCGCGGTCATCGGGAACGCCTCGGCGAACGTGTCGACAACTCGCCCATTGAGAAACCCGGGAGCCGGCCGTCCCGCCCGTGAATCGTTGGCGTTCACGCGACCACCTCGGCTTCCGTCAGGGCGTTCAGGTCCACCGGATAGTTTCGCCATCGGATCGAGTACGCGTTCTCGAACCACGCGCGGATATCCGCCTCAACCTCGC
The DNA here is from genome assembly GCA_027452145.1 of Planctomycetales bacterium. Lineage (GTDB taxonomy): Bacteria > Planctomycetota > Planctomycetia > Isosphaerales > Isosphaeraceae > JAKAUH01. The sequence continues at coordinate 3,300 of DAIDHB010000070.1, forward strand.
GGTCATACTCCGGGGTGACGTGAAGCGTCCGGCCCGGGAACGGCTCGCGAATCTCGCCACCCTCGACCAGCAGGCGGCCGGCCTTGATGACGTGGCGCGGCATCTGGAACATCGCCTCGGCATCCGAGGCCGGCGCGTAGATCGTGACGTCGGCATCGGCCCCGACGCCAAGGTGCCCCTTGTTGCGAAGTCCCAGCATCCGCGCGGGGGCGGCCCGGGTGATGATGGCGATCTCGTTGAGCGTGTACTCCCGGTCCAGATCCTTCAGGGCGCTCTTCTCGCGCACCGAATCCGGCAGTGTCTTGAAAACGTCCTGGCGGAACGTGCGATCCATCAGCAGGCGGATGATCTGCGGATAAGCGAGGAATGACCCGCCGTTGGGATGGTCCGTACTCATGGCGATCCGCCACGGATCGTCGACCAGCAAGTACCACTCCAGGCCGATCGCCCACTGCCAGGCGTGGACCGCGCTCGTGTTCCTGTACTCGATCGGCACGACGCCGCAGCCGGCCTCCTGCTCGATGTCGCTGCTGTACCATTTCGAACCCTGGAGCCGGCTCAGGTAATGGCCGACCGGCCCGTCCGCCGTCATGCTCATCGTCCGGCCGAAGACGACCTGGCCCACGTCCACCGTGAGGTTCGGATGGGCGTTGACGTACTCGGCCAGCGGTGCGACCTTCGAACCAAATGTGTCCTCATCGCCGTCGCCGCCGGCATAGCTGTGGAACTGGATGTGAGTCAGATGGCCCCGATGCCCGTCGAGCCGTTTCATCGTCTCGAGCGTGGTCGTCCAGTTGCCCGGCAGGCCGAGGTTGTTGCAGTGGACGTGCACCGGATGCGGCAAGCGCAGCTCGTCGACTGCCCGCGCGACCGAGCCGATGATCTGGCCGGGTGTCACGCCGAAGCCGTCGACGATCGTATCCAGGTCGCGGGCGTTGCCGTCGCGACCTTGCTTCCACATCTCCACTCCGCCCGGATTCACGAGCTTGGTGGCGTACGCCCCGGCCGCGCCGAGCAGCCAGGCGACGAACGCCTTCAGCTTCTCGGGCTGGTTCTTCTGAATCGAACGCATGATGTAATGATTATTTCCGACCAGGGCGTAGAAGCCCTTGTCGACGCACGGCGTATCCGCCAGCTCGAGGTGGGCGTGGCGCGCGGCGAGCGGGGGGATGGCCGCGTCGAAGGCCGTCGTGTAGCCCAGTCCCGCATATCTGTAGCCGGTCGCGAAGCTGCTGGGCACGCTCCCCATCGTCCCGCTACGGGTCGTCGATGTCCGGGCGACCGGCGGGGCCTCGCGGCTGTGCTCGGGGCACATGATCCGCGCGGTGTTGACCTTGGACCCGACGATGTGGCAGTGCATGTCGACGCCGCCCGGCATCACCACCAGGCCGCGGGCGTCAATGACCCGAGAGGCCCGGACCGACGGATCCGCCGGGACCGCGACGACCTTGCCATCGGCCAGCCAGATGTCGCGGACCTCGCCGTCGACGCCGTTGGCCGGGTCGTGGACGGTGCCGCCGACGATCTTGATGTATTCGCTGCTCATGGCGTCCCACCGTCCCCGCGGCACCAGACCTCGCCCTTGCCCAGCCCGACCAGGTCGCCGTGGTAGAGCAGGAACTCCTCGTCGGACAGTCCCTCATGCGGCGGGAGCCCGAGGCGTTCCAGCTCCCTCAGGATCAGCCGGAGGAACAGCGGCCGGAACCGGCCCGCCGGCCGGAACGTGGGTAGGAGCGGCACGGGAGCCGTCCCGAACATTCCGATCGTCCCGCGACGCATCCCGGCGCCCGGTGCCCGGCCGCAGGCGCCGAAGACGAGGATCGAGCCGGCAATCATCTCCAGCCCGGCGGCCTCGCCGCAGTCGCCGCCGATCGCGATGAGCCCGCGTCGCATCGAGGCTCCGACATGACTCCCCGCCGAGCCATCGATCAGGACGGTGCCCTCGGTCATTCCCCGGCGATTGCCGGCATACGCGGCCCCAACGTAATCGCCGGCCGAGCCCCGGACGTGGATCAGCCCTCCCTTCATCTCGCAGCCCAGCCAGTCGCCGGCGTCGCCGTGGATATGGATCGCGCCGCCGGTCATGCCGGCGCCGGCGTGCCGCCCGGCGTTCCCGCGGACGATGATCTCACCGCCCGTCATCCCCTGGCCGATCTCGTGGATGTCACCGAGGTCTCCCTCGAATTCGAGCCGGCCCTCGGACACGTCGCCCGAGATCCGGAAGACGTCGCCGAGAGCAACTCGACCATTTCCCCGGGGAACCTCGAGCCGCGCGACATCGGCAGGCGAGCTCGCGCGGAGGCCATCGGGCGTGATGCCGCGTAGTCGGATGGGAACGCCGATGGCCGAGGTCCGCTTGAAGATCAAGGGCATGGCCGATCCTCCCGCACGGGCCGAGCCGCATCCGCCGTCAGCCGACGCCCGATCGCCCGCAGGACATCCTCGGTGGAAGTCCGCTTCGTCGGTAGTACCTGCCGCAACGGAAGGGCCACGCCGTCCATCCGAAACACGGTCCCGCGCGTCCGCGAACCAAGATCGGGAGTGCGGAACATGACCGCCGGCGTCAGCCGGGATTTATCGCCGTCCGAACCCAGCACGATCAACGGAATCCGCGCGAGCCCCGCGCGGGCCGGGTCGTCCAGGCATTCATTCGGATTCCCCGAGACGACAATCGCCGCATCCGCCTCGCCGCGGCCGAGCAGGGTTCCCGCGGTGAACTCTCCCGGGCTGTACCGAGGAAAGCCGCCGGCCAGATGGATGGCACCGGGGTATCCAGTCTGCCACGCCAGCACCTGGCTGGCCCCGTGATCGTTCTCTCGCCCGCCGAGCGGCAGCACAACGAACCGCGTGTGGGCGTTCAGCTCCCGGACAAAGGCGTGGGCTGCGAGTGCGACAGAAGGATCACCGGGATTGTCCAATCGATCGGGACCATACAGCAGAACTCCGTAGCGAGCCGTTTTCATCCGGTCCACTAGCGAAAGCCACCGCGAGAGGGGGACACCCGTGCTCCGCTCGATGGCCTCGGGATCGAGGTCCACTCCCCTGAGCATCGCCCGAAGCGACCAGATCGCCTCAAAATGCGCCCCCGGCCTCAGTGCGATCCACTCGTCCGCGGCCGTCTGGACGGTCTCGGTTTCCGTGTCATCCACCACGATGCAGTAGCGGCCAGCCCGACCCGCCGGTACGAACAGTCCCGTCGGCTCCAGGACGTGTCGCTCGAAAAGCCGAGGATGGCTCACCGCCGGATCGGCGCCCCAGACGATCACCAGGTCGGCACGGTTTTTGATCTCGCCGAGCGTGCAGGTCACCTCGCCCACGGCCTGGAGAGCCGTCGTGGATGGATCGTCTCCCCGATTACCCGAAGCGTCGAGGCAGGCACCGAGTCGGTCAGCCAGCGCGACCGCCGCGCGCTGCGCCTCGCAGGTCGCACCGCCGAGTCCAAGGACAACGGGCGAACGGGCGGCGGCGAGGATCGAGACAGCTCGCTCGACGGCCTGCTCGAAACCTGCCGGGCGGCCATCAATCAAGCAGGAGGGATCGTCCTCCGGCCCGACGTCCAGGAACCTCGCCAGGCCGGCTGCGCAGGCATTTCGCGCCTCAATGATTCGACCGCCCTCGACGTGCAGATCGATGTCGTCGCAGAGACAGGGGCAGTGAACGCAGACCACGTCCGACTCGACGTGAGATCCCGCGCTGCCGGCCTCGACGTTCACCGTGGTCATCGCTCGACGCTCCAAGGCTTGCACGACTTCAACGTCCCGGGCGGCCGGGAGGCTCATCTTATCTCGCGGCGCGAGGCACTTCCACCGGCGAGGGCGTTGCGGCCGGTGACAGGACCTTTACCACGTCATCGGCGATGATCGCCGCCACCCGCTCATTGGCCGACTCGGTCGTATGGCAGTAGTCGATGAAAACCAGCTCCTTCGACCCGGAAAACACCCGGCTCAGGTCGTGGAACCGGCGATCTGCTCGAAGCTCGCCCGATTCCCGGATCGACCCATAGACCTCCCCGACGAATCCGCGAGCCCATTCGAGCTTCCGCGCCTCGTCAGCCTCGACGGGCGTCGGCGCTCCCTTGTCGAAGACCACCGGCTGCCAGTAGAAGAGCGCGTCGAAACCATATTCCCGCCCCAGTTTCTCGACCATCTCCAGATTGGCCCGGTATCGTCGAACGACATCGCTTGCGAGAGTCTTCCGATCGGTCGCGGATGAGCCGGCGAGGGGGATGGCCGCGGGACCGCCGACCCGATGCGCGATCACCTGGGCCAGCCGAAATGACGCGGAATCGCGGACCACTCGCATCAAGAGCGATCCGCCCAGGCGGCCGGGCGACTGGAGGATGTTGAACTCGGCCCGCCGGTTGCGCTCGTTGGTCGTCACTCCGGCCTCGCCTTCCAGCAACGCCGAGGTCGTGTCGTTCACGCCATCGTAGAAGATCACCAGGTCCGGGCGATAACCGGCCTGGAGCTCGCGAACGAGTGCAACCACTTCCTGGGTGCTGACGTAACCGATCTCGGCGAGATTCCGAATCTCGACCCGGTATCCGCGTTCGTGCAGCCGCCTGGCGACGAGCGACGGGATCGTCCGGTCGTCGCGCGCGCCGTAGCCCCAGAGCGTCGAGCCGCCGAGCATGAGCAACTTGTAACCCTTCGCGGTCCGCCCGGCGGAGTCGGGCGGCGCCCAGGTCCGCCTCTTTCCGTCCGCGTCGATGGTGATGGTCTCGCCCGCGAACGGTTTCTGACGGAAGTAGACATAGGGCTCCCAGCGGTCGGCGAGGGCCCGCAGCTCACGATCGTGCTGGATCGGCCACGTCTCCCCCGCGTAGCCCTCGCGGATCAGTCGAGGGTCGACCCCGGCAGCGGAGGCCAGCCTGTCCTTGACGGCGAAGGCCAGGCGGAGCGCGGCCTCGGTCAGCACGATCGCCACGATGGTGACACCGATGATCGACCAGACCGTCTGCACGGCCCTGAGGAAACGCACCAGTCGAGCCAGGAACATCCGCATGGGTCCCTCTCACCTTGCCGCGGTCGACCGAGTCCGGCTAACGTGGATGAAGACACGACGAATCTACGCCAAACCCCGCGCCACGGGCCAGATGAGCCCCGGAACGCCGGGGCAGGGGCCTGCCAGGGGAGTTGTCAGGGGTGGAACTGATCGGCTGCCGGGCCGCCGTGCTCGGCTCAACCTCGGGGATCGGCCGCGCGGTGGCGCTCGAGCTGGCCGACGCCGGGGCCGACGTGATCGTGCACGGCCGGCGATCCGCCGAGTCCGCCGAGGCAGTCGCCGCCGAGATCTGCCGGCGCGGCCGTCGTGCCGAGGTCCTCATGGCCGACCTTGCCGACCGCGAGACCGGCGACCGCCTGGTTGAGCGCGCGTGGGCGATCTGGAACGGTCTCGACGCGTGGCTGCACATCGCCGGCGCCGATACCCTGACCGGCCCTGCGGCCCGACTGCCGTTCGACGCCAAGCTCGACCTCCTCTGGCAAGTCGACGTCGCGGCGACCGTCCGGCTCTGCCGATCCGTCGGCCGGCTGATGCGCGAGGACGGGGGCGGCTCGATCGTCACGATGGGTTGGGACCAGGCCGAAACAGGCATGGAGGGAGACTCGGGCGAGCTGTTTGCAGCCACCAAGGGCGCCATCATGGCCTTCACCCGTAGTCTCGCCGTGAGCCTCGCCCCCTCGGTCCGGGTCAATGCCCTGGCGCCCGGATGGATCAAGACCGAGTGGGGCGAGGGTGCCTCGTCCACCTGGCAGGAGCGCGTGCTCCGGGAGACGCCCCTGGGCCGCTGGGGCACGCCGCAGGACGTCGCCCGCGCCGCCCGGTTTCTCGTCAGTCCCGGGGCCGGTTTCCTCACCGGTCAGATCCTGAGGGTCAATGGAGGGGCGGTCCGCGCGTAGGGCCCCGCACTCAACCCAACCCAATCCATCTCCATCCATCGGCGGGACTGGAACCAGCATGGCGGATCGGCCGCGATACCTGTTCGTCACCGGCCGGCTGGCCGAGTTTGCCCTCCGCCAGGTCCTTGAAAACCTCGCGCCGAAGGCCGGCTTCACGGCCGAGGTCGCCGTGATGCCGATCACCGTCGCCGCGCTGATGACCCCGCCCTGGATCGCCAGGCGCCTCGAGATCCCCGAGGGAATCGACCGGATCATTTTGCCGGGACATTGCTCCGGCGATCTTGGCCCCGTGCGGGACAGGGCAGCCGGCGTGCCCGTCGAACTGGGGCCGATCGATCTGGGCGACCTGCCTCGCCATTTCGGCGAGGCCGGCCGCGCGACGACCGACTACGGCGCCTACCAGATCGAGATCCTGGCGGAGATCAACCACGCACCCCGGCTATCCACCGAGGAGTTGCTCCGTGCGGCCCACCGGTTCCGCGACGAGGGCGCCGACCTGATCGACCTCGGCTGCGACCCGGGCACGCGGTGGGTTGGGGTCGGACCGGCGGTGGCCGCGCTCCGGGCCGAGGGATTTCGAGTCTCGATCGATAGCTTCAATCCTGATGAGGTGTCCGACGCGGCGCGAGCCGGGGCCGAGCTGGTCCTGAGCGTCGACGCGACCAATCGCGAGCGGGCCGTCGACTGGGGCATCGAGGTGGTGGCCATCCCCGATGCCCCGGGTACGCTCGACGGCCTGGATCAGACCATCGACTTCCTCGAACGCAGCGCGATTCCGTACCGGATCGACCCCGTGCTCGAGCCCGTCGGCTTCGGCTTCGCGGCCTCGCTGGGCCGTTACCTGGATGTCCGCAGGCGTTTCCCCGACGCCGCGATCATGATGGGCGTCGGCAACCTTACCGAGCTCACCGAGGTGGATTCGGCCGGAGTGAACGCCCTCCTGATCGGCTTCTGCGAGGAGCTGGGAATCCGAAGCGTCCTGACCACCGCGGTGATCAACTGGGCGAGGTCGTCGGTCGCCGAGATCGACATCGCCCGCCGCCTTGCCCATCACGCTGTCTCGCGGCGATCGCTGCCGAAGCACGTCGACCCTCGTCTCGTGATGCTCCGCGACCCGCGCATCAACGAGTTCGGCCGGGCGAATCTCGTCGAGCTCCAGCGGAGGATACGCGACCCGAACTGGCGACTGTTTGCTGAGGACGGGCAGATTCACGCGCTCAACAATGAACACTTGCTGAGCGAAGACGATCCCTTTGTGATCTTCGAGCAGATGGGTGTAAGTGACGCCTCGCACGCGTTCTACCTGGGGTACGAGATGATGAAGGCGAGGACCGCCTTGACTCTGAGCAAGTCGTATCGCCAGGATCAGGCATTGGAGTGGGGCTTCCTCACGACGCCCGAGACCAGCCATATCGCTCGTGAGAAGGTATCCCGCCGTCGACGCGGCCCGGATCCGGCGGCTGACGGGACAGGTGAGGCTTCTGGCGGGGGAGAAGCGTGATACTCGAAGGGATCGTGACAAGCCTGAGCGGCGAGGATTTGCTGAACGTCGCGCCGATGGGTCCCGAGGTGGAACCGGCCGAGAAGCTCGAGCGGTTCATCCTCCGGCCCTACCGGAGCTCGACCACCTACGCAAACCTCAAGGACAGGGGTGAAGGAGTCTTCCACGTCACCGACGACGTGCGGCTGCTGGCCCAGGCCGCGATCGGTGCGCCGCTGGAACCCTTCCCCGCGACGCGTCCCGCGAGTCGGGTGGACGGCGCAATCCTCGCCGACGCCTGCCGATATTACGAGTTCCGCGTCGTCGAGCTCGACGACCGCGAGGACAGGACGACGATCGTGGCCGAGACCCTGGCGTCGGGACGGCACCGCGATTTCTTCGGCTTCAACCGCGCGAAGCACGCCGTGCTCGAGGCTGCGATCCTGGCCACGCGGGTCGAGTGGCTGCCGGTCCGCGACCTCCTGCTGGAGTTCCGCAAGCTCGAGGTCCTCATCGACAAGACCGGCGGCCCCGACGAACGCGCCGCGTTCGAGTTGCTCAATCGCTACCTCCGGGAAGCCGCCACTCACCAGGGTGTCGACCCGGACCTGAGACCTTCGCCAAAATGACCGGCTCACGCCTGCTCCTCCGAACGCCGAGCCGGCTCCACTTCGGGCTGCTCGGCTGGGGACCTGGGGCCAAACGACAGTTTGGCGGCCTGGGCCTGATGATCCGCTCGCCGGACATCGAGATGACCGTCGAGCCGGCGGTGATCCAGCGCGTCGAGGGTCCGCTCTCCGAGCGGGTCGAGCGCATCCTCGGAACGCTGGCCGATCGACTCGTCGAGCTGGGAATCCATCCCAGGCCGGTGGCCATCCGCATCCGACGGGCACCGGCGGAGCACGTCGGCCTGGGCGTGGGTACGCAGCTCAGCCTGGCGGTGGCGACGGCCGTGATGAAGCTCAACGGCGTGGAGGAGCCGACGAACGAGCAGCTCGCCCGGCTGACCGGACGAGGGCGCCGTTCCGGCATCGGACTGCATGGATTCCGTCTCGGTGGATTCCTGGTCGACGGCGGCCGGAGGGACGAGTCGAGCGTCCCGCCGCTCCTCGGCCGGCTGCCGTTCCCCGAGGAATGGAGCATTCTCCTGATCCAGCCGCCCGGCCGGCACGGCCTGCACGGCCCCGAGGAAATTCGGGCCTTCACCGGCCTTCCTCCCGTCGCCGATACCCTGACCGATCGGCTCTGCCGGCTGGTGCTGCTCGCCATCCTGCCCGCGATCGCGGAGCGAGATATCCGGACGTTCGGCCAGGCGCTCGAGGAGATCCAGTCCCATGTCGGCGCTTGCTTCGCCCCCGCCCAGGGCGGAATCTACAGCTCGCCGTTTGCCGAGGCGACCGTCCGCGAGCTGCGGCGAGCCGGCTTTCACGGCTGCGGCCAGAGCTCCTGGGGGCCCTCGCTCTACGCCTTCTCCGAGCGTCCGGCACATGAAATCGCCGCGGCCCACGAGAGAATCGCCGATCGACTCGCCGTCCGCCACCTCGCCGCCGTGACGACCGTGGCGGATAACCGCGGCGCGACGGTGGAGGAACTCCGGTAGACACCGGCCGAGAAGGCAGCGACTGGGAATGTCGGAATGCGGTGGCCGACAACGCAGGGACCGCGAATGAAAAAGGCCGCCCGGGAGCCTTAAGGGGCTCCGGGGCGGCCTGGGTGGATGATTCCGGCGATAACCGACTTTCGCGCCAAGGGCACTATCATGGGCCTGGCGGGCTTAACGGCCGTGTTCGGAATGGGAACGGGTGTGACCCCGCCAGTATGGTCGCCGGAAAT
>DAIDHB010000071.1 GCA_027452145.1 Planctomycetales bacterium
CAGGCGAAGGCCCAGGCCGAGCAGAACGCGGCCCGGATGTCCTGGCTGCTGGACAAGTGGGAGGGCCAGAGCGCCAAGCTCAAGACGCTCGACGTCGTCATTTACCGCGTCGACACCGATTACAAGTGGCGGAGTGAGGACCGCTACGAGGGCCGGGCGATGTTCCAGAGTCCCAACCTGGCCTATCTCGACTTCGCCCGGATCAAGCGGGTCCCGGATCCCCAGGGCCGGCTCGTCGACGCGATCGACCCCAAAACCAGGAAGCGCGTGACGACGCGCTCCGATACGATCGTCTGCGCCAAGGATGAGGTGTGGCACTACCGCCACGAGACCCGCCAGATCCTCATCTTCCCACTGGCCCGGGGCGACCGGCAGCGTGCGCTCGACGAGGGGCCGTTGCCGTTTTTGTTCAATATGCGGAAAAAGGACGCGCAGGCCCGCTACGACATGACCTACATGGGCGAGGACACCAAGTACTACGCCGTGCGGGTCTATCCGAAGCTCAAGGAGGACCAGGAGACGTTCAAGTCGGCGCTGCTCTACCTGGACAAGAGTTATCTGCTGCCGTCGCGGATCGTGCTGATCGCGCCGGACGCCAAGAGCACGAAGGACTACCGACTCGAGGTGATCCAGCCGAACAAGCCGGTGGACGGGAAATACTTCGTGGGCCGGGTGTACAAGGACTGGGAGGTTCTCAAGAACCCCGCGGCCGACGTCGCCGCCGGGAAGAATGCGGGCCGGCCGGCCGGGGCGGGGACGATGCCCCGGCGTTGACCGGCCGCGACGGCGCGGTCCCGGTTGTTTGACCCACCTCCGGCGCGGGCTTATAATCGACGCGGTCAGCGCACGATTGAATCGGCCTGCGCCCGCGGACAACGGCGAGCGGCCGGGATCGGTGCCGCGGTGGATCGCTTGCTTGCGACCGCCCCGGCCTTCCGGCCCTGACGCCGGCGGTGCCGACCGGCGCGGGTCCGCCCCGTCGGTAGGGAGCCCGACTGCCATGATCCGCCCCCACGCCGCGCGCCCTCGCCTCCTGCCGCGGCTCCTGCTCCTGATCGCGGCGATCCTGGCCGTCCCCGCCGGCCCAGCCGCGATCGCCCAGCAGCCCCAGAGTGCGGCCGACGAGACCCCCGGCCAGTTCTTCCCGATCGTCGAGCCGATCACCTCCGAGACCATCGAGGGGGTCCGCCGGGCGGCCCGGAAGCTCGTCGACGCCACCTCCGAGAAGGGCAAGCGCCCGATCCTGGTCTTCGAGTTCCTGCCCGGCGACGTGCCGCCCGGCACCAGCGAGTTCGGCGCCTGCTACGACCTGGCGAATGTGATCTCGCGCGACCTGGCCGGCGCGGCGCTGACGGTCGCCTACACGCCCAAGCCCATCCGCGGCTACTCGGTCCTGCCGGTACTGGCGTGCACCGAGATCGTCATGGGGCCCGAGTCGAGCCTCGGCCCGATCACGCCCGAGGGGCAGCCCTTTGACGCCGCCTATCGCGAGCTCGTCCGCTTCCTGGCCCTGCGCAAGACCCGCGACCCCGACCTCTTGCTCGGGATGCTCGACCGCGACGCCGACCTGCGGCTGGTCCGCACGGCCGATCGCTCGGTGCACTATGTCCTCGCCGAGAACCTCGACGCTTTCCAGAAGACCCACCAGGTGGTGAGCGAGCAGCCGGCGTGGGACGGCGGGCTGCGCGGGGTTTTGACCGCGCAGCGCGCCCGCGAGGAGGGGTTCTCGAAGCTCACGGCCGCGTCCAGGGCCGACGTGACGGCCGCCTACCGCCTCTCGGGCGAGGCGGCGATTCCCGACGCGATCCTCGGCGAGATCCCGAAGCCGGTCTGGGTCCGCCTCGAGGGCCCGCTCGACGCCGTGATGGTCACGCACCTCACCAAGCGGATCGAGCAGGCCCGCCAGGAGAAGGCGAACCTGCTGATCCTCCAGCTCAACAGCCCTGGTGGCAGCGACCAGGTGGTGGATGCCCTGGGCGACCTGATCTCTCGCGTCGACGACATGAGGACGGTCGCCTACATCGACGACCGCGCCGTCGGCCTGGCCGCGCTGGTGCCCTTCGCCTGCCGCGACATCGTGCTGACAAAGACCGCGCGGCTCGGCGACGCCCGGCCGTTCTTCGGAGCCCGGGGCCGGCGCGCCGGCGGCGACATAAGCGAGCGGCAGGCCTCGGTGCTGGCCGCCAAGGCCGCGCTCTGGGCACGCACCCGCAACCGGCCCGAGGTCCTCGCCCGCGCGATGGTCGATCCCTCCGTCGAGGTCATCGAAGCCCGCGACGTCCAGACCGGCGCGACCCGCCTGGTCGCCCGCGACGAGATCGAGCAGGACCCCGCCCGCTACCAGGCGCCGAGGGTCCGCAAGGAGTCGGGCACCGTCCTGACCATGATCGGCGCCGAGATCTCCGCGTTCGGCCTGGGCAAGGTCGTCGCCGACACCGAGCAGTTCAAGTCGCTGTACGGGCTGCGCGGCAAGAACATCGCGATCGAATCGCCCGGCTGGGTCGACTCGGTCGTCGCGCTGTTGACCGACCCGTATGTGCGCTGGCTGTTGTTATTCGTGGCGGTGATGATGCTGGTGGTCGAGCTGAAGCTTCCCGGCATCGGTCTGCCGGCGATCATCTCAGCGCTGGCGTTCCTGCTGTACTTCTGGAGCCACTATCTCGGCGGGACCGCCGACCAGCTCGAGATCATCCTGTTCCTGATCGGCCTGGTCTGCCTGGCGCTCGAGCTGTTCGTGGTGCCGGGGTTCGGCATCTTCGGCATCAGCGGCATCCTGCTGATGCTCTACAGCATCGTGCTGGCCAGCCACACGTTCGTCTGGCCGACGAAGGATTATGAGTACCGCGAGCTGGGCGGGACACTCTTGCGGCTGACGATCGTGCTGGTGGGCGTCGGCGCGATCGCGGCGATCCTGGCGCGGTTCTTCCCCTCGCTGCCGCTGTTCAACCGCCTGATCCTCAAGCCCGAGCCGTGGACCGGCGTCGAGGCCGAGGACGCCGCCGAGCGCGCCGCCGCGCCCGAGGGCTACGAGTCGCTCGCCTTCCTGATCGGCGAGACCGGCCGGACCACTTCGCCCCTGCGGCCCACCGGCAAGGCCCGCTTCGGCGGCGATCTGGTGATCGACGTGAACAGCGCCGGCGGCTATGTCGAGTCCGACAGCCTGGTCGAGGTCGTCGATGTCCAGGGCTCGCGGGTGGTGGTGAAGAAGGTTTGAGAGCCTGTGCCGGAAGGGCTGTGAGCCCCGTTAGGGGGCGATCGGACATAGCGGGGGGGCGTCAGCCCCCCGGGCTCGGACCGCCGCGCCATGCACCGAGGTCCCGAGCCCCCGTCAGGGGGCGATCGGACATAGCCGGGGGGCGTCAGCCCCCCGGACCGGGCTCAGACCGCCGCGCCACGCACCGAATCCTCGCGACGGACCCTCCCGACCGTGACCCCGCCACGCGGGGTCACGGTCGGGAGGGTGACACAGATGTCGGGGAGATGAGGGTTCGCCTGGCGTTCCGGGGGGCTGACGCCCCCCGGCTACGTCCTGGCGCCCACTTCGTGGGCTGGCGGAGGTGCTCGTGGGCTTCCGGCACGTTCCGGGGGGCTGACGCCCCCCGGCTACGTCCTGGCGCCCACTTCGTGGGCTTCCGGGACAGACTCTGACCGAACTGGCCCGGCTCGCATCTCTCGGCTCACGTCTCCGCATCGGCGGCGGAAACTGGAACCCACCGGAGCGGCCTGTTGACCCAGCCTGCGCCAGGGTGTATTCCTGAACCCATCAGGGCGTGCGAACCGTCCGATGCCATCCCTGTCGTGCCAGGCACGCCGGGCAGCACGCCGGTCCGCGCCCGCATCAAGACGAGCGGGGCGGTCCTCGGAGGCCAACCATGAGATGTCCGCGGTCCCTCGGCGTGCTGCCCCGGCTCGACGACCTGTTGCTCGTCGTCCTCGCGGCCGGGCTCGCGATCGTGCTGATTCGGCCCGGCCACGGCGCCCAGGGTGCACGCGACGTCGTCAGGGCCCGGACCGTCGTGTTCCAGAGCCTGAGATTGACCGTCCCGAACGTGCCCGAGGGAGCCAGGCCGCCTCTCGGCGCCACGATGTCCGTCCGCGCCAACGGCCACGCCAAGCTGGCGTTCCTGGACCCAGACCGCTGGTTTCTCAACCTCGGCATCGATCAGGACGGCGAGCCGAGTCTCTTCACGCTGATCGGCCAACCGTGGCGGGGCCTGTCGTTCCGGGTCGAGGATTCGGGGTCACCGTCGCTCGACTTTCGGAACGAGGGCGACTCCGTGGACCTTGTTCTGGGGATGTTCCATGCCGCGCCGACCATCAACTGGAAGCGACCGGGCTTTAGCCCCGTGTGGATCTACATCGATGGCGGCCGGGGGACATTCACGATCGAGCTTGCGAGCGCGCTCAAACAGTTCGGCCTGTCGCTCACGTGCATGAGCGGGCTGACCTCGATCGGGCTCCGTCCGAAGGGCCCAGGGGTCTCCAGCCTGCTCGGTCTCAAAGAAAACGGACCCCCTGGGCTAATCCATTACAGGGACGGCGTCCCGGCCGTCGCGATCAGCCTGGATGCGATGGACAGCTCGTTCATCAACGAGTTCGACCGGACAACAGGCCAGGGCAAAACGATCCACGGACCTTGAGTCGCGACCGCCGGCATTCCTGCGTTCCATCCGCCCCCACCCACCAACGATCGAGCAACCGCCATGCAGAACTCCGTTGCGTCGACGTCGAATCGCGACCCCGAGGCCCCGGGCGCGGCGCCCGTCGAGAACGATCGAGAACATCTGGTCGCGGCGTCGTCGAGCCGGTGGCGTCGGCGCGCCTGGGCGGGCCTGCTGCTCGTCGGGATCTTCGCCATCGGCCATTTCGCCGGAGCCGCGCAGAAGGAGCAGGAGCTGCTCAAGGCCCAGGAGATCCAGGCCGAGCGGTTCGAGCTCCGGGGGGCCGACAACGTGCTGCGGGCGTCGCTGTCCAGGGGGCCGAAGGGCGAGACTTACCTCTCGTTCTTCGGCAAGGACGGCAAGCCAGGGTTGTCGCTCGGCCTGAACGGCGACGGGACGCCCGCGATCTCGCTGTACGACCGGCAGAGCAAGACGAGGATCGGACTGTCGGTCGACCCCGAGGGCGGGAACCCGCAGCTCGTCCTGTTCGACGACGACAGCGAGCCGGCGATCCGCCTGGGAATCCCGAAGGGTTCGGGCCCCGATATCACGGTCGGCCGGAAGGGCAAGGGGGGCGTCTCGATCTCGCTGACGAAGGACGGCGACCCGTCCATCCGGGTGCGGGATCAGGGCGGCGATTCACGACTCTCCCTCGGCCTCTCCGGCGGCGAACCGTCCATATCCCTCTTTGGTCCGAAGAACGTCCTCCGATCGTCGTGGCGCGCCAATGCCGACGGATCGGTCGCCTTCTCCCTCTACGACGGCAAGGCCCTCCGCCGCCTCGCCATCGAGCTCGACCGCGACGGCAAGCCCGCCATCCGCTTCCTCGACCCCACAGTGGGGGCCGTCCGGGTGGTCCAGTAAGAGTCTGTCCCGGAAGGTCACGAGACCTTCTGGTAGGGTGGGCAATGCCCACCGATTCGAGGCATCGACCGGTGGCCAATGCCCACCCTACGTCGCCCATCCGCCCTTTCGGGACAGACTCTACCGAGCGTTGCAGAATCAACCAGGGTTGCTCGTCGCACCGGAGCCCAGAAACCAGCCGGAAGTGAGCCGATCGACCTGAGCTAGAGGATTACGATCGCG
>DAIDHB010000072.1 GCA_027452145.1 Planctomycetales bacterium
GTACGCGTGATGCTGCGCGATCCCGAGAACTTCGCCCGGATCGACGGCCTGATCATGGCGGACTCGATCTATTGCGGGTATGCGGGAGATCCGAAGGAGCGCCGCGTTGACCCGGCCCTGATGGAGGGATTTCGCCGGTTCGCCGTCGAGGCGGCCGCCGGGCGGAAGACGTTCCTGCTCTCGCACTCGGCGCTGGTGCCCGAGGGTTATGCGAGCACGGGCGAGGCGGCCGATTTCCTGATCGCCTCGGTGAGCGGAAAGCCCGAGGCCGAGCGCAAGGAATGGGCCGAAGGTTGGATTCAGACGCGCTCGTTCGCCAAGGGTCGATTCGTCATGCTCGGCTTCGCCGGGACCGAGGGGGCCGATCACATGAACCACCTTCGGCGGATCGGGCGGCTGTGGAAGCGGTACCGGGAGATTGACGGTCGATAGGATTGGCCCCGGGCGGGGAGCCTCTTCACCACGAATGGCACGAATACCACGAATAAAGACAGGGCCCGGCCTTCATCCTATCCGCGCCGTTCGTGTCATCCGCGGTTCATCTCCTCATCCCAGACGAACCGTCGCCGATCACCGGACCCTCACCACGGATGGCACCGATACCACGGATCAAGACCGGGATCGGGCGCCGTCCCATTCGTGCCCTTCGTGTCATTCGTGGTCGAGATCCGGTCCCTCGGCGATGCCGGAATCGCGTGTCGAACGGATCCGAGCCCACGCTGTCGCGGTGAATTCGCGATTCACGTACTCCGCAGAATCTCCTTGACCACCCGCGACGGGCGGCCGTCGGTGAGGCGCTGTTCGCGGCCGTTGGCGTGGTAGACCAGCTTGTTGTGATCCAGTCCAAACAGGTGGAGGATCGTCGCCTGGAAGTCGTTGGGCGTGACGACGTTCTCGGCCGCGCGGTGGCCGACCTCGTCGGTGCTGCCGTACGTCATGCCCCCCTTGATCCCGCCGCCGGCCAGCCAGATCGAGAAGCCCTGGCCGTTGTGGTCGCGGCCGGCGTTGGCGTCGAGGTTTCCCTCGCTGACCGGCAGGCGGCCAATCTCGCCGCCCCAGTGCACGATCGTGGTATCCAGCAGCCCGCGCTGTTTCAAATCCATCACGAGGGCCGCGGCGGGGCGGTCGGTGCGTCGGCAGATCGCGGGCAGGCTGGTGCGCAGCGAGTTGTGCGTGTCCCACGGCTGGCCGCCCAGGAAGAGCTGGACGAATCGGACGCCCCGCTCGACCAGGCGGCGGGCGATCAGGCAGCGCGTGCCGTACTCGCGGGTCTCCTCATTGTCCAGGCCATAGAGCCGGCGGATCGACTCGGGCTCGCCGGTGATATCCAGTGCCTCCTTCGCGGCGGTCTGCATCGAGGCGGCCAGCTCGTAGCTCTGGATGCGGGCCTCGAGGTCGGCCTCGCCGGGGTGCTGCGCCAGGTGCCGGCGGTTGAGCTGGTCCAGAAACGCGAGGTTCTGCCCCTGGAGCCGCCCGCGCAGGCTGGGCGGCGGATCCAGGTTGAGAATCCGGGGCTCCTGGGGGCGGAGCACTGTCCCCTGGTAGAGCGGCGGCATGAAGCCGCTGGACCAGTTGATCGTGCCATCCACCGGCGGGCCGCCGGGGTCGGAGAGGACCATGTACGCCGGCAGCTCGTGCGACTCACTGCCGAGGCCGTAGACGAGCCAGCTCCCCATCGTCGGCCGGCCGGAGATCCCGGCGATCCCGCCGTGGAAGAACCGGATCGAGACCTCGTGGCCGTTGTGCCCGGTGTGCATCGAACGCACCACGCAGAGGTCGTCGACAATTCCGGCGGTCGCGGGGAGTAATTCGGAGACCTCGGTGCCGCAGGCGCCGTGGCGGGCGAACTTCCACGGGCTGCCGAACAGCTTCTTGCTGGCGCGGTTCACGAAGCTGAACACGACGTCGCCCGAGTACTCCGTGCCGTGGTGCTTCGATAGCTCGGGCTTGGGGTCGAACAGGTCGACGTGCGACGGCCCGCCGTGCATGAACAGCGAGATCATCGCATTCGCGCGGGGCGCGAAGTGCGTGGCCTTCGGCTTCAGATCCATCGGCAGGTTCTCGCCGGGCTTCTTCGGC
>DAIDHB010000073.1 GCA_027452145.1 Planctomycetales bacterium
GCCGGCGCGGCGCCGGACGCGGGGGGCGCGTCCGACGCGGGAACGGACGCCGGAGTCGAGGACGCCGGGAGCGCGGTCGACGCGGGCGCGGACGCCGGATCGGCGGCCGTCGACGGCGGTGCGCCGGATGCTTGACGGGAGAGGGATTGGAGTGACGCGATGAAGCGCTGGGCCCTCTCTCTCGCGCTGCTGGCCGCCTGCGGCGGCCCCAAGCCGAGCAACGACGACGCGGGCGTGGACGCTGGGGCGTCCCCCTACATCGCGGGCTTCGATCCCCCGGCTCCGACCGCGGGCTTCACCCGGTATGTGACACCCGTGGTCGACATCGACCCGGGGCAGAGCGAAATCTGGTGCCAGTACGTCTCCGCGCCGTTCGATTCGGACCAGGACGTCGTCGCGGTTGAAGGGTACCAGTCGAGGTTCGGCCACCACATCGCCGCCTATGCTTCGACGACGGCCGCGCCGGTCGGTACCAGCCGCTTCTGCACGACGGACGATATGCTCGCGGTCCGCTTCCTGGGCGGGATCGGGGCAGAGGGCAGCGGTGGGCTCGACTCGATTCTGCCCAAGGGCGTCGTGTTCCGCATCCACAAGGGCGAAGTCTTGCTGCTGAACACCCACTTCATCAACACGACACCGCAGGCCCAGATCGGGGAAGGCGTCATGGACTTCGAGTTCCAGGGCGCTTTGCCAGGCGATCAGGTGGCGGGCCTATTCACCAACGTCGACGACCAGTTCACCCTCCAGCCCAACGACAACTCTCCGCAGTCTGCGGACATGAGCTGCATCGTCCAGCAGGACATGGACCTCTTTGCCGCATTTGATCACATGCACAACCTCGGAGTCAGCATCTACACCGAGCTGATCCAGTCCGACGGCGGGACTGTTCCTCTCGTGACGGACCAAACCTGGTCCGCGGAGCAGGAGTTCAACCCGACCTGGGCCACCTGGCCGGAGAGCGCGCCGCTCGTCATCCACAAGGGCGACACGGTTCATACGCACTGCGATTGGGTGAACACGACCGGAAGCACGGTTCAGTTCCCGATCGAGATGTGCGTCGGTGGGATGTTCTACCTCCCACCGGCCGGATCGGCGGAGGCGCCGAAGGAGATCGACTGCGTCGACGGACAGTGGCCGACGAACTGACGCCCGGCCCCGGCCTCGGCGTCTACGTCCACTTTCCGTTCTGCCGCGCGGTCTGCCCGTACTGCGACTTCGCGGTCGAGGTCGCGCGCGAGGTCCCGCACGCGCGCTACGCGGCCGCGGTCGTCGCCGAGCTGGACCTGCGGGCCTCCGAGTTCGCGGACCTCGGGCCGGTGCGGAGCGTCTTCTTCGGCGGCGGCACGCCCTCGCTCTGGGACCCCGGCTGCGTCGCCCGGGTCCTCCGCGCCGTCGAGGACCGGCTCGTCCTGCTCCCGGGCGCCGAGGTCACCCTGGAGGCGAATCCCGAGGACCACGGCGACGACCGGCTCGCGGAGCTGCGCGACGCCGGCGTGGGCCGCCTCTCGTGGGGCGTGCAGTCGTTCCAGCCGGCCGTCCTCAAGGCGCTCGGGCGGGGGCACCGGAGCCGT
>DAIDHB010000074.1 GCA_027452145.1 Planctomycetales bacterium
CGCTCGGTACCCCAGCCCTGGTTCACGACAAAAGCCGAGCCCTGCTCCATCAGGCGAACCAGCTTCGGCTTGTCGAACAGGTACTTGCCGCTCTGGCCGACGCCCGTGGGGATGTCGCGAAAGAGCTGGTCGACCAGCGGCCTGATCCGGTCCTTCGCCTCGCTCCACTCCAGGTTCGACCGCAACAGCCGGACGCCGCAGTTGATGTCGTAACCCACGCCGCCGGGCGAGATCACACCACCCTCCTCGGGATCCGTGGCCGCAACGCCGCCGATGCAGAACCCGTAGCCCCAGTGGATGTCGGGCATCGCCAGGCTCGCCCCCTGGATGCCCGGCAGCGTCGCCACGTTCGCCACCTGCTCGGGGCCCTGATCCTTCCTGATCTGCTCGATCAGCACGTCGTCGGCGAAGATGAGGCCGTCGACCCGCATGTCGGGCCGGTAGCTCCGGGGAATCCGCCACTGGCACTCGCCGACCTTCTCCAGCGGACCCCTGTATCCTCCGGTCGCGTTGCCCATGATCTTTCCCCTTCACCGAGCTTAAGTCCGGATCTTTGGTTCCGCGACGCGGGCTCTCTCGGGCCACTGGATGGAATCGTTTGCGAACAACGGACCACGGACGACGGACCACGGACAGGAGCGAAAGGTTCACCGCAATGCCCGCGCCAGAACTTCGCCGGTCGCCGTCGGCCGCCCGGCGACCTGCTCGGGCGGCCCCTCGGCGACGATCCGGCCGCCCTCATCGCCGGCGCCGGGGCCCAGCTCGACGATCCAGTCGGCCGCCAGTAGCACCGGGATATTATGGGTGACGACGATCACCGAGTTGCCCCGCTCGACCAGGGCTTCCAGGACCTCGATCAGCCTGGCGGTATCGGCCGGATGGAGCCCGGCGGTCGGCTCGTCGAGCAGGAACAGGCGATGCGACGGCCGCCCCGCGCGGCGCAGGACCGCCAGCGAACGACCGAGGAACCCGGCGAGCTTCAGCCGCTGGGCCTCGCCGCCGGAGAGCGTCGCCGACGGCTGGCCCAGCCGGAGATAATCGAGGCCCAGCTCGAGCATTGGCCGCAGCCGCGCCTGCACGCGCGGGCGGTGGCGGAAGAACGAGAACGCCTCGCGCGCGGTCAGGTCGAGCACCTCGGCGATGTTCCGGCCGCGATATTTGATCTCCAGCACCTCGGGGCGATACCGCGTGCCCCGGCATTCGGGACAGCGCACCAGCACGTCCGGGAGGAACTGCATGTCGATCGCGAGGTAGCCGTCGCCCCGGCAGGTGTTGCACCGGCCCCCCTCGATGTTGAAGCTGAACTTCCCGGCGTCGTAGTTCCGCAGCCGCGCGTCGTGGGTCGCGGCGAACGTCCGGCGGACCTCGTCGAACGCCTTCAGGTAAGTCACCGGGTTCGAGCGCCCCGAGCATGCCAGGGGCGACTGGTCGAGGAACTCGACCCCCTCGATCGCATCGGCCCCGCGCAGGCCGATGAACGGGCAGCCCGCGGCGGCGTCGCCCGCCAGCGCCTGCCGCAGCGCGGGATACAGCGTCTCCTCGATCAGCGTGCTCTTCCCCGCCCCGCTGACGCCCGTGACGGCGCAGAGCACGCCGAGTGGGAAGTTCACGTCGATCGACCGGAGATTGTTCCCGCTCGCGCCGAGCAGCTCGATTGATCGCCCGATCCCCGCGCGCCTGGAGCCGGGGATCGTCGGCCGGCGGCGGCCGGCGAGGAAGTCGGCCGTCGGCGAGCCCTCGGCAACCGCCAGGCCGGTCGTCGGGCCGCTGTAAAGCAGTCGGCCCCCCGCCTCGCCGGCTCCCGGTCCCAGGTCGACCGCATGGTCCGAGGCCCGGATCAACTCGAGGTCGTGCTCGACGACGAGCAGCGTATTTCCCCGGTCACGAAGCTGATACAGCACGCCGGCCAGCCGGCCGATCTCGACGGGATGCAGCCCGGCGGCCGGCTCGTCGAGGACATACAGGGTGTTCACCAGCCCCGCGCCAATCGCCCGCGCCAGCACGACACGCTGGAGCTCGCCGGCCGAGAGGCTGCGGGCCGACCGGTCGAGCGTCAGGTAGTCGAGGCCGAGGTCGGCGAGGAACCGCAGCCGGGCCTCCACCTGCCCCAGCAGCCGCGTGGACGCCGGATGGTCGGCGGCCGATCCCAGGCCCGCCAGAAACGCACGCGCCTCGCGAGTCGACAGCGCCGACAGCTCGGCGATGTTCCGGCCGCCGATCCGGACGGCCAGCGCCTCGGGCCGCAGCCGCGCCCCCTGGCAGCCCGGACACGTCCGGTAGCTGCGCCACCGGTTGAGGAAGACCCGGACGTGCAGCCGGAACGACTTCCGCTCGAGATCCGCGACGAATCCCACCAGGCCCACGTAGGGCGATCCCGGCACCCCGTCGACCACGCGGCGCACCTGCTCGGGCGACAGTCGACCGAAGGGGAGATCGACCGGGATGTCGAGCGCCTCTGCCTCGGCCAGCAGCCCGTCGAGGTACTTGCGATAAGCCGGGGTCGACCAGGGCGCGATCGCCCCCTGGCGGATCGTCCGCGATGGATCGGGGACGATCCGATCGAGATCCAGCTCGGTGATCCGGCCGAGGCCCTCGCACACCGGACAGGCGCCGAGCGACCGGCTGAACCGGAAGAGGTTCGGCTGCGGCTCGACGTGCTCGGTCCCGCACTGCGCGCACCGCCAGCCTCGAAGAAACGTCCACGCCTGGCCGTCGAACCGGAGCCGGCAACGGCCGAGCCCCCGGGCGAACGCGGCCTCGATCGAGTCCAGCCGGCGCTCGACGGGGTCGCGGCCGCGCACCAGCCGGTCGACGATCACATCCACCGCGCCCGCTTCGGGCAGACCGGAACCGGGCTCATCGAGCCGGATGCTCGTACCGTCCGGGCCGGCGATCCGCGTGAAGCCCTCGGCGACCAGGGATCGCGCCAGCGACTCGCGATCGCTCGTGGCCAGGACATCCAGCGGGAAGGCGATCTCGTAGCGGGCCCCGTCCGGCAGCCCGTCGATCGCGGCCGAGACGCTCGCCGTCGTCGCCGGCTGCACCCGCGCCCCGCAGCCTCGGCAAATCACCTCGCCGGCGCGGGCGAAGAGAAGCGCGAGCGCGTCGTGGATCTCGGCGATCGTGCCGACCGTGCCTCGGCCCGAAGCGCGCCCGCGGGCCCTGGGCACGGCGACGGCCGGCGGCAGGCCGTCGATCCGGTCGGCGTCGGGCTTGTCCATCTTCTCGAGGAACTGCCGCGCGTATGGCGAGAACGTCTCGACGTACCGCCGCTGGCCCTCGGCGTACAGGGTATCGAAGGCCAGTGAGCTCTTGCCGGCCCCGCTGACGCCCGTGACGGCGATCAGCCGGCCGGCGGGCAGGTCGAGGTCGAAACCCTTGAGGTTGTGCGTCCGGACCCCGCGGAGAGAGATGGTGCGAGCGGCGTCGATGGAGGCCTCCTTCCTGGCACGGCTTCAACCCGGCTGCGAACCGTCGGGAGCGACCGGGCGGGAGGCGCGGCAAGAACCCGGACCTCCGCCCCTCCCGGGCCCGTCGGATCGAACGAGCGAGGAGCGGCGGAGCCCGGGCTCCGCGAGATTCTCGGCTTCAGTGAACGGCAACGGCGGCCTCAGGGCCCCTGCCGCTTGAGGGTAAACCCGGTCATCGTGAAGCCGTCATCCTCCATCAGGCTGTAGCTGCCGCTGAGCGTCAGGTACTTGGCCAGCGCGGAGAACTCGGGGAGCTTCTCGTTGGCGATGACCTTGCCGAGCTGCGGGACCTGCTGCGGACGCGGGCCCCGCGCGTTGGCGCCGAACATCTGCTGGACGGCCTTCTCGTACTGCCCGCTCTTGACCAGGTCGTAGAACACCCGCGCCGACTCCTCGGGGCGGACGAAGGTCATGCCGCTGGCGCTCTCGGGCATCTCCTTGACGAGGGTCTGGAAGGCGGCGCTCTCCTCCAGCGGCGCATTGCCGGGTCGCAGTACCTGCTCGAGCAGCGTCGTGTCGGAGGTGACGAAGAGCGTGTTCTTCGCCACGGCCATGCTGATCTTCCTCGTCATCGCCGCCGCGCCGGCGGCATTCGGGTTGGGCACGGTGACGTCGAAGTCGTAGATCGTCGTGCCCTGAAACTCCCGCTTCGCCGGGGCGGCCTGGGAGATTTCGAGGATACGGTTGAACGTCGACTGGAACGCCTTGGCGTCCTCGAGGGCGACGCCCAGCAGCATGCGCTGGCTATCCTCCTTCACGGGTTTCTTGAAGTCGGTGACCAGGGTGATCCGGTCGCCCAGCGGCCCGAAGATGTCCTTCTGGAAGCTCAGGGGCTCGCCGTTGGGCCCGGCGAGCTGCCCCTCGACGATGTTGAGCATGCCCGGCTGGAACGTGTTGACCAGCTCGTTGATCGCGTCGTAGGCGTTGTCGAGGTCCCAGCTAAACGTCTGGTACGAGGCGACCGTGGCGGGGACCCACGGCTCGGGTCGGAGCCGGATGGTCGGGAAGGAGAAGATCTTGAGGATCCCCGACGTCGGCTTGGGGGCCAGGAAGAATGTCTTGGTCAGGGTGTCAAAATTGCCCGTCCCGAACGTGAGCGAGCCGCCGACGGACTTCAGCCCGTTGATGCCGAGCACCTGGAGCTGCGCCTCGCTCTGCTGGACCTGGGCCTCGTTGCCCTTGGCGTTGGCCTTCAGCACGAGCTTGATCAGGCGGCCGAAATCGAGGAACCAGACCGCCTGGGCCTTGTCCGAGCCGATCTTGTTCTGGGTCTTCGCGAAATACTCGTTGCCGGCCAGCGAATTGTCGCGCCCCTCGCGATGGGCCGTGAGGTCCTTGAGGAGGTCGACCCCGCCGCCGGGCGATCCCACGCTCAGGTAGAACGTCCCATCGGCCTCGGCCCAGGAGGCCGACAGCTCGGGCGGGGCATCATTGGCCTTCTCATCCTTGGCCCTGGGCTTCTCGTCGGGGGTCATCCGGAGGATGTGGAGCGTCAGGCCGTTGAATGTCTCCTCCGAGGCCTTGGCCCCGGTTTCCTCGGCCTGCTTGGCCAGCTTCTTGAGCACGTCGGTCATCTTGCTCTTGTTCGCCCCGGCGTCGGCCATCACGACGATGCCGAGCGGGAACTTGGGATCGTCGCGGCCAAGAACGGCCAACGTGAGCGGCCCCTGGGGCAGCTCCATCAGCTCGCCGAGGTCGACCCCGATCTTCTCCTTGAGCGGCCGGGCGGCGTCCTTCAGCCTCTGGGTGAGATCGTCCCGGAAGTCCTTCAACGACGGGTCGTTCCAGAGCTGCCCGTAGTGGCTGCCGCGGAACCCCTCGCGGAATTGCTTCACGTCGTTGATCTTGAACATGAAGACCGTCGAGTCCGGGAGGACGCGCTCCGACGGCGCGCCGGCCCGAGCCGGAATCGGGAGTCCTGCCGTGCCGACCAGCCACAACCCACCGACGAGGGCCAAGCGCTGCATGGCCCGGATCGTCGTTCGCATCAGAGAACACTCCATTCGTTCGAGCCACCCTCGGCTCACCGGCCCAGGGCTGAGGACTGGCCACCGACTCCTTCGGCCGGGGTCCATGCCGTGTCCATCAGGCACCGCGCCTGATCGATCTGGGGCCGGCGGTGACCGGCCGAACGTCTCGCGGGGCGCACGTCGAAGGGGCGGGATCGATCGAGTCGAGCCCCGGACCCCACCCCGGCTTACCTCGCCGCCTTCTCTCGGCCGCCCCGACGGGCCGCGTCCCCGCCGGACCCGGCCGACGGCGAGCCCGCGCCTCCGGCCGCCCTGGCCTTCAGCCCCTCGGGCTTGGCCGCCACCTGACGGCGCGGGGGATCGGTGTAACGATAGCCGCTGTTGGGGTTGGCCTTGTCGAACGAGAAGGCCTCGCGGTGGTGGATGAACTGCTTCACGTAGTTCACCGGGATGGCGAAGCCCAGATTGTCGGCCATGGCCGCATGGGCCCCCCGGCTCGTGACGCCGATCACCTCGCCCCGCTGGTTGAACAGCGGGCCGCCCGAATTCCCCGGGTTGATCGCCGTGTCCGTCTGGAGGAAGATCTGCCCCTCGATGTCGCGGCTCCGGTTGCTCACGATCCCCTGCGTGACCGTGCGCTCCAGGCCCAGGGGATTCCCCACCGCGAACACCGAGTCCCCCGCGTTCACCTCATCCGCATTACCCAGCACCACCGACGCGGGTTTCAGGCCCGGGGGAAGCGGCAGCTTCAAAAGCGCCAGGTCGAAGAACGGGTTGAGCGCCACGATCTCGACGTCCTCGATCCGCCGCCGGCTCAGCCCGGCCGGGGCGTTCAGGTAGAGGATCGCCGAAACCCGCGTCTCGCCCTGGATCACGTGGGCGTTGGTGATCGCGTACCCGTCCTTGTTGATGATGAAGCCCGAACCCTTGCCCGACGGCGTTTCGATCGAGATCACGGCCTCTCCGTACTTGCCCACCAGGTCCTTGACCCCCGCCGGCTTGAGCACCCCCGTCGTGTAGAAGCCCGAGGAATCGGTCTCGATCGCCCGCGCCGGGCCCCGCTGGCCCGCCTCGGCCTCGCCGACCTTCGCCCGCCGCAGCACCTGGTCGCGCGGGACCCGCAGCAGGTCGTAGCCGAGATCCACGTACAGCGCATTGGACTTCTCAGCGACCACCTCGCCGGTGATCCGCTGTCCGTCCTTGAGGATGACCGTCTCGAAGTCGCCGGCACGTGCGACCCCGCACGCCAGCAGGACAGCGAGACACCACGTCGCAACGCCAGCGTTCAAGCGATCGAACAAGGCCGTCCCTCCGAACTCAACCCGCCCGGGCACAGGGTTTTCGCAATAGCCCCCATTGTAAAATCCGTTCCGTCGCTTTCAACCCTACCACCCGCCGAACCTTGCCGCGAGATCCCACGCGGTCCATTTGTTCGTCCCGACCCCGCCGGCTACAATGGACCTGAACGATGAATCCGCCTTGACGCGAGATTCCGATTCGGGCTACTAAATGGGGTCACCCTCGAACGCTCATCACGTCGCGCCCGAGCCATGCCCGATCCGACGATCGGCCCGATCAACGCTCACCCACTCACTGGGGAGAATTCCCGTGCCCATTTTCCACCGGGGTAGGTCAGACCGACCGGCCAGGAGCCTGAAGTGGGTCGCCGTGCCCGCCGCGGCGATCGCCACGATCCTGGCCGCGCACTGGACCATGGCAGGTCCGGCCCCGCAGGAACCCGGACCCGGCCAGGAGGCGAAGGCCAACAAGTACGCCAAGGCCCAGGACAACGACCGCCCGGCACCCCTCCCGCCGTTCGAGCTCGACCAGACCCTCAAGACCGTGCCGGTCCCGCACGACCGCACGTGGTTCAACGCGCAGATGGTCAGCACCGCGCTCGAGCCCAGCGACAAGCAGGGGATCTGGGTGCTCGACTTCTCGTTCTATCCCGTCCGGATCGTCACCGTCGAGGTGCCCGGCAAGGGCCGCCGGCAGATCCACTACCTCTATTACAAGGTCGTCAACCGCACCGGAAAGCCCCGCAAGTTCGTGCCCCAGTTCGTCATGGTGAACGAGGACCGCCAGCGGTTCGAGGATGAGGTCGTCCCCGAGGCGATCCCGGTCATCCGCAAACGGCAGGACCCGTCGATCCCGGTCCTCGGCGCCGTCGACATCATCGGCGTGATCCCGCCGAGCACCCGCAAGAACGTCGACGACGCGGTCTTCGGTGTGGCGTGCTGGGACCGCTGGGATCCCAAGTCCGACCGGTTCAGCATCTACGTCCGCGGCCTGTCGGACGGCTACAAGGAGGTCCCCGCCGAGAGCGGCGGCAAGCCCGTCGCCCGGTACAAGACCCTCAAGCTCGACTTCATCCGCCGTGGCGATCAGTTCCACCTGCACGAACGCGAGATCGAGTCCGCCGACCCGCCGTACTCGTGGGTCTACTGGTGAGCCAAACCCGGTCGGAGTGCCGCCGTCCGGCCGGGCCGACCCGTAGAATCAGGCCGTGGCCGCGTAGCCGATCGGGTCGGCGATCCCGACCCGATCGAACGCCGCCCGGCGGATCCGGCACGAGTCGCACCGGCCGCACGCCAGCCCCCCGGTCGTCGGGTCGTAGCAGCTATGCGTCAGCGAGTAGTCCACGCCCAGCTCGAGCCCGCGCCGGATGATCTGCGGCTTGTCGAGCATAAGCAAGGGTGCGTGCACCCGGAATCGCCCGGTCCGCTCCACGCCCGCCCGGGTCGCCACGTTGGCCAGCGCCTCGAACGCCCGCAGGAACTCCGGCCGGCAGTCGGGATAGCCCGAATAGTCAACGCAGTTCACGCCGACGAAGAGATCAAAGGCGCCGAGGGTCTCGGCCCATGCCAGCGCCAGCGAGAGAAAGACCGTGTTCCGGGCCGGGACATACGTGATCGGAATCCCGTGGGCGATGGCGTCGTCGGGGCGGTCCTTGGGGACGTCGATCTCGTCGGTCAGTGCGCTGCCGCCGAAGCCGCGAAGGTCGATGTCCATCTCGAGGTGCCGGGCGACGCCCGCCGAGCGGGCGACCCGACGCGCGGCCTCGACCTCGACGGCATGCCGCTGGCCGTAACAGATTGTCAGGGCATAGGTTTCGAAGCCGGCAGCCCTCGCCTCGGCCAGCGCCGTCGCGCTATCCAGCCCGCCGCTCAGCAGCACGACCGCTCGGGCTCCGTCCATCGGACCCATTCTCCGTTGCAACGGTCCTGGAGGACCCGCCGATCGGCCGGGCGCCTCACGCCGCCGGAACCGGTCTTGCCGAGCCTCTCAGGCTTCCGCTATCCTCGTCGACGCGAGAAGAATTGACAAGCATCTCGGCCCGGCGCGACGATCCTCGAGCGAGGACGCGCGGCGCGGGACCGCGCGAGACGCGTTCCGTCGAGAATCGAAATCAGGATCAGGTTCCATGGCTCATAAAAAAGGTCAGGGGTCGAGCCGCAACGGCCGCGACTCGAATCCCCAGATGCTGGGCATCAAGCTGTTCGGCGGCCAGATCGCTCAGCCGGGCAGCATCCTCTGCCGCCAGCGGGGCACGCGGTGGCAGCCGGGCCGCAATGTCGGCGTCGGCCGCGACTGGACGATCTACTCGCTGATCGAGGGGAAAGTCACCTTCGACCGCGGCGGGCGCCGGATCAACGTGCTGCCGCTGGCCACGACCGCGGCCCAGGGCTGAGAGCCTGACTCCGCGGCCATCCATCAAATGTAGGGTGGGCATCGCCCACCGGTCGAGGCCTCGAACCGGTGGGCGATGCCCACCCTGCGACGTTCTCGGTCCTCTCTGGGACAACCTTTTACGTCCGGCGGCCCGGCTTTCGGCGCATGCCGAGCGGCGGTGAGGCTTCATGTTCGTCGATCGCGTGACCATCTTCGTTTGCGGGGGTGCCGGCGGCGACGGTTGCATGAGCTTCCGGCGCGAGAAGTACGCACCCCGCGGCGGGCCCAACGGCGGCGACGGCGGACACGGTGGGCATGTTGTGGTCCAGGCGGCCGAGGGATTGACGAACCTCGCGCATCTCTCCCACCAGCGGCACTGGCGGGCCAAACGCGGCGAGCACGGCCAGGGGTCCGACTGCTTCGGACACGGCGGCGACGACATGGTGATCCAGGTCCCGCCCGGCACCCTGGTAAGAGACCGCGACCGCGGGTTTCTGCTCCGCGACCTCAAGGTGCCAGGGGACAGCGTGATCGTGGCCCGAGGCGGCCGCGGCGGCCATGGAAACACCCACTTCAAGTCGTCGACCAACCGCGCCCCCCGGCAATGCGAACGGGGTCATCCCGGCGAGGAGCGCTGGGTCGTCCTGGAGTTGAAGGTCATTGCCGACGTCGGCCTGATCGGCCTGCCGAACGCGGGAAAGTCCACCCTCCTCTCGCGGATCTCGCGGGCCCATCCCGAGATCGCCGACTATCCCTTCACCACCAAGTACCCCAACCTTGGCACGGTGATCGCCGAGGACCACAACTTCGTCGTGGCCGATATCCCCGGACTGATCGAGGGCGCCCACGAGGGCCACGGCCTGGGGCACGAGTTCCTGCGCCACGTCGAGCGCACGCACCTGCTGGTGCACCTCGTCGAGGCCGTGCCGATCGACGAGTCGGACCCCCTGCACAACTACCGGACAATCCGCAACGAACTGGCCCAGTACAGCCCGAAGCTGGCCGAGCGGCCCGAGCTCCTGGTCGCGACCAAGATGGACGTCACCGGCGCCGAGGAGGCGCGCGTCCGGCTCGAGTCCGAGCTGGGCCGCGAGGTTCCGGGCATCTCGGCGGTGACGGGACGAGGCATCCCCCAGCTCCTGCATCGAATCGTGTCGGCCCTCGCGGAATTGAGGCGACCGGAAGAGGAGCCGCCCGCCCGGCCGGTATCCTCCGCGCCCGTTGCCGGGGCCGAGCCGGAGGAATCCGACCTGCCGCCCGGCGTTCCCGTCGCCGACCCCGCCACGGGCGTCCAGGGCGCCTGACGCTTGCATGACGATTCTCCAGGCGAACCGGCGACGTGAGTCGCCGGGTGCTTCCTCGTCCGGCATGACCCGGCGGCTCTCGTCGCCGGCCACTCGGGTGGTTTCTTCTACACAGACCCGCCGATGCCGACTGGTTACTGGGAGGGCGAGGCTCCTGCCGAGTCGCGGGGGATGGCTCGCCGGGAGGCTCGCCCTCCCGGACCGACCGGAAAGCATCGGCGGGCTCGCGAATCAGGACAGGCCATGCTGCGCGTCGTCGCCGACCTTGGGAACACGCGGCTGAAGTGGGGCCGGCTCGACGAGTCCGGCCGCCTGGCGGAATCGATCGCGCTCCCGCTCGACGACCCCTCGGCCTGGTCGGCCGCGTGGGCCGAATGGCGATCCCGCCATCCCGGCGAATCCTGGTGGGGCATATCGACCGTGAACCCGCCGGTGGCCGACCGCCTGGCCGCGTTCCTGGCCGAGGCCCGCGTGGAGCGCGTGGACTGGATCCGCTCGGCGGCCGAGGTCCCGGTGCCCAAGGACGTGGAGGGCGCCGACAGCGGCGGCTCGGACCGGGCACTCGCGGTCCTGGGTGCCTCGCGAATGAAGCCGCCCGGCCGGCCCGGCCTGGTCGTCATGTGCGGCACGGCGATCACGGTCGAGCGGATCACCGTGGACGGCGTCTGGCAGGGCGGTGCGATCGCGCCGGGCCTCGGCCAGACGGCCCGCGCGCTCAACCTGATGACGGCGCAGCTCCCCTTCATCGAGCTGTCCCGGCCGCCGGCCGCCTGGGGCCGCGGGACCGTGGACTCGCTCAAGGCGGGAATCTTCTGGGGGATCGTCGGCGCCGTTCGCGAGCTCCTCGGCCGGCAAGAATCCGACCTTGGACGCGATCCCTGGATCGTCTGGACCGGCGGCGACGCCACGCTGCTGGCGCCCCAGGTCTGCGGCGACGCCGCGCACGTCGAGCCGAATCTCATCCTGGACGCCCTGGCCTCGGTCGTCTTCGACGGACCGGCACCGGCGGCGGCCGCGGCGGATTGATCTTCCCCCCCGGGCGGACTTCGGCTAACGTCCCGCCCTGAACACGTCCACGGGACCGGTCTGTCCCGAAGCGAAGCAGAGCGAAGTGATCGCACGAAACCGCGGCGGCCGGGAGGCCGGCGGACGAGGTGATTCCTTCGGGCCGGCGACGAGCCGGCCGGATGATCGCGTCGTTTCGCAGGACCCCATCGGGCAGGATGCCCGTCTCCACCGCATGCGGACTCGGTTCGTCCGACGACAGGAGGTCGATCGGGATGTGCCCTGATTTCGGGAGCCGGCGCGCGCCTCGCATCGCGTGGGGACTGGCGGCGACGATCGCCCTGGTCCTGCTGGCTTCGAGCCCTGCGCGAGCGCAGGGGCCTCAGTTCGATACCGGCGCACCACCGGGTGCCGCGGGCGGGGCCAGCACGGTCGGCCAGCCGCTCGGCGCCGCCGACTTCCCCGATTTCGGCTCGCCGTCGATCGCGCCGTTCAGCGGGAAGCCCGGCCCGGCCGGCAGCCACGTCCCGGCGGCCTCGCAAACGATGCCCGGGGCCCCGGTCTTCCGCACCTCCGATCGGAGCCAGCGCGTCCAGCCCGTCCAGGAAGCCAATGTGCCGGCCTACGGCGACCTCGACCTGCCCGAGAAGTACGAGGGCCCCCCCGACGGCATGACGATCGACCAGGCCATCGAGATCCTGATCCACCAGAACCTCGACCTGATGGCCTACCGCATGGAGATCCCGATGGCCGAGGCCGACGTGCTGACGGCCAACCTCCGCGCCAACCCGATCTTCTACGCCGACACCCAGCTCATCCCCTACGGACATTTCTCGTTCCTTCGACCCGGCGGCCCGATGCAGAGCGACGTCAACATCAACTACCCGCTCGACCTCAGCTTCAAGCGCGCCGCGCGGACCCGCTCGGCCCGCGTGGCCAAGAAGGTCACCGAGGCCCAGCTCCAGGACGCCGTCCGCAACCAGATCGACAACCTGTACACGGTCTACGTCGACGCCGTGGCCGCGGCGCTCACGGTCAAGTTCAGCGAGACCTACGCGCTGGGGATGCGAACTCTCGTCGAACGGACTCAACAGAAATTCAACGCGAAGGGGGTCGCCCTCGGCGAGCTGCTGGCCGTGAAGGCGAAGCTCGAGATGGCCGAGCTCCAGGTCCGTGAGGCCGAGCAGGCCCGCATCAAGGCCAACCGCGCGCTGGCGCTCATGCTGAACCTGCCGCTGGAGAACGTCCGGGCCATCCAGGTCCGCGACACCATCGGCATGCTGCGGCAGTCGCCGATGCAGCGAGACGAGCTGGTCCGTCGAGCCCTGACCATCCGGCCCGACCTCGTCGCGTTCCGCATGGGCATCCGGCGCTCGGAGGCCGACATCCAACTGGCAAAGGCGAATGCCTACCCCGACGTCTTCGTCCTCTACCAGCCTTACACATTCCAGAACAACACTTACCTCGGCGTGCCCAGCTCCTACTCGTGGACGCTGGGAATCACGGCCACGATGCCTCTTTACAACCGCAATCAGGGGAACATCCTCCGGGCCAAGATCAACAGGGACCAGACGTCCACGCAGGCGGCGAGCCTCCAGCGCGTGGTCGCCAGCGACGTGCTCAACGCCGTGCAGGAGCTCGACCAGAGCCTCCTGAGCGTGCGGGAGTTCCGCAACGAGGTCCTCCCCGCCAATCGACAGATCCTCCTCAACGCGAAAGAGCTCTACGTCAGGGGCGAGACCAGCTTGCTCGACCTGCTCGAAGCCCAGCTCACCTTCAACGAGGTCGTGCGACAGTACCGCGACGCCCTCGTACGGCATCGGCGGGCGATCCTGGACCTCAACACCGCCGTCGGCGAACGGATCCTGCCATGAACCGCGACCAGCGATCGTCGAGATGCCGGCCGCGGGTCGAAGGGCTCGAGCCCCGCGAGGTGCCGGCCGCGATCCACCCGGCCGCCGCGGCCCTGGCGTCGGCGCACGCCGGCGCGACCGCAAACGCGGCGGGTCACGCCCCGCCCTGGGTGAGCCAGGCGATCCTGAACCAGGTCGCCGCGTCGATGTACGCCCCAATCACGACCACCACCTCGACGACGGTCGGCGGCGTGACCTATCCGCCCGGGACCTACTCGGTTCCCCAGCCGACCCCAGCCGAGATCCGCCGACAGACCTACTGGATGGAGTTCGTCGGGCATTACTACGTCGGTGCACCGCGGTTCTCCGACCAGGCGTCGACGATCCACATCTATAGCAACGGCCGCGACGTGACCTCGAACCAGTCGCTCAACGCGCGGGCCCAGCTCCTGCTCTTACCTCCGGCCAACCCGAACGCGAAGCCGACCACCAACGATCCCATGGCCGGCCAGGTCGCCGGTTTGCTGAGCATGTTCCCGGCCGACGCCCTCCAGTCGGGCAGTTCGTTCTTCGCCGATATCACGAACATTCCCGGCGTCCCGAGCAGCAACCCGGCGATGTTCGACCACGGCCTGCCGTCGCACGTCCAGTTCACCCTGGACCCGAACGGCGTCACCGGCGGCGTGTACGCGGTCCCGTTCTACACGGTCGCCACACCGGCCGGCGAGCTGACCCTCAACAACCACGGGTCGGGCGGCGCCGTCTCGACCCAGGGCGCGGGCGTGGTCGAACTCACCTATCACCCCACGAATCACCTGAAAGCCGGCGCCCGGCAGTCGGGCACCGTCGTCGTCCGCGTCCAGGGACTGCTCAACCTGACCGGCGTGGCGAATCCTCTGTACAAAGGGATCAACTAGGGAGGGCCGTGCCAATGCCAGCGAGCGACCCGCGGCGCCGCCTCCCAGGCCGGCGCCAGCACCGACCGACGATCGACGGGCTCGAGCCCCGCGAGCTGCCTTCCACCGCGGCCCTGGCGGGCGCGCTGCACTCGATGGCCCGCCGCCCGGCCGCCGTCGTCGCCCGACCCATGTCGCCCAACGGTCTCATCGGAATCGGCTCGCCTGGTCCGTTCGTGAATCCCGCGCTCCTGCGCCAGATCGCCGCGACGCTGTACCCGGCGTCGAGCCCGCCCGGCTCACCGACGCCGGCCGAGCTGCGTCGCCAGACCTTTACCGCGCGGTGGGAAGGCCAGTACACCGTCGGCCCGCCCCGATTCTCCGACCGGGCCAGCACGATTCATTTGTGGGGCACCGCCGGCGGCGCAAACCAGTTCCTCCGGGGGAAGCTTGACGCCGCGCTCTTCCCGCCGGCCGATCCTGCCGCCACGCCGACGCCCGGCAACCCCTACGCCAACCAGGTCACCGGGTTCGCCTCTCTGTTCGGCGAGAATTACCTCCAGGCAGGAACCATACTGGTGCTCGATTTCAACGGCACACCGACGGCCGGGTCGCCGGCCGGCGCACTGCCGCATCAATTGACCTGGGCCTATGACGTCAACTCCAGCAGCGGCCCGTATGCGGCACCGGGCGGGGTCGTGCCGGGCTCGGGATACACCCGCGGAGCGGGGATCGTGCAGTTCCAGTGGATGCCCGATGCCCACCCGAGGCCGGGGACCCTCGGCTCAGGGCACGTCGTCATCACGTTCCAGGGACTGCTCCAGACGAGCCAGCTCGTCAGCGGCGTCTCGAAGCGGATTTCGTAGGTCAGGCTTTTCAGCCCGACGTTCGAAGCCCGGTCAGGCTGGAGAGCCTGACCTACGTTCATAAGTGGCAGCCGGCACACTGCGATGCCCGGCCGGTGGCACGGAACCGACGCAGGCGGAGGATCAAGCCGATGAAGCCGAACGACCCTCGCGATCGCCGCGGCCGAGTCCGCCGCCCGTCCGTCGAGTCGCTCGAATCGCGGGACCTGCCCGCCTCGCACCCGCTCGGCCCCGCGCTGCCGGGCCTGCACTACCCCGCGCCGAACGTCCAGCAGTTCGTCCCGATCCTCTACCCGCCGGGCACGCCTCAGCCAACCCCGGCCGAGGTCGCCCGCGAGTCGTTCGACTACAAGTCGGTCGGGCGCTACACCGTCGGCCCCGGCCAGTTCAGCGGCCAGGCACTCACGATCCACGCGTACGCCAAGCCCGGCACAAGCAACCAGTCGCGGCGGATGCACTTCCAGCTCGCGATCACCGAGCCGACGACCACGGCCACGGATCAGCGGGTCTACGGAAACATCGGCCTCATCGCCGGGAATTTCCTCCAGAACGCCGCCGAGCTCAATCTCGACTTCGTCGGCCCGAAGGGAACCGAGGTCAACGGCCTGCCCACCCAGCTCTACTGGCTCTCCGACGCGAACACGTCCAGCTCAGGCCCATTCGCCGAGACCGGCGGCGCCTTCCCGGCCGCATCCAACTTCCCCGCCAATTACTTCAACGCTCAGGGCGTCCCGGTCAGCCCGCTCAGCCAGGGCCTTCCCCCGTCCAGCGTGAATAACTGGGACCTCGGCGTCGGCAAGGCGGAATTCAAGTACATCCCCGACGCCCACCCGCAACCGGGCACCCTCGGCTCGGGCAAGATCATCGTCGTCCTGTACGGATTGCGAAATTACTCGGGAGCACAGAGCCAGATCGACAAGAACATCAATTGAATTCCCTTGCCAAATCGTCTTTGATGGACACGCCTGGGCTCAGGCCAGATCCCGATCGGCCGGCCCGGAATCGGCCTTCTCCGGATCCTCGACGACATGCCGCGGGTCGACCAGGGCCCACAGGACCATTCCCGCCAGCGCCGCAATCGCAAAACTGTAGAACGCCGGATCCCACATGGCCCGGCCCGTGAACCCGTGTTTCTCGCGCCAGTCGACCAGATACCCCATCCACGAGTTGGCGGCGATCCGTCCGACCGAGCCGAACATGTTCATCAGCCCGAAGAGAGCACCGACATGCCGGCCGCTGATCCGCGTGGCCGACGACCACCAGCATGGCAGGGCGAGCTGCACGCCGAACGCGCTCACCATCACGCAGTACGCGGCCTGGTTGATCGAGTCGATCCGCACGCTCGCCAGGATCCCGCCCGCGGCCAGCACGTACCCGA
Organism: Planctomycetales bacterium; assembly: GCA_027452145.1. Classification (GTDB taxonomy): domain Bacteria; phylum Planctomycetota; class Planctomycetia; order Isosphaerales; family Isosphaeraceae; genus JAKAUH01. The sequence goes on from DAIDHB010000074.1 coordinate 16,415, forward strand.
ACACCGCCTGCCCGGTCCGGCCCCATCGGTAATTGCCCGTCTGGCGGACGAGCCGGTCTGACAGCCAGCCGCCGAAGATCGTCGCGACGGCCCCCGCCCCCAGCACCAGGCTCGCGAGGTTCTTCTTCACGTCGCCCGACGCCCCGCGGGCCGACTGGAGATACGAGGGATACCACTGCGAATACAGCTCGTACATCCCCGAAGACAGGGCGATCAGCGCGCTCAACAGCCAGATGTTCCGGGACTTCGCGACGGCCCGCCAGGGAATCGGACCGTGGGCCATCGTGTCTCGCTCTTCGGGCTTCGCATCACCCTGGATCAGCCGGCGCTCGGCCTCGTTGGTCCAGGGATGCCGGGCCGGGTCGTCGCGAAACCAGAGGTAGAAAGCCACCGCCCAGGCCACGCCGCAACCGGCGAAGATGACGAACGTCCAGCGCCAGCCGACCAGGTCCAGCAGCGGCTGCGTGGCGATCGGCGCCGCGGCCCCGCCGAGCAACATCGCCGCGCTGACGACTCCCTGGGCGCGGGCGCGCGCGCTGTCGGGATACCACTCGCGCAGGACGCGCGCGGCGTTCGGCAACGCGCCCGCCTCGCCGGCGCCGAAGAGGAAGCGGATCGCAACGAGCGCCGCGAAACCGCCCGCCGCGCCCGTCAGCGCGGTGAACAGCGACCACCACACGACGATCCGGGTCAGGACCCTTCGCGAACCGACGCGATCGCCCCACCCCCCGGTCGGGATCTCGAAGAGGGCATAGGAGAGCGCGAAGGCATTCAGGACGATCGACCAGTCCCACTTCGAGAGCTTCAGCTCTTTCTGGATGTCGGTCGCCGCCAGGCCGATGCAGTTACGGTCCAGGTAGAGCACGAAGGTCATGAGTGCCAGGAACGCGACCACGACGTAGCGCACGCGGCTCGGAGGCCCACCCGTCTCTGCCATGGAAGGCGCCGGCACGGTGGTCTCGGGGCGGTCGGGCTCGATCGGCTGGCTCATGGCTTCCTCGCCCCGGAGCTGACCGACCGGGCGGCCTGGCGGGCCTTGTCGACGACGCTCGCGATCGTCACCGGCCGGCCGCCCTGGCGCTTGCTCTCGTCGGCGGCCTCCATGAAGGCGAACATCTCGACGGTCTCCTCGGCCGACACCGGCGGCTTGCCGGTCTTGAAGAAGCGAACGATCTCCACCACCAGCGGCTCATACCCGGCATAATCGCCGACCGGCGCGATCCCCTTCGTTCCGAACACCGTGCCGCCGAACCTGTAGGGGGCCTTGCGATTGCCGCGGAAGCTGCCGATCCGGCCGTCCTTCCACACGCCGACGACCAGGTCGGTCCCCTCGGTGTGGGTGCGCGCGACCGTCTCGCAGCCCGGTCCCATGATCGTGTACAGCGTCTCGACGCCATGAACGCCGTACCAGAAGAGGTCCGGATGATGCGGCTCGAGCTCGCACGGGCCGTATGTGGCGCAGCCGACGATATCACCGACCTTCGGGTCGTGCGTCAGCGAGGCGACGCCCGGGCTGAACCGCAGCGACGAGCTGGAGAAACACGGCGTATTCGTCTCGCGGGCCAGGTCGTAGATCGCAATCGCGTCGGCGAGCGTGCCGGCCACGGGCTTGTCGATGAACACCGGCTTGCGGGCCTTGAAGACCGGCCGGGCCTGCTCGAGGTGCGGCCGGCCGTCGACGCTTTCGAGCAGCACGACGTCCACTCGCTTGAGCAGCTCGTCGATCGAGTCGACGATGGCGACCTTGTGTCTGTCCCTCAGTTCGGCGGTATACCCAGCGACGCGATCGCGGCTGGAGGGGATATCCTGGCTACCGCCGGGAAACGCGGCGACCACGCGGACGCCGGCCACCTCGGGCTTCGGCTTCTCGGCGTTGAGAAGCTTCGTGAACGCGACAGCGTGCGAGGTATCCAGACCGATGATGCCGGCCTTGAGCTCGGCACCTGGCGGCGGGTCGTCGGTTGCGCCGGCGAGGCCGACGCCCGGCGCGGCAGTCGTGGATGCGATGATCATGGCGAGTATTCGGAGGCGCACGGGGAAGGCCCTCGTGGGACGCGATCGGCGGGTCGGAGTGAATCCCGGCAGGACGTTCGACCATCATCGGCGGTCGGACCGGTCGATGCAACGGGGGATCATCCTTCTCACGTCGTGTCCGGGCGAGAGCGACGCCCCGCGGATGGGCGGACAACCGCATTGATCCGGCTAAGGATTCACCATGCCTCCGGGCCATAGGATCGGGGATCCTGGATATGGCCTTGCCGTGAGGACGGACTCTGATAGAATCCGCCCTCGGAGTCTCTCCGGCCGATCCACGACCGGCCCGCTCGACGGACTTCCCGCCGATACGGAGTCGGGCCACCTTGCACCCGGGAAAGGACGCCCCATGTTCCAGCCGCTCTGGCGATGCGCCTCGGGCGCTTCCGCCCGTCTGTCCACCACGGCGATTCTGGCCCTCGCGGTGTCGTTGATCGGTTCGAGTGTCGCCCGATCGGATGAACCCGCGCGCTCAGCGAGGCGATTCATCCCCGCGGGCGGTCTGGCCGCGTACCTCGAGTACGAGGGCCTCGACGCCCAGGCTCACGCCTGGGAAGCCACCGCGGCGCATGACATCCTGATCAAGACCCGTGCCGGGTCGATGCTCGTCGACGTCTTCCGGCAGGTCTTCGATGGAGTCGCCCGGAAGGAGATCGGCAGCCTGGTGAACGCTTCGGATATCACCCAGGGCGTCGAGTACCTGCTGCGCAACGGCGTGACCCTGGGGTGCTACGGAGATCTCGACTGGACAGTCGTCGTCCTGCCAAACCTCGCGCGGCCCGAGAACGCCGCGAAGTTCGGCAAGCTGCGTACGCTGATCCAGCTCTTGTCGGCCGCTGGGGGCGAGGGCGGATTGAAAACCGCGACGATTCGCGGTCGGACCGTCTACCAGATGACTTCGGGCGACGAACCCGACCGCAGGACGCCGAAGGCCGGCGATGCCGCCGAAAAGGCGGGTGCCGATGCCAAGGTCAGACGCATCTCGGCCTGGAGAGAGGGGAACGACTGGATCATCGTCGTCGATCATGGAGGCTTCGCGGGCGGCGCCAGCAAGGCGAAAGGAACCCCGCCCGACCGGCTCACGCAGGTGCTCGACTGCGCCGACGGAAAGGCGCCGAACGTCACCACCCATCCCGGATTCCTCGCGGCCGTCGCCGAGGGCAGCGATCTCAAGAACTTCGAACCGAATGGGATGTATTTCATCGAGAACAATTCCGAGGGCGAGATGGTCCTCGGTATCGCCGTCGATCTGATCGTTGATCCCGCCCTTTCGCTGTGGCAGACCTTTCACCCTCAGCAGCAGCCGGCTGCGAAGGCTCTGGACCCGACAGCCGCAGCGAAAAAGCCTGCCGCGGCGTCGGCAAGGCCGTCAAAAGACCAGGCGGTGACAAGAACCACGAAGGCCGAGCCGACGCCAGTCGACAGCGCGAAGGACAACCAGCCGCTCGCCAGAAAAGCTATCGTCGGGGAAGCAGGAGTGACGGTCTATCAGCTTCCTTCAACCTGCGTAACAGAGGGTGACGATGATTCTCTGGAGGTCGAAAAGAAGCTCCTCGGGGTGGACAGGCTCGAGCGGGTCATCGGCCGCTGGGGATTCCAGGGTCGGGCGATGCTGACGAGCGTCCGCTTCGTGATGCCGCAACCTCGGCACGGGCTCGTCGCCTGCCTGGAACAGCCCAGCTTCCGTACTGATCGACTGCCCACGATTCCGCCGGACGCCCGCTCGTTCGTGCTGGGATCGTTCTCGCCGGATAAGACCTACAAGGCGCTCTGCGAACTGGCGCGGACGATTCACCCCGACCTGGCAGAGGAGCTGAAGAACGGCGAGCAAGTCGTCGAGAACATGGTTGGCCTGCGACTCGTGGACGACCTCCTCCGCCACGTCGGCCCGTCATGGGCGGCCGTCGACCTGAAACCCGCGGAGGGTGCGAAGGCCAGCAAGTCAAAGCCCCGAACCGTGCTGATCGCCTCGGTCGATGATGTCGACGCCTTCGACCGGGCGCTATCGAAGCTGGCCGAACAGGGCGATCGAGCCCTCAAGGCGTTCGATGTGTCGCGGCGCAAGGACGCCGGCGCGGGCGCTCGCGGGCTCTCGAGCGGAATCCACCGGCTCGAAGTGCCGGATCGCGGCTATCGGATCGACATCCCCGAGTTCCGGTGGGCCTCGATCACCGGGTTGCCCGCCACTTGGAAGACCAACCCACAAAAGCAAATGGCGATCTTCGTGATGCTCGGCCGGGGGGCAGTCGTCGTGAGCGCCGACGAGGACATCGCTCGGCGCGTCATGAAGGCGCAGTCTCCCCAGACCGGCCGCTGGACGCCCTCGGGCGAGCTGGCGCGGGCGATGGAGGGATTGCCCAGCTCGATGACGTTCCTCTCGGTGAGCGACCCCGAACTGTGCGGCATCCCCGGCTGGATCGCCGGCCTGCCCGACATGATCCGCTCGATGATCACCGTGGAGACGATGGCCCGCGACATCGACAACCGGACGGCGTGGTTCCTCGCCAACCTGGTCGGCCAGCCCCGGCCGGGCCACTTCTGGCTTCGCTACGATCGCAAGGACGTCCCGCGCGAGGAGGACCTGCGGGCGCACATCTTCCCGAGCGTGCTGGCCGCGTCGTGGGACGCCCGGGGCTACCGGGTCATCCAGCGCGAGCCGATCGCCTTCGCCGGACTGGCGAGCGAGCTGGCGCTCCACTACTCCTTGCGAATCCGCTGGAACGCGCCGAACGACCAGCGCCTCCGATTCATGTTCGCGGTGAGCACACCCCGGCAGTATCACCATTGAAGCCATCGACCGCCCGGTTGGCGCGGATCCCCGAAGCCCCGGAGCCGCTCCGCAGTGCGGGGCGGCCCTGGCCCGGCCAGGTGGACCGGATTTCGGCGCCCCGATTGATGAAGCTCGCCTGGCACCCTACCATGGACTCTCTTGCGGCAACTGCGTGAGACGGCCTCGGGCCATCAAGCCGCATCAGGCGTTCTGCTCGGGGGTGCAGTCAGATGGCAGACCGGGTGCGGCGGTGGCTGTTTCTGGGGTTCGGCTGGCTCGGACTGCTGGGCGCGGGTGTTCGAGCACACGCCGGCGACGGCCCCACGCTGAAACTGGACCTCGACGCGCGCGAGCTGCCGCGGCACCTGGTCCACTCGCGGATCGAGGTCCCCTGCAAGCCCGGCAAGCTGGCGCTCTGGTATCCCAAGTGGATTCCCGGCACCCACGCCCCCTGCGGCCCGGTGCGCGACCAGGCTGGGCTGCGGGTCGAGACAAAGGACGGCAAGGCCGTCCCCTGGCGGCGCGATGAGGCCGACGTCTATCGCATCGAGTGCGAGGTGCCGCAGGGCATCGATGCGGTCGTCGTCCGGCTGGACATGATCTGCAACACGGCGGCCGACAGCGCCTCGGGATACCTCACGTATGGAAATGAATCCGTCGGCATCATCAACTGGCCGACGTGCCTGATGTATCCCGAGGGTCCCACCGCCGACGACACCCAGGTCGCCGCGACCCTGCGGCTGCCGAAGGGCTGGAAGCTCGCCTGCGCTCTCAAAACCGAGGCGGGCGCCGCCGGACAGATCTCGCCCAACACTGAGCCGGTGCGGTTCCAGACGGTCTCGCTGACGAAGCTCTGCGACAACCCGGTGATCGGCGGCGAGCACATGAGCGAGATCCCGCTCAGGACCGCCGGATATCCGCCCGCGTTCCTGCAACTGGCCTCCGAGTCCGCTTCGGGCGTCGAGATCCATTCGAACGTCAACACCGTGTACTCGCGGGTCGTGCAGCAGGCCGGGGCGATGTTCGGCACCTGCCACTATCCGACGTTCCACTTCCTGGTGACGTGCAGCGACGACCTGGGCTACCTGGGCCTCGAGCACCTGGAATGCAGCATCAACGGCGTCCACGAGAACGAGCTGACCGACGCCCGGATGCTGCGCGGATGGGTCGGCAACCTGCTGCCTCACGAATACGTCCACTCTTGGTGCGGCAAGTTCCGCCGCCCGGCCGGCATGTGCACGCCGAATTTCCACACGCCGCAAAAAACGTCGCTGTTGTGGGTCTACGAGGGTCTCACCGAGTACCTCGGCGAGGTCCTGATGGTCCGCTCGGGGATGATCAGCCAGGGCGAGTACCGGATGATGCTCGCCGGGTCGATCGGCAACCTGAAGCACCAGGCCGGCCGCAGGTGGCGGTCGCTCGAGGACACCGCGATCGCCTCGTATTTACTGCGCGACGGCAGCCCCAACTGGAACGAGCTGCGGCGGTCGCAGGACTACTACCACGAAGGCGCGCTCGTCTGGCTCGAGGTGGATGCGATCATCCGCGAGAAGACCAGGGGAAAGCACAGCCTCGACGACTTCTGCCGCAAGTTCCTGGGCATGGGCTCGACGCCGTCGCCCGTCGTCCCGTACGAATTCGCCGACGTGGTGCGCGACCTGAAGGAGGTCTGCGACTACGACTGGGACGGTTTCCTCAGGAGCCGGGTCGCCCGGCCGCTCGACTCGCTGCCGCTGGAGGTCGTCCCCCGGCTCGGTTACAAGGTGACGTATTCCTCGCGCACCCCGCCCTTCGGCCCGAGGATCTCCCGGCGCGGCGGGGGCGGCGGGGCCTCGGCCCGCGACTCGCTCGGGCTCAGCTTCGACGGCGACGGGAAGATCACCGACGTGATCCCCGGCATGGTCGGCGACCGCGCGGGGCTCGGGCCCGGCATGAAGGTGATCGGCGTCAACGACACGGTCTTCAGCGCCGGCCGGCTGCAAGAGGCGCTCGTCGAGAGCGTCAAGCGAAAGAAGATTGAGTTCCTGATCGTCGAGGGGGAACACTTCCGCCGGGTGGTGCTCGACTACGCCGAGGGGCCGAAGTACCTGGAGGTTGTCCGCGACTGGACGAAGCCGGACCTGCTGTCCGAGATCCTCAAGCCGCTCGACGTGCCGAAGGGGAAGAAATGAGCGCCCTGTCCGAGGTGTTTGACCGCGATGCCGCGAGATCCTTCCGGGGAACCAGCATGAATCAGGAAAGCTCGACCGCGAGAATCACGACACGCGTGAAAAGGGCCGCCGGCTGCCTGGTGCCGGTCCTTGCCGCCGCGATGGCGGCCGGGTTCGCGCCACCGATCGCCTCGCCGAAGGGGACGGCGCATCCGGCTCCGAAGGGGTATGTCTGCTTCCGCGCGGAGCGGCCGATCCGGGTCGACGGCAAGCTCGACGACGCCGACTGGGCAAGGGCGGCGTGGACCGACGAGTTCCAGGACATCGAGGGTGATGTCCGCCCGAAGCCGAGGTTCCGCACCCGCGCGAAGATGCTCTGGGACGACCAGTATTTCTACGTCGCCGCCCAGCTTGAGGAGCCGCACGTCTGGGGCACGCTCACCAAGCACGACTCGGTCATCTTCCACGACAACGATTTCGAGATCTTCATCGACCCCGACGGCGACAACCACGAGTATTACGAGATCGAGATCAATGCGCTGAACACCGAGTGGGACCTGTTCCTCGGCAAGCCGTATCGCAACGGCGGGCCGGCCGTGAATGAGTGGGAGATCCCCGGACTGAAGACCGGCGTGCACGTCGCCGGCACGTTGAACAATGCCACCGATAAGGACGAGGGCTGGTCGGTCGAGTTCGCGATCCCGTGGAAGGTGCTGGCCCAGTATGCGCATCGACCCGCGCCCCCGCGCGACGGCGACCAGTGGCGAGTGAACTTCTCGCGGGTCGAGTGGCAGCACACCATCGCCGACGGCAAGTACCGCAAGGTCCCCAACACCCGCGAGGACAACTGGGTCTGGTCGCCGCAGTGGGCGATCGACATGCATCGCCCCGAGCACTGGGGCTTCGTGCAGTTCTCCGCCGGCAAGCCCGGCGAGGTCTCGTACCGGCCCGATCCGGCCGGCCCGGTGCGCGAGCGCCTGATGCAGATCTACCACGCCCAGGCGGCATTCCACGGCAAGAACAGGCGATGGGCGTCGGGCCTCGACGAGCTGAAACTCCCCGAGCCGGCCGGCGGAACGTCGTACCCGATCGTGATGAAGACGAACTCCGACGGGTTCACCGCCAGCATCACGTTCACTCCGCCCGGCGGCGCGCCGCAGACCTGGGTCGTCCGGCAGGACTCGCGGCTGAGGCGGGAGGTCGAGGCGGAGAGACCCGGCAGGTAACGCCACGGATCGGCGCCGCTCCATTTGGGGTTACGGCAGAATCGATGACAATTCCAGGTCCCGAGGAGGACGACCGATGACCGACGAGCACCCTGGAATCCTCGAGCAATCCCCGGCGCGGGCGGATCTCCCGGCTTTCGCCCGCTGGTCGATGCTGCCGATCCTCCTCGGGACGGCCAGCCTCGTCGCGCTGGCGGGGCCGACCCCGGCCCCGGCCCCGGCCGATCCGGCGCAGGCGACCCCGGGCGCGAAGGCATCTCCGGACCCCGACGACCCCGCGCTGGCCGGCCGCTTCGCCGGCCGGGTTGTCGGACCCGACGGAAGGCCGGTCGCCGGGGCGAGAATCTACGTCGTGCGGGATGTACCCGACGCCAGGGATCCGGGCCTGGTCCGTGCCAGGACGGACGCCGACGGCCGGTTCGCCTTCGATGCGCCCGACATGACGTTCCTCGATCTCGATGGACTCGCCTCGCCGCGGCAGTGCGTCGTCATCGCCACGGCCGAGGGCTTCGCGCCGGACTGGACGACGACCCGGGGCCGGACGCGCACGGCGTTCCGCTCGCATTCGGACCCGGCCAGGGGCGCGGAGATAAAGCTGCGACTCGCGAAGGACGATGTCCCGATCCACGGCACACTCATCGACCCGCGCGGCGATCCCGTCGCCGGGGCACGCGTCGGGCTCAGGTCGCTCATGATTCCCCGAGAACACAACCTCGACGCCCACATTCTGCGCGAGGCGAACGGTTCCATCTTCAATACCACGGACTACCTCCGGAGTGAGCACCGCCCGGCGATACTCCCCGGCGCGGCGACCGAGGCGACGACCGACGCCGAGGGCCGGTTCATCCTCCGCGGGCTGGGACGCGACCGGATCGCCCAGCTCGAGGTCTCCGGGCCAAGAACGGTCGATACCGACCTCCTCGTCATGACGCGCGACATCCCCGACATCGCCACCACGCGCGACGCCGCGGGTAAGCCGACCCGGATCCTCCACGGGGCGGGATTCACACTGAAGCTCGAGGACGGCGTCACGGTCACCGGCATCGTGCGCGACCGCGACACGAGGCGGCCAATCCCCGGAATGTGGGTCGGACCCGGCGGAGATGCAGTCGCAGGCATGAGAACCGGAAGCTATCCGTTCTCGACCGATGCAAACGGGCGCTTCACGATCACCGGGGTCGCCCCATCCCTGGGGATGCGCGAATACACGGCCGTCCCCAGGCCAGGAACACCCTACCTGATGGCCACTGCATCCGCGGAGCCGAATGCGGAGGTCGTCATCGAATGCGAGCGAGGGATTCCGTTTCACCTGAATCTGACCGACGAGCAGGGGCACCACGTCGAGGCCGAGGTGAGCTATCGCGATGTGCAGCCCAATCCCCACATGACCGGCCTGCGATTCCACGACTGCACGACCCCGATTAGCCGCGCGAGACGCCGCGCCGACGGATCGTACGAGGGCTTCGCGCTGCCCGGCCCCGGCGCCGTGATGGTCGAGTTGAAGGGCCGGACCGACTACCGCCCGGCGCACGTCGAGCCCAAGGCGTTCTTCGCACCGGGACGAACCAACTGGACCCGCCAGGAGCGGATCTCGACCTACGGGACGCATGACACGCTCGATTCCTCCGGATGCTGGTTCGATCAGCACAATTACGCGGCGATCGTGCTGGTGAACCCGCCGGAGGACTCGGGGCCGCTCGAGCTGAAAGCGACCGTCTACAGGGACCGGCCGCGGCAGGTCTCGCTGGTCGACCCGGACGGCCGCCCGGTCGTGGGCGCCCGGAGCATCGGGCTGACGTACATGATCTGGGACGACGAGCCCGTGCTGCGAGCCTCGACCTTCCCCTGGCGGGGCCAGAACCCCGACCGGGTGCGCCGGGTCCTCTTCTTCCACGAAGCCCGCAGACTCGTTGGGTCGATCGTGGCCCGCGGCGACAGCGATGCGCCGATCGTCGTCACGATGCGGCCGTGGGCGACGCTCACCGGCCGGCTCGTCGCCCCGGACGGCAAGCCGCTGCCGGCACTGGAACCCATGATGGGCCCGCAGCCGCCGGCCGTACTCTCGATGGGCGATGACAGCCTGGTGGTGGACACCGATCCCACCCGGGGCGTCTACGCCATCTGCACCGTCGAACCGGACGGCCGGTTCCGGGTCGACCGGATCGTGCCCGGCCTGCGGTACAGCGCCGAGGTCTACCGGGGCGCAGGTCAGTTCGCCGGACTGGCGTTCGAAAACGCGATCCTCAAGCCCGGCGAGGTCCGGGACCTGGGCGACGTCCGCACGAAGCCGCCCGTCAACGTGATCGGCAAGTGACGCGGATCGGCGATCAGCGGCCGACCGGCCGGCCGGTCATTCGGCCAGCCGGCGGTACTTCCCGCCGTAGTAGACCAGCGGCTGGCCGCCGGCGCATTCGCCGTGGACGATCTGGCCGATGAAGATCTCGTGGTCGCCGCCGGGCAGGACCTCATGGAGCCGGCAGTCGAGATGCGCGATCGCGCCGGCGAGGATGGGTGCGCCGGTGGTGCCCGGGACCGTCGCAAGATCGGAGAAATCCTTCGGGCCGGGGACGGCGAAGCGCCGGGAGAGCGGCTCCTGGTCGTCACGGAGGATGTTCACGGCGAAACATCGGTTCTTGTGGAGGTACTCGAGCATCGCCGCCCGCCGGTCGACGGCGACCAGGATCAGCGGCGGATCCAGCGACAGCGAGGCGACCGCGTTGGCTGTCATGCCGTGGCTGCCTCCCTCGCCGTCGGTCGTCACCACGGTGACCCCCGTGGCGAAATGTCCCATGATCTGGCGTTGCCGGTTGGGGTCGATCGTCATGGATGAATCCGTGTAGCGCGGGCGATGGCATCTCTGGCGGGTCGGGTCGACGGGCATCGGCAAGAGTCGGTCGATCGGCTCTGGCTCACGAGGCCCGTCCGGGCCGGTCCAGCTCCGCCTGACCGGTCCGGTTCGACGATATCGTGCAGGGTCCATGGACGCAACCGCCCGGGACAGCGCCGGGTCGCCGTGTCGCACGCCGACCGATCCCGGCCCGGGCAAAATCGCAGGGCACGAGGGGTACACTCTTGTCGGTCCCCCCGGTACATGGTTATCTTTCCCGCGTGGGGTTCATGCCGATGCGATCGGGCCAATGCGGGCGACCGACGGAACGGCAGCCTTTCCAGACGAGGAGAAGCCCCCGCCCCGAGCAATACCTGCGCGTCCGCCGGCCGGCCGCCCCAGACCGACCAGAACCCGGCGGGAATCCGCGCAAAAAGTCGCCGCGGTGGATCCTGTCGGGTAGAATACTGCGTGGCCGCTCAACTCGACCCGACTCGATACACTCCGCGACGCGACCGCAAACAAATCACCACGAACTCCGCCTCCGGACCCGGCGGCAACCTCCTGTTGCGCACCCGTGCCTATGCAGAGAAGGAGCACCCAAGATGTTCCACCATCACCTCGGCTCGACCGCCGCACTCCACGAGCCCGCGGCTCCCCCATCGGATGACCGCCGCCTGCGCGCGATGATCGACCGCGCCACGCGGGACAGCCTCGACGAAAGCGACGAGCACGCCGGCCTGCTGAGCGTCATCCGCGAGGAAGTCGCCTGCCCCTTCGCCGCCCGCATCGACGGCGAGGACGTCGAATGCATCCGCCTCGACTGGCCGCCACGCGGCTACGGCCTCAACGCCGTCTGCCTGGCCCATTCCGGCACCCGCGTCGTCGACATCAGCAAGCTCGAGCTGGTCGAGCCCTTCCCCAGGGGTCACGACTGGATCGACGCCTACCTCGCCTGGCGCGACCTCGTCGGCTGATCGCCCCGGCTCGCGGAGGCCCGCCTCGCCGGCAGAATTCGGAAGACCCGGAATCCCTCCGCACGGCATCTGGCCTGCTGGAGGGATTCCTTCTTTAGTGGGTGGAAGCGGGATCGCAATCTCCCCGGATTCGGAGCCAACCCAATGGCATCACGCAAGCTCCCCAAACGGATGTTCAAGAACAAGGAGGTCGTGCATTCCTATCAGCACGACCGCGAGAGCAAGTTGAGCATGAAGCAGATGTCGCGCGATCATCTCGATGTGCTTCAGAACATCGAGTTCTCGCTCGTAGAGATGGCGCAGAAAGTGCCGGCCATCGACGACCGAGTCCTGGACGAGGCGCTGCGATGCTCGCTGGCGGGCCACCCGCCGGGCGAGGAGGCCGAGGACGAGATCCACGATGTCTTCGGCCTTCTCCAGGGAATGAGAAGATTCCGGGAGGACGTCTCCGACGGCGTGTGGAACTCGGGCCTGAAGGCCGTGCGCGACTCGGTACGTCGCCATTCGAGCCTGGCCCCTGGGGACAGGGCCTACATCCGGTTCGTCGAGCCTTACATCAAGTGATCGGACGGGCAGACCGCCCGCGGCCAGGGCGCGATTGCACGGCGGGTCCGGACGACCTATGATGGAAAACTGTTGAACAAACCCCGAGACGTCGAAACGGTAGGGTACGGGGCGGCGGATCCATCGGTATTTCCTCCCGGGGTCCCACGCATGAGCACGAGGGAACGGCCGGGACGAAAGCGGAGGGTTCTCGGGGGGCCGGGCACCGCGGGATTCCTCGCGGCCCTGGCGATCGTCGCGACGGCGCAGGACGGTCGGGCCGGGGCCGACCCGGCCGGCGTGGATGCGGGCACACGGTCGGCGCGCGAACGGTTCTTCGAGCAATCCGTCCGCCCGCTCCTGGTCGAGCGATGCTACTCGTGCCACGCCGGCGCGAAGCACAAGGGCGGGCTGCGGCTCGACTCGATCGAGGCGATCCTGCACGGCGGCGACTCGGGCCCGGCGGTCGTGCCGGGAAAGCCCGCCGATAGCCTGCTGATCGAGGCCGTGAACTACCACGGGCTCGAGATGCCGCCGACCGGCAAGCTCGAGCCGGCCCAGATCGACGCCCTGGCTCGATGGGTGTCGCTCGGGGCGCCCTGGCCATCCCGCGACCGGACCAGCGCCCACGCCGCGCCGGGCGACAATGCCGATAAGGGAGGCCTTGCCGGCGGCGGCCTCGACCAGAAGCCGCTCTGGTCGTTCCAGCCCGTTCGACGCGCGGCCCTGCCGCCGCCCGCGGCGGGAAGCGACCGGAACGCCGCCGACTGGACGGGCAACCCGATCGACCGGTTCGTCGCGCGGAGGCTCGCCGAAAAGGGGCTTTCCCCCGCGCCGCCGGCCGATCGCACGACCCTGATCCGAAGGGTCACGTTCGACCTGACCGGGCTGCCTCCGACGCCCGCCGAGGTCGACGCCTTCGTCGCCGACGACCGCGAGGACGCCTACGAGCGGCTGGTCGACCGCCTGCTGGCCTCGCCGCGATACGGCCAGCGCTGGGCGCGGCTCTGGCTGGACCTTGTCCGCTACGCCGACTCCGACGGATACCGCCAGGACGCCTATCGCCAGGAGATCTGGCGCTATCGCGATTACGTCGTGCGCTCGTTCAACGCCGACAAGCCCTTCGACCGCTTCATCGCCGAGCAGCTCGCCGGCGACGAGCTCGACCCCGACGACCCCGAGCTGCGGGTCGCCACCGGCTACCTGCGGCTGGGGCCGTACGAATACAACCAGCGCGACGTGCCGGGCCAGTGGGCCGACATCCTCAACGACATCACCGACGTCACCGGCGAGGTCTTCCTGGGCCTCAGCATCGGCTGCGCGCGGTGCCACGACCACAAGTTCGACCCGATCCTCCAGGACGACTACTACCGGCTCCGGGCGTTCTTCGCCCCGCTCCTGCCACGCGACGACCTGCCTCTGGCCCGCGCCTGCGAGCAGGACGAGTACCGCGCCCGTCGCCTCGCGTGGGAGAAGGCGGCGGCCGGTGTGCTCGCCGAGCTCGACCGGATCGCGCAGCCCTACCGCGACCGCGGCACGCGCTCGGCGGTGGCCAAGTTCCCCGACGAGATCCGCGCGATCCTGGCGAAGCCCGAATCAAAGCGGTCCCCGCTCGAGCGGCAGATCGGGGCACTCGCGTATCGCCAGGTCGCCTTCGAGCATGCCCAGGTCCCCAACGTGCTGAAGGGCGCCGACAGGACGCGGTGGAAGACCCTTCAGGATGAGCTGAAGCGCTTCGACGCAATCCGCCCGCGCGAGCTCGCCGGCGTGATGGCAGCCACCGACGTCGGGCCGGTCGCCCCGCCGACCGTGATCCCGGGCGATCGCCGGGCGCGCGCGATCGAGCCCGGCTACCCGGTCGCCATCGACTCGACCCCGGCCAGGATCCAGCCCTCAGCCGCCGCGCCAGGATCCACCGGACGTCGGCTGGCGCTGGCGCACTGGCTCACCCGGCCCGAGAACCCGCTCACGTCCCGCGTGGCCGTGAACCGGATCTGGCAGGGCCACTTCGGCCGCGGCCTTGTGGGCACGTCCAGCGACTTCGGCCGCCTGGGCGAGCCACCCAGCCACCCCGAGCTGCTCGACTGGCTCGCCTCCGAGTTCGTCCGCGACGGCTGGCGCTGGAAGCCGATCCACCGCCTCATCGTCACCTCCTCCACCTATCGTCAGGCCGCGCATCGTCGGCCTGACGAGACCCTCCATGCGGCCCGGATCGACCCGGAGAACCGCCTGCTGTGGAAGCAGACGGTCCGCCGACTCGACGCCGAGGAGATCCGCGACGCCATGCTCGCGGCCTCGGGCGAGCTCGACGATCGCATGGGCGGACCCGGCGAGGACGCGAAGGGAACCCGGCGGAGCCTCGACACCCGCATCATGCGCAACGCGCCCGACCCGTTCCTCACGGCATTCGACGCGCCCGACGGCAGCGGCACGACGGGCCGGCGCGTCACGACCACCACCAGCACCCAGGCGCTCCTGCTCCTCAACGGCGGCTGGACGCTCGCCCGCGCCGGCGCGCTGGCCGGCCGGGTCGAACGAGCCTCCGCCGGATCAACCAGCGCGCACGGCCGGGTCCTGCTGGCGTATCGCCTGTGCCTGGCTCGCCCGCCCGATCCCGATGAGCTGTCACAGGCGATCGGCTACCTCGAGCCGCCGGCGGCGGCGAGG
>DAIDHB010000075.1 GCA_027452145.1 Planctomycetales bacterium
GGGGAGATGAGGATTCGCCTGGCGGTCCGGGGGGCTGACGCCCCCCGGCTACGTCCGATCGCCCACTTCGTGGGCTTCCGGGACCGACTTGAACCTCCATCTCTCGCCCATGCACCAAGCAAAGGCGATGCGCTCTCGCCAATCGTTGGTCGCTCTGGCCTGACGTATGGCTCCGGAGTCAGGCTAAAAGCCTGACCTACGGGACGAGCGTCCACGGCTCTCGGTACGGCCTCGGTAGGTCCGCCCGCGGGTCGGCTTGACGGAACGGCCGGATTGATACAGAGTATCGGCACTCGCCTATCGAAGCCGCCCGACGATCGCCCCACGCGCGGCGATCGGCCGGCGGGGGGCTCCTGGGGAAGCTCGCACGAGCATCGCAGGGCAGGGAGGTCCGCACCATGTCAGGGATTCGTTGTCTGGCCGGGCTGTTTTTCGTCGCGGTGGTCTGCTCGGTCCCGCCGGTTGAGGCCGCCCGGGGAGATCGAGCCGACGGAACGCTGAAGACGGGCACCGTGGTCCTGCCTCGAGGCCCGGGACTGGTCCTCAAGGACGGCGAGGGCTCGTCCACCGCGCCGAATTATCCCCGCGTCTTCGTGGTCGAGGCGGTCGAGGGTAACGATGTCCGGCTGTTTCACTGGGCACAGAAGGGGACGGCGTCGGTCGACCGGGTCATCGCGATCGAGCAGGCGGTTCCCTACTTCGACGGGCGGATCAAGGAGCATCCGAAGGAGCCGTATGCTCGACTCGGCCGCGCGGTAGCGCGGCAGGTCCAGAAGGACCTTGTCGGCGCCGTCGCGGACTGCGACGAGGCGATCCGCCTCGATCCGGGGATGGCCTCCGCCTACTTGCGCCGAGCGACCTGCCGACCGCCGGACGACCTGGCGGGTTCGCTGGCCGACCTGGAGCAGGCCCTGCGCCTCATGCCCAACGACGCCTTTCTGCTGGCGATTCGCGCGGGCGTTCATGCCGATCGGGGAGAGCTCGACCAGTCCGAAAGAGATGCCGAGGAATCAATCCGCGCCGATCCGAACTGTCCCACAGGCTACCTCGCCCGTGCCGCGCTCCGGGCCACTCGGCAGGAATTCGACCGGGCGATCGAGGACCTGGACCGAGCCCTCAAGCTCGACCCCACGGACAGCGACGCCTACATGCTGCGAGGTGGGTGCCGGTTCGAGAAGAAGGATCTTGCACGGGCTCTCGCCGATTTCGACGAGGCCATCCGCCGCGACCCGCAGAACGCCAATGCCTACTTCGGACGTGCAAGCTATTACAACCAGGCGGGCGACCTCGCGAAGGCCGCCAGCGACTGCGAGGAGGCGATCCGGATTGAACCCCGCCATGCCGGGGCTTTTGGCCTGCGAGGCAATATCCGCTACCGCCAGGGTAACCGCGCGCAGGCCCTGGCCGACGCCTCGCGCGCCCTGGAGCTCGACCCGACGGACCGGGCGTCCCGGACGACGCGTGCGGGGGCCCTTTTCTACGACGGCCGCTTCAAGGAAGCCATCGCCGAGTATGACACTCTCCTGCAAGCCGAGCGCCGAGACACTGAGGCGCTCTGCAACCGCGCGATCTGTCAACTGAGGCTCGGCCACTCCAACGAGGCGATGACGGACGCGGATGAGGCGCTCCGCATCGACCCTCGTTGCAGCCGAGCTCTCTCGGTGCGAGTCGGCCTGTATGTCCAGCGGGGAGTTAACGACCAGGCGCTGGCCGACGCCGATCTCGCCGTAAAGATCAACCCTCGCGACGGCATGATGTTCCTAAACCGAGCGGAGGTACATTGGCAGCGAAACGATCATGAGAAGAAGATGGCGGACTTCCGAGCGGCCGCCGGGCTAGGGATCAAAGATCCCTGGCTCTACCTGGGGCACGGCCGATACTTCCTTGAGAAAGGTCAACTGGATCGAGCGCTGGCCGAGGCGAACGACATCGTCGCCGTGTTACCGGACCAGGCCCCGTGCTACGCCTTTCGCGGCTACATCTACCTGAAACGTCGCGAGTATCCGAAAGCCCAGGCAGACTTCGACGCGGCAATCGCCCGGGGGAACCAGATGCCTGATCCGATGCTTGCGCACGCCTACGCCAGCCGCGGCTGCGCCCGGATGAGGCAAAGCGAACTGGACGGCGCCCTCGAGGACCTCGACGCCGCGATCGCCCGCGACCCTCGATGCTCGGACGCCCTGCAGTATCGTGGGGAATTGCATGAGAATAAGCAGGAATTCCGGGAGGCCCTGGCCGACTACGACGAGGTCGTCCGCCTGGGCCCTCCGGACCCCAGCTATTCGTACGCGTGCAACCGCCGCGCGTGGATCCGCGCCACCTGCCCGGACGACGCCCTGAGGAACGGCAAGCTCGCCGTCGAATCGGCCGCCGAGGCGTGCGAGCGGACAAAGTTCGAGAACCGGGATTACGTGGTCACCCTGGCCTCGGCCCAGGCCGAGGCCGGCGATTTCGACGCGGCGGTCCGCACGGCCGAGAGGGTCCGCTCGATCATGAAGACCACCGGCACGTCCGCAGAGGGCATGAACACCTTCCTGGAGCAGCTCCGGCGGCACGAGCCGATCCGCTCGGGCCCTCCGGTCGATCGCTGACCGGGCGTGACCGCGTGGTCGGGAAACGAGTCACACCCCGCCGCCGGCGCGGTGGCGCATCTCGTTGACGTGGTCGTGGGCATATCGCGTCGTCGCCGGCAGGCGGACGGCGCGGGTCGCCGAGAGGACAGCGGCGATCGCGCCTTCCAGGTCGCACAGGTGCCCCGGCGAGACGAATAGCGGCTTGACCCGGTCTCTCGTCCGCAGGACGGCGCCGATGGTCTGGCCCTCGCGATCCGTCAGCGGGCTCCAGTCGCCTCGTTTGGGGCCGGGCTCCTCGAAATCGCCGTACAGGCGCGACTTGGCGCAGCCGATCGTCGGGATTCCCAGCCACAGGCCCAGGTGGGACGCGAGGCCCAGCCGGCGCGGATGCGCGATCCCCTGGCCGTCGCAGATCAGGATGTCCGGGCGGGTCGCCAGGCCCTCGAAGGCCGCGATCACCGGGGGCGCCTCGCGGAAGCTCAGCAGGCCCGGGACATAGGGAAACGTCGCCTCGGCCACCACGCCCGAGCGCTCGATCGGCTCCAGGGTGTCGGCGCGCAGGACGACGACGGCGGCATAGAGCGTCGGGCTCCATTTGTTATACGAGACGTCGGCGCCGCCGACCGTCCGGTACGGCCCGAGCGGACGGTCCGCGACCACCCGCTCGGCCAGCTCCTTCTGGAGCGCCCTCGCGGAGGCCGCGTCGAGGTCCCAGCGGTGCAGGGGCGTGAGTTCCGGCACGGATTCTTACCCTGCGCCAGTGACTCCGAGTCTATCCCAGAGGGGCTCCGAGCCCCCGTCAGGGGGCGATCGGACGTAGCCGTGGGGGCGTCAGCCCCTCGGGTCGGACCGCCGCATCACACACCGATTCCTCTCTCTCGACGGACCCTCCTGGCCGCGACCCCGCCACGCGGGGTCGCGGCGAGGAGGGTGACACGATGTTGGGGAAATGAGGGTCGCATGGCGGCCCGGGGGGCTGACGCCCCCCGGCTACGTCCTGGCGCCCACTTCGTGGGCTTTCGGGAAAGTCTCAATACACCAACGTCGCGGCCGAGAGCATGGCGGGTTCGATCCGGCGGATGACCTCGGCGGCCTGCTCGGCCTGCTCGCGCGTGATGTCCAGGTGGGTGCAGGCCCGCAAAACCTGCGCCCCCAGCGCACTGACGAGGATGCCGTGCGACCGCAGGTAGGCGGCGACCTCGGCGGCCGTGCCGAGCGAGGGCTCGACGGTCACCCACACCAGGTTCGTCTCGACCGGGCCGGATTCGAGGGCGAAGCCCTCAGTGGATTCGAACGCGTCGGCCAGCAGCCGGGCGTTGTCGTGGTCGTGCTTCAGGCGATCGACATGGTGCTCGAGGGCATAGAGCGCCGCCGCCGCGATGACGCCGCCCTGCCGCATGCCTCCGCCGAAGAGCTTGCGGAGCCGACGGGCGTCGCGGATCGCGTCGGCCGAGCCGGCCAGCGCCGAGCCGACCGGCGCTCCCAGGCCCTTGGAGAAGCAGATCGACATCGTGTCGAAATGCCGGCCCCACTCGCTCGCCGCGATCCCCGAGGCGACGACGGCGTTCATCAGCCGGGCACCGTCGAGGTGCATCCGCAGGTCGTGCTCGCGCGCCCATCGGGAAATGCGGGCCACCTCGTCGATCGGGTGCACCCGGCCGCCGCCGCGATTGTGGGTGTTCTCCAGGGATACCAGGCGGGTCCGCACGTAATGCGGGTCATCCGGGCGGATCACGTCGTGCAGGTCGTCGACCGAGATCAGCCCGCCGTCGCCGGCGAACGTCCGCGCCGTGACGCCCGAGAGCCGGGCGATCCCGCCGCCCTCCCAGACATACACATGGGATGTCGAGGCACACAGGAGCTCATCCCCCGGGCGGGTATTCACGCCGATGGCGATCTGGTTGGCCATCGTGCCCGACGGGACGAACAGCGCGGCCTCCTTGCCCAGCAGGGCGGCCGCGCGCTCCTCGAGCGCGCGGATGGTCGGATCCTCGCCGTAGACATCGTCGCCGACCTCCGCCTCCGCCATCGCCCGCCGCATCTCGGGCGTGGGCTTCGTGACGGTGTCGCTGCGCAGGTCGATCCGCGGCTGTTGCATCGTCGGTTCCTCTTATCGTCGCGGGATGCCCCCGCGTTCTCCTGCCCGAGAGCGGCTAAAACAACATTGAAACGGTCACCCCGTCCCGACGGCGATCCGTCGAAGACCGGAACCGCGAAAAACGCGAAAAACGCGAAAGAGAGAAATGATCGAGCCCTCCACGAGGGAACTCGTCATCCTGTGTCTTTTTCGTGCTTTTCGTGCTTTTCGCGTTTTTCGCGGTTAAATCCCCTTCCCTCCGGCATCCGTTCGAGCTCAGCGCCCGGCCTTGGTCCTGGCCTTGCCGTTGGGCCGGGGCGCCGGGGCCTTCAGCTCGTTGCGGCGGAGCAGGTCGTTCCACGCGTCGAATCCCTTGCCGGCGGGCTTATCGGGACTGTAGCCCAGGTCGTCGCGGCCGGTCATCCGCTTCAAGGTCTCAAGCGCCAGCTCGCGGACTCCGATGATGCCGTCCTCCTGGTGCTCGGGCGAGAGCAGGTTGACCAGGCGGGCGGCGACATCCGGCCGAGCGAACTCTTCCGGAGTGTAGCCGATGAGCATGTGGTGGGCCACCTCGCCGAGCTCGTCGCCGAGGAGCTGATTGAGCTCGTCGCGGACCCTGGCCGAGGCCTCGGGCCCGCGCGTCATGTAGTTATGGATCGCGCCGATGGTGGCGCGGCGGGCCACGGGGTCGTTGGGGCGGGAGAGCGTCGGCATCAGGTAGCTGAGGTCGCCCATCGCACCGAGGGCCTCGACGGCCAGTTGCTTGATCTCGGGCCGGTCGTCGTCGAGGGCGCCGACGATCTCGGTGAGCAGGGGCCGGCCGGGGTGGAACATCTTGATGAATTGCTCCTTCAACTGGAGCTCGTACGGCGACGGGTCGGGCTGGCTGAGCCAGGTGGGCAGGGCATCGCCCTGGCCGGCCTGGACCTTGCCGTTGGCGCCGATGAGGGCGACGTTCATGGCACGGAGCGTCTGCGGATCGCCGACACCCTTGAGCGAGACCTCGCCCTGCTGGCAGAGGGTCCCCAGCGGCTTGACCTGATTCACCGGCTGGCCATAGGCGTTGCGATCGACGCGCTCCATGCCGAAGATGGCGTCGGAGGTGGCGTCGACCTCGACGGCCTGCTTGTCGAAGACGACGCGGAACTTGCCCGCCTCGGGCCGGCGGACGACGATCTGGCCCTGGACGAGTTCGAAGGCCGGCGGCGCGTCGGGGGCATGCGGCAGCAGGCGCAGCTCGGTCTCGCCGACGAGCTGAATCCGCAGCTTCTCCATGTCGATCGTCGCGCGGAAGGGGGCCAGCGAGAGGATGCGGTCGCCCGGCTTCAGCGGGGTCTCATCCACGACGCGCTCCCAGTCGGGTTTCTGCTCGGTCGCGCGGAGCAGGACGCCTTCCGGCTTCTCGAGCGTGGCGACCGAGCCCGGGAAGAGCTTCGTCTCCGGGCGCGATTTGGCCGGCTCGCCGGCCTTCGCCGTCTTGCCGGCCTCGGCGGCGGCCCGATCGCCCGCCGGGGTCGTGCCCGGACCGGCCCCGGCGGCCGCAACGGGCTGCGCCTCGGGACTGGCTTCGCCCGCCGTGGCGGGCTGGCCCGGCGCCGGTGGACCGGCGGTAACGCCCGCGCCGGCCGCTGGGGGGTTCGCCTGTGCGGGCGGTCCGGCGACCGTCTCGGTGCGGACGCGAGGCGCCGCGGGCGGGGGCGGCGTGGCCGTCAGGCTCTGCCAGGCCGCCCAGCTCGACAGGACGATCAGCAGCAGGCACGCCGCCGCCGGACCGTAGCGCTCGATCCAGGGGCGCTTCGGCGTCTCGGGGACGACCCAGGGCTGGATCGGCTTGGTCACCGGCTCCTTGGCCTCGCGCCGCCGCGACGATTTCCGCCGCGGCACGATCGCCTCTCGCCCCTTCACCAGGCCGTACATCCGCGTCCGCGCGCCCTCGGGCACCTTCACCTTCTGCCCCAGCAGGCTCAGGATCTGGTGCACGCTCGCGACCTCGGCGAGGTTCACGTCCGAGGTCAGGCACTTCTTCTCGAACTCGGCGACCTCGTCCGGCCCCAGCTCATTATCCAGATAAGCCGCCACGACGTTGGGATCCGTCGCCTCGGGGCCCGAGGAGTTCGGCACCGACAGCCGGCGCTGGCGGGTCACGCGATTGATCCGCTCGGTAAGCTCCTGGGCGAACGGACTGTCCGCCACCTGCTTGCCGATCTCCCGCACCTGGCTGGATTTGAGCGTGTCGTCCATCCACGCCAGGAGTGTCCTCAGGGTCAATCTCATCGCGATCGCCTCGCCCGATGTGGATGTCGCTCGCGTCGTGCCCGCCGGGGACGATCCCCGACTGCGCCGGCCTCGCCCGACGCCTCTATCTCTTATTTGTGCCTTCCGGCCAGACGATCCGTACGAAAAAATCGGGGCGGCGATGAAGCGGGGCGGCGAAACCGATTCAAAACTCCCTTCCGGACGATCCGGGAGCGCGGACCACCCGGTACAACCGGAACCAGGGGTCGTGCTCTGCGACCCCATAAAGGGGGATGAACCGCCCGGGAAGCGAATCGGCCCAGCGGCGCTCGATCGGGAAGCCCTCGGCGTCGGCCACGTTGTGCGGGCCCTCGGCGGGATTCGCCTTCGTGACCACCAGGAACTGGATGCCCTCGGCCTCGAGGTTGTCGAGCCAGGCCCGTTCGTCGGGGTGGATCCGGTCCCACCCCGGGCGCGAGTTGGGCCAGAGGCCCTCGCCGCGCGCCCTTGCGTCGCGATGGTAGTCGTGCAGGAGCCAGTCGCGGTGCGCGTCGATGTTCACGTAGCGGACCTCGTTGCGCAGGCCCGGGCCGAGCAAGTAATAAGGGAGATTGGTCCCGGAGTAGGCCACGCGCACCCCATGCCGGCTGCAATACGGCTCGAACGCCTTCCAGCCGGAGATGTACTCGCGAAAAGGCGGGAAGAACCGCAGCTTCGGTTCGAAGTACCCGGGGTCGATCGACCAGCAGCCGATGGCCACGAACGCCATCGCCAGCAGCACGACGGCCGATCCCCACGCCACGGCGCGGCGCCGGGCGGACGCACCGAGCCGCCGCCGCCACGCCGCGACCATCAGGATCGCGACCAGGAACAGCTCGGGCCGGACGGCCACCGGCGGGCGGGCGGCCTTATAATTCGGCTCGATCTTCGGGAACACGACCATGAGCGAGCCGACGATGTTCGGGACCATCGGGCTCAGGTCCCAGGGGATCTGGATCTCACGCCTGGCGACCGGCCAGGTCTCGGGCGTCACGACGTGCAGGGCGAGCAGGCCCGCGGCCAGCAGGCGGAGCCAGCGCGCCCGATCGAGTAGCGCCGCCAGGGGCACGACGGCCAGCCCGAGCGCGTGGAGCATGAACCGCTGCTGCGTCCGATACGGAATGAGGAGCCAGTAAAGGGCCGCATTGACGACGGCGACGAGCGCGAACAGGGCGATCCAGCGCCGGACGGGGCGCGTCCGCGGATTGCCGGGTGCCCACGCGCCCGCCAGGGCCGCCAACCAGATGGGCGCGAGCCGGGGATCCAGCACCGCCAGGATGATGTCGCCCAGCGCCCGCCATTCGCCCGGCGGCAGGTAATACGGGCTGGTCGCCATCGCCGCCGAGCCGTACCAGCCGGGCAGAAGGGTGCGGCCCAGCACGGTCACGTTTAGCGGATAGAGCGGGTTGCCCGCGATCGCCGCGTTGCGAGCGTACCAGTATCCACCCGTCACCAGCGGCAGGGTCGCGACAACGGCGATGCGCAGCAGCCGCGTCCGGGATGGGATCGGCTGAAAGGCGATCGCGACAGCGACCAGGGTGATCAGCGGGGGCAAGAAGACGACCGCGACGGCCTTGGTCCCGAGCGCCCCGCCCGCGGCCAGCGCGCCCATCGCCAGGGCGGGCGTGCCGCCGTCGGCCAGGGCGTAGCGGAGGAAGAAATAAGCCGCCATCAGGTAGCCGGCGACGAAGATGGTGTCGACATTCGGCTCGGCCGAGAAGAGCAGCAGCGGCGTCGAGGTGACGAACCAGCACGCCGCGATCAAGGCGGCCGAACGCCCGATCCCGAGCTGCCGGGCGCACCCGTGGGCCGCCGCGCCGGCCAGGAGCAGGAACGGGGCCTGGCCGAGCCGGGCCAGGATGTCGCCCCCGCACGACGCCATCAGCCAGGTGAACCACAGGTCGCCGTTGGCGGGGAAATACGTGGCAGCGTTCTCGCCGAATGGTGCGGCCACCAGGATCAGCCGGCCGGCCTTCCACCACCGCGCGGCGAAGTACAGATGATAGATCGGGCCATCGCTGACCACCTTCACGGCCGCGACCATCGAGGGGATCGCGTAGAGCAGGCACGCAGAGAGCACCAGCGCCAGGCTGATCGCGGCCTCGAGGTCGACCGGTGAGCGCGCGCCTTCGGCCTTCGGGTCGGAACCGAGCTTCGGGCCGAACTCGAGTGCGCCGCGACGGCCATGCCAGGCGATCAGGCCGGCCGTGGCGACCAGGCCCGACCAGGCCAGTAAGGGGAATGTGCCGATCGCGCCGAAGGCGCCCAGCAGCTCGAGGCCGACCGTACAGCACGACCAGAAGATCACGGCCGCGGCCAGCCAGCGCGGGCGGCCGCGCGGCTGCCCGAGCGCCGCGGCGATCACATACGACCCGGCGGCCAGCAACAGGTTCGAGGCCGCGCCCACGAGCGGGACGACCGGTATCATGTCGGCGATCACGGGATCCCTTCCGATGGCTGATCTACCCTCGTCGGGCCGCCAGGCGATGGCGACGGCGGCGGCGAGGGTACGCCGGCCGGTTGCGGTTGCGGGGCTTTACCGTTTTGCCGGGCGTCGCTTATCATTCTAGGGAGAGCGCTGCCGCCTGCCATCCGGGTGGCGGCCGACTCCGCCCTCCGAGGGCCACGGCGGCCCCTCGCATCCCCACCGAACCGAGAAACCGAGGCGAACGATCCAATGCTGGGCGCAAAGCTGGGCATCTCCGACTACCTGGACCGGGTCTGCGACGACATCCGCAGCATGGACTACTCGCAGATCGAGGCGGTGAGCGAGCTGATCGAGGCTGCCTACGACGCCGGCCGCTTCGTCTTCATCATCGGCAACGGCGGCTCAGGGGCCAATGCCTCGCACTTCTGCGAGGACCTCGCCAAGTGCACCCTGCGCGACTTCGAGTCGCAGAAGCGGCTGAAGGTCCTCAGCCTGACGGACAATGCCGCCGCCATCATGGCCTGGGGCAATGATGAGGGCTACGACCGTATCTTCCTCGAGCAGTTGAAGAACCTGGCCTCGCCGGGCGACCTCCTGCTGGCGATTTCGGGGTCGGGGAACAGCCCCAATATCCTGAAAGCCGTGAGCTGGGCGAACGAGAATGGCCTGACGACGGTCGGGATCACCGGATTCTCGGGCGGGAAGCTCAAGGCGCTGGCGCACCACAACCTGCACGCTCCGGTGGACGACATGGGGATCGCCGAGTCGCTGCATCAGGTGGTGTTCCACTGGATCATCGACGACCTTTTCCGGCGGTTCTCGGCCAAGGTCGAGGCCCCGGCCGCGGCCGTCGCGGCGTCGAGGTGAGCCCGTGGCCGGTCGCTGGGTCGCGGGCATCGAGATCGGCGGGACGAAGCTCCAGCTCGGCGTCGGGCGTGGCGACGGCAAGATCGTCGCGCTGGAGCGGCTGGCGATCGACCCCGCGCGGCAGGCCGAGGGGATCCGGCGGCAGATCGCCGAGGCGTTCCCCCGGCTGCTCGACGCGGCCGGGATCGCGCGCGGGGCCGTGGGCGCCGTCGGCTTCGGCTTCGGCGGGCCTGTCAACGCCGACCGAGGACGCGTCGAGCGCTCGTACCAGGTCGAGGGCTGGGAGGACTTCCCGCTGGCCGAGTGGGCGTGCGAGCACCTCGGCGTGCCCTCGGCCGTGCTGCATAACGACGCCGACTCCGCCGGGCTGGCCGAGGCCCGCTTTGGCGCCGGCGTGGGCCGCGCGCCCCTGCTCTACGTGACCGTCGGCAGCGGGATCGGAGGGGCGATCATCATCGACGATCGGATCTACCGAGGTTTCGGCAAGGGAGCCGGCGAGATCGGCCACCTGCTCGTCCCCGACTTCCGCGGCGAGGGGCCGGCCTACGCTCTGGCCGAGCTCGAGCAGGTCGCGTCGGGCTGGGCCATCGGCCGCGACGGGCAGAGTCTCGCCGCCTCCGGCCGGCTCGACACGGCTCAACTGGGCGGCGGAACCGGCCCGGTGACGGGATGGATGGTCGCCGAGGCCGCCCGCCGCGGCCATCCCGAAGCGGCCGGCATCATCGACCGGGCCCAGAAGGCCCTCGGCCTGGCGCTCGCCCAGGCAATCGCGCTCGTTGCCCCGCGGCGGATCGTCATCGGCGGCGGCGTCTCGCTCATGGGCGAGCCCTGGTTCGCCGGCGTCCGCCGCGCCGTCAACTCGTTCGCGTTCGCCCCATTTCGCGGCGGATTCGACATCGTCCCCGCCGCGCTTGGCGAAGAAGTTGTCGTCCACGGCGCCCTCGCCCTGGCCCATGATGCCCTGGGACAGCGCGCGTCCTGATCCGGCAACATTCGCCCCGGACAGCTTTCCGCCTTTCCCCTAGGCTGGCCTCCACCCGGCTCGCCGCTTGACAATCCGGCAGCCAAGCATACAAAGTTGATTAGATGGATCGCGTGAATCCCGGCCGGCCGACCTGTGCGGATGCTGGTACGCCTGGCGGAAAGTCCTGAGCTACAATCAAGTTGAAGAAGCTGGTCGAGGCCGGTCCGGATTTGCGGATTATCCCTTATCGACGTGGGCAACGCAGTGTACAATAGTAATCTCAACGGAGAATCGAGAGGTCGACCGAAAGTGCCGTGGGATCGGCCGGGGAAAATACGGGCGGATGCGGGGGGCGGATGACCGGGCGGCCTGAGCGAGTTGCCCGGCAAACTGTCGTCTTCGTCACAGGTGCTGGAGAAAAAAGTCGCCGCGTATCGCGAGTGGCGCTGCTTTTGCCCTGTTGGGTGCTGGGCCGCCGGAGGGGTCGAATCGGCCCAGGATGTGAGCAGCGGGGTAGCAACTCGCGTCGGTTTTCTGGGCACAACGCGTGAATCCGGCGGCACCGAACCGATTCCTTGTCTGATTCGTCTATACCAGTAGAGCCCGATCGACCATAATCCTCGCGACTGAGAGCTCGCCCGGTTGGAAGGGAGCCTGAAGGCCGGACGGATCGCGGAAGTGGGAATGAGGGACAGGCAGTTTGCGGGTTGTTCGGGCAAGATTGAGACTCGTGCCTCGAATTACTGACGGATCGCCTCTTTTCTTCCTACCGAAGGGGCACACCATGACCGCAAAAGTCGCAGAGACCCAGCTCTGGCAGCAGAACCTGGCTTCGTTGATCCGCTCGGGTCTCTTTTCCAAGGCGTGCACGGGCGAGTCGCACGGCCTTTACACGGTGGTTGGCGTTTATGCCGACGAGACGCTATCGGCGCCGCTGGCCAAATACTCCGATCTGAGGCGAGCGAAGGACGCCGCCAACCTCGTGAACCGCATGGCCAAGGTCTCGGGACCAATCGAGTCGAATTGATTGCGTGCCGGGGGTCGACCTCCCCGTTCGTTCGCCATGGCCTCCCGCAGGATGCGGATGGAGGCCATGGTTTGTTTCGAAGGGCTGCGGACCGTCGGGGGCACAGGAGGCTGGCCGACGACATGGATGCGACCGCACGGAGGCGGCTCGGGTGGCTGCTGGTCATCCTGGCCACGATCGGGCGCGGCGAGGCCGCGCCGAGAGAGCAATATTCGTCGCCACCCGAGACGATGCGCGGCGCCGGGGTCCGGCTGAGCCGGATATGCTCGGAGCGCGAGCTGACCGCAGTCGCGACGCGCGGCCCGGAGCTGCTGGCGCGGTTGACCCGTTCCGAGCGCCAGGCTCTGGGCGAGGGCTATTGCCGGTTTGACGTCGACCGGCCCGTCATCGTGGATGTCGCCGCGCCGGCGGATGCGCCGCCGTTCTGGCTGGCCGACCGGGGCTTCGTCGCGACCGGACTCTCGTTGTCGAATGACGACGCGACCTGGCAGGTCTACCGCCGCACCTTCCACCGCGGGTCGGTCGGGCTGGGGGTCAATGGACTGGACCTCACGCCTTCGGCGCATTACGTCGTCTTCGTGCGACCCCTGGCGGCGAAGACGAAGACGACACCGGCGGGCGATTCCGGCGCCCCGGGCGTAAGGCTCGCCACTTGCTGCCGCCCACACTGGCGTGTGACGATCGCGCGGCCCGGCACCAGCGCCGCACTCGACGTGTACCGCCCCTTCGCCGAGATCCCCGCCGAACTGACGGGCGCCGTGCTGCTCCAGCCCGACCATTCGGCCCGGCACTCGACCCGGCTGGCGACGGGCCGGGTCTGGAAGACGCACGTCGTCTCGGGACCACCTCCCGACCAGGTGGCGATCTCGTACGGCGCCGAAGCGGGACGCGAGCTGCTTTTCACCTGGCGGACATCCGTCGACGTCATGACCTCGGCGGTGAGGATCGCCCCGGCGGCCAGTTCCGAGGGCCGTTCTCCGGATCCGAGGTCGATCCACGTCGTCACCGGCAGCTCGTCCGTGGTCGAGACGGCGAGCGTCCTGAACGACCCGGTCGTCCGCCGCCACCGGGTCGCGGTCGGCGGGCTCGAGCCGGGGCGGGCGTATGCCTACTCGCTCGGCGACGGGACCGACGGCGGCTGGACCGACTGGCGGACCGTGACGACCGCACCCGCGCCGGATCGGACCCTGCGGTTCCTCTACCTGGGCGACGCCCAGACGGGACTCGAGGCGTGGGGCCGACTGCTCTCGGCCGCCGCCCGGCAGACGCCCGCGGCGGACTTCCTTATCCTGGCGGGCGACCTGGTCGACCGGGGGAACGAGCGGACCAACTGGGACCATTTCTTCCTGCGGGCCGCGGGCGTGTTCGACCGCCTGCCGGTGATGCCGTGCGCGGGGAATCACGAGTACCTGGACGTCGGCCCGCTCCTCTATCGCGCGAGCTTTGCCCTGCCGTCGAACGGGCCGCCGGGAATCGACGCGGGGCTGGTGTATTCGTTCGAAGCGGGCGACGCGTTCTTCGCGGTGCTCGACAGCACGCTCGCCGTCTGGGACCCGGCGATGGCCCGCCGCCAGGCGGAATGGCTCGACCGATCGCTGGCGCGAACGCGGGCCCGCTGGAAGATCGCGGTCTTTCATCACCCGGTGTATCCGTCGCACCCGTGGCGCGACATGCCCGCACTCCGCGAGCACTGGGTCCCGGTCTTCGACCGCCATCACGTCGACCTGGTGCTCCAGGGGCATGACCACTCGTACCAGCGGACGCATCCGCTGCGCAACCATCGCCGCGCATCGGGCCCGGAAAGCGGGACGATCTACCTGATCGCCGTCTCGGGCGACAAGTATGTCGAGGGCGCCCATCGCGACGGCGTCGCCAGGGCGATGTCCCGCGTCTCGACCTACCAGACGATCGAGGTCGACCCGGCCACGCGGCGGTTGACCTACGAGGCCCACACGGCAGACGGGCGAACGGTGGACTCGTTTGCGATCAGTAAGTAGCTCCTGGCGAGCCCTCGGCATCAGTCGCCGGGTCATCCCTCCTGGCGAACCAGCGACGTGAGTCGCCGGACCCAGCGGCCGAGGCGATCGTACCCGGCGCCTTACGTCGTCGGTTCGCCGTGGTCCGCACCTACCACCGCGGGCCGAGTCTTGCCGCCCGACCTCCGGCGGCATGTCGCTTGCGACGTGATGACTGACCTGGGAGAACGGCGGGCGCGCGGCGCTCGATCCGGTCTCCCGAGGAGCCCTATCACATCAAGCAGAAGGAGGAGATTCATGTTTTTGCGGAAATCCCTGCGCGCGGCGGCCGCCGCGTCGGTTCTCGGAATGGTGGCAGCATGCGCGGGATGCGACGACCAGACGATGTCGCGAATTGAGCCGGGGGGCACGGGCGGAGGGCCGAAGACCGGCGGAACGGGGAATGCGGGCGGGAATGGCGGCGTCGGCACCCACACGACCCCGCCGAATGGACCCGGCCTGGCAACCTCGCCGAATGGCGGCGCGGGCAGCAACTCGGGGGCAGCCGGGGCATCGAACCCTGGCGCCGGTACCACGTCGTCGGGCTCGACCGATCACGGCAAGACCGGAGGTGACGGAGGCGCGGCCACGACAACCACCGGCCGCGAGTCGGCGCCTGCGAACTCGAGCGGCGGAGCGAAAGGCTCCGGCAACAACTCGGGCGGGGGCAAAACGGAGAAGTCCGGCTCGCCCTGAGGCCGTGGCCTCTCTCATCATCGACCCCGTAAGCTGCCTGTCATGTGCCCGAGCCATCCCATCACCTGGCCCGCCCGGGCGTGAAACGCAGTGACGGCATAGGCCGATCCCCAGGCCACGGCCCACGCCAGCGCGATCCAGCCGCGCCAGTCTGGCTGCTGGCGCGGGTGCGTTCGTGTGGGAGATGCGGCGGGCGTGCCGTCCATGGCGGGCATCGACGGGCCTCCTTCCGAGCGGGGTGAATCGAAACACCTCGCGGGCCTTCCAGCCCGCTCGTCAGAGCGGCGAGTGGGGCGATTCGGCGCGGTGGATGCGGGACCACCACCGCATCGCGGCGCGATGAACACGTTCGGGGGTCAGGCCCGACATGCAGGGGTGGTCCGCCAGGGGGCAGACCTTCTGGTGGCACGGCTGGCAGGGCACGCGATGGCGGAGGGTCAGCGAGTGCCGCGACCAGGGACGCCACTGCCTCGGCTGATTGGTGCCGCTGAACAGGACGACCGACAGCGTCCCCGCCGAGGCGGCCAGGTGCGCCGGGCCGCTGTCGGCGCCGATGAACAGGTCGGCTCGCTCGAGCAGGGCCGTCGTCTGCGTGACCGTCAGGCTCCCGGCCCAGTTCCGCAGTCGATCGTGAACCGGGAGCTGCGCCGAGAGCGCCAGGTCCTCGGCACCGCCGACCGCGACGACGCGCCAGCCGTCGTCGAGGAATCGCTGGACCAGCATCCGCCACGAACCGGTCGGCCACCGCTTGGCCGCGTTGCCGGCGCCGATGTGCACGGCGAGCAGGGGAGGATTCGGCCCGAAGCGATCGGCGTGGAGCCAGTCGGGGCCGTCGGGGGCCGATTGGCCGGCCCGCGCCGGGTCCACGGCGTCGGCCGCGGCGGCGCGCGACGGGAGGGCCTCGGCCAGCGTGAGTGCCCCTCGCGCCGCGGCGGCGAGCTCGGCGCGGCGGGCTCCGGCGTTCCGGCGCGGCCAGGCCTCGGCCAGGCGACGGGCGACAGCGATCCGGTCCTCGTCGGCCACCTGCACGTCCACCCTCGCCGCCGGGTCGGGCGAGAGTCCCAGGCGATCCAGCAGCGCCAGCCGAGAGCGGACCTCGTGCCGGCCGGGCATCCACTCGGCCACGTCGGTGAGCAGGAACGCGCCGCCGCCCATCGACCAGCCGACGCGTCGACGGACGCCCGCCAGGGCCAGGACCAGCACGCTGAGCACATCACCACGCACGTCGATGCCGAGGTCGTATCGGGCCTCCTTCAGGCGGCGGCCGAGCTTCCAGACGGCGGACAGGAGCGCCCAGCGATCGGGCCGGCGCTCGAACCAGGTGCGCTCGGCGACGAGGACGCGGTCGACCGAGGGATCGGCCTGGAAGACCTCGTGATTGCTCGGCGAGGCGAGGACGTCGATCGAGGCATGCGGATACGCCGCGCGGAGCTCGGCCAGGAGCGGCGTGCTGAGCACCGCATCGCCCAGGTGGTCGAGCTGCACGACCAGGATCCGACCGGGCGAATCGACCGCCTGCTCGGGGCGGAACCGACGCACCACGGCCGCCGCGACCGAGCCTGCTGCGTCGAGCGCGTGGACCAGCAGCCGCCAGCGGAGCTTGCTGTAGCGGTACCGGCCAACCGGCACGGGCCTGGGGTTAGCGTGCGAGCTGGTCATAGACCTCCGGGGTGGTCTGGGCCACGATCGGCCAGAGGTAATGCGAAGCGACCCGCGGCGCCAGCCTCGGGTCGGGTCCCTGATCCCAGCCGATCCGGAGCGCCTGGCGGATCTCGTCGGACCGGTGCGGGCGGGCGTAGGACGCCAGCGCGCCGAAGTACTCGCGGGTCGAGCCATACGGCGTGATCGCCACGGCGCAGCCGGCCAGCGCGGCCTCCAGCGCGGCGAGGCCGGGCGTTTCGAACCAGCTCGGCAGCGCGAACACCCGCGCCGCCGCATACGCCGACGCCAAAAGCGGGTCGTCGTGCTCGAGCCGGCCCAGCCAGCAGACCACGCCCTCGCCGGCGCGGCGACACTCGCGCTCGTAGGCACGAAAGGCCGGAACCGCCTCGCCGACGTGCACCAGCGGCAGGCCCAGGCGGCGAGCCGCGGCGACCAGGCCCAGAGTGTTCTTCCTCGGCTCGATCCGGCCGACGGTCAGCACGAACGGCTCGGGCCCCCACCGCTCGCGGAACGGCTCGGGCGCGGCCGTGCCAAACGCCAGGCGCACGCCGTTGGGCACCACCCGGATCCGTTCGCGGCCGACGCCGAAGAGCCGGACCAGTTGATTGGCCTCGGCCTGCGAGTTGGGCAGCACGGCGTCGACCACGCGCAGCAGCTCGCGACGCCAGGACGGCACCCGCGGCGCGACAGAGCGCGCGCACCAGGCGGCCAGACCCATCGCCTTGCGCGTCCAGGTCGGCTCGAGCTGCGCGATCGCGCGCGGCTCGTACCAGCAGATCGGCGAGAGCACCACGGGGACCCCGCGCGCCCGCGCCAGCAGCGCCAGCTCGAGCCCCTCGCGCGACATGCCAAACAGGTGCAGCACCCGCGCCGACTCGAGCCGGTCGGTCCACGGCACGAATAGCCGGACGCGCACCCCGTGCGACTCGAGGTGCCGGCCGGTCTGCACGAGCTGATTCTCGCCGCCGCCCGGCGACTGGAACGCCGCGGCCGGTGCGTGGAGGAACACCGAGCCCTCCGCGCAGACGCCGCGGCTCCGCGCGGCCAGCCACGCGGCATCCGAACGAGGCGAGGATCTCCGGCCGGGCAGGCTCTTCATGACGCGCGGGCCCTCCCTCGCCGATGCTTCCACCACCGGAGCCCGCGCTTTACCCGGTTCGGCAGCGTCGTGGTCGGAATCTCGCCCAGGGGCGTCACGGTCTCCCAGTCGATCGCCGTCCGCACCGCGTCCCTGAGGCTCGGCGTCCGCCGCTCGATCGTCGGCGGCTCGGGCAGTCCGGCGCCGTCATCCGACCGCTCGTAGACCAGGCTCCCCAGGGATAGGGTCATCCGCGGACCCGTCACCGGGATCGAGCCGCGGAACTCGCCGCGGTGGACCTCCAGCGCCATCGGGTACTCGTCGTCCCACTCGGCGAACTGGAGATCCAGCCGGCCGTCCTCGCGGGAGATCGCCAGCCATTGCCGCTCGGCCCGCCAGCGCCACCACCGCGCGATCGACGTGAACGTCGCCCGCCAGACCAGCGAGGACTGATCGACCACCCTCGCCAGCGCGGCCATCACCTCGGGCATCCGACCGAGCCGGCGCTCGGGATGGCCGTACGCCACGGCCAGCTCGCCGGCCGACAGCCGCGCCTCGACCACGGCCGCGAGGTAGTCGCCGACCGCCTGCCCGTCGCCGATCCCCGCCTCGACGAACAGACCCTCGCAGACCGGGTGGACCGGGATCTGCAAGACCCGCGAGAAGCGGTCCCCCTTCCACGGGAAGAACGGATAGTCGTCGTACCCGAGCTGGAAGTCGGACGAGTAGCGGTAGCCGAAATCCTCCAGCACGTCGTCCAGGCCGGCGCTCCATCGCCCGTGCGGCGCGGCGAAGCCCGACGCCTCGATGCCCCAGCCGGCCAGGATCCGGTGCGCCCGCTCGAGGTTGATCCGGTTCGCCTCGGCGTCGCGGTAAACATGGTGGAAATGCCCGTGCGACTGCGCGTCGTGATCCACCAGGTCGCGCAGCACCGCCGGGTGTTGCGAATAAGCGTGGGTGCTAACGAAGTGCGTGCAGCAGTCGGCCAGCGGCTCGCGCGCCTCGGCGAAGCGGAAGTAGTCGTGGGGCACCGGCTCGTCGAGGTCGGCCCGGAAGCTGAACGCCGAGCGATAGGGATACGGGAACGGTGCCAGGCGAATCCAGACGCCGCCCGACGCCGTCACCGCGTGCCGCAGGCGGTCGATCACCCGGCGCCGGATCGTCCCCCGCGGCCGGCGCGCCACGCGCTCGCTGACCCGGTGGAAACCGACTGGCCACGATGCCCGGGCCGCACGCGTGTCGATGAGCGCGGCGAAAGGATCCTCGGCCTCCTCGCGCCGGATGGCGTCGACATCGATCGCGACGTGTTCCGCCGTCAGCATCGACGCGAGCGCCGCGCGAGGCGTGGTTCGCCCGTCGAACACGACGAACCGACCCCCGCGGAGCACAAACGGATGAGGGTCGCGCACGACCTCGTACGGCACGCCCTCCTGGGCCAGTATCTGCTCGAGGCCCGGCGGCGTCTTCCAGAGCAACAGCGGCAGCGCGGCGGGGCTCGGCGAGTAGGAGTTCCTCATACCGCACCTCCCGGCGAACGCGCCGCCCAGAGCACGAACAGCCGCGACTGCGGCACCACGTTGAACGGGAACCGGCCCGCCTCGTCGCGCGAGATCGGGTGCTCCACGCGGACCTCGGGGAACCACGCGCCCAGCCTTCGCCGCATCGCCCCGGGCCGGAACCAGCGCTCGCGGACCGGGCCATTCGACGGATACATCCACAGCCCCCGCCGCTCGTCCAGCCATTTCACCGCGGCGGCCGGAAGCCAGGG
>DAIDHB010000076.1 GCA_027452145.1 Planctomycetales bacterium
GATCGCCATGGATGCTGAGGTCAATCTCTCGCTTGCCTCGAGCGGCAGGAGCGAAGTCGAGATGAGATCTCTGCTGGTCGATTCCAAACTCGGTACGGTCGACGGTGAAGCTACGCATCGGCGTGCCGCCCTCTGTCATCAAAGCCTAACCTGGATGCCCATGGAGGGGAAACTGGCTAACAAAACGGCCTGTTCCCACCGCCCGTGGACTCTCATCGATCCGTTAGTTCGCGACTTTACACCACGCTCGGACACGGTGCCAGGACGAGGCTATCCGAAGACCAGCCGCAGCCGCTTTCCACCCAGCCAGGGGATCACGGCATCCGTCCGGTCGAACCCCGCGGCGATCAGCAACGGGTTATGTGCCCGCTTCTGGAACCGCACCACGACTCGGTTCGGTTCGATCGTGATGTCCGCCGTTGCATCGATCAGGTCTCGGAAGAGATGCCGCGACTTGGCCGCCTCGTACCCGTTGCCGACGCGGACCGCCAGCAGCCGATACAGGCTGCTGGCCATCAGCGTCAGTTGAAGGTCGCAGTCGACTTTCATCGCCACCGCCGAGCTCAGCGCATCCATGTGGAAGAAGTCGATCCCGTCCGCGATGTTGTTCTCGATCAGCATCCGCCGGGCATACCGGCCGATGAGATGCGAGGCCGACCGGGCCAACTGGTTGGTCAGCAGCAACGTCGGGTCCTCGTGCCCCAGTTCGGCGATCGTCAACTGGCGGATCGGGCCATCGTAGTCCGTCAGCGCGACCTGGCGGTCCAGGACCCGTGGCGTCCGGTAGGCGCGGGAGACGTTCTCCAACTCGACCCGTCGCCACGCCGACGTCGGGGTCCGGGCCGCCTCCGCCAGCAATGTCGGCGTCCGTCGTCGCAGGGTGATGAACGGGATCCCCCTCCGGTTCAACTCGTCGAGATTGGCATAGGTCGTCAGCTTGGAGTCGAAGATCAGCTCCTCGGGCAATCGGCCGGTCCGCCGCTCCCAGTAGTCCACGAAGCGGAGGATCTCGTCGTTCTGCTCGCCCTTGCGCAGCTCCGCGTTGGCGTAGCAGAAGACGCGGGTCTCGGCGTCCTGGGCCAGGAAAGCCAGGACTCCCTTCTGGCTCCGGCTCCGCTTGGAGACGTAGTGCTTCTCGACCAGCGCGTCTTCGCCGTGGAAGGGGATGGTGTGGAAGTCCAGGTCGAACGATGCTCCCCGTCGCAACCCCAGCCGGTTGGCTGTGTCGAACCAGTTATGCATCAACCTGGGATAGCAACTCGGCGGCACGCGGCAACTGTACTCGGTGAGGAACGATCGCTTGGGGATCGCGTTGAGGCCGGCGAAGAGGGCCAGCCCTTCGTCGAGGACATAGCCCATGACGTGGCGGTGGCGCGCCGTGCCGAAGAGCTTTAGCGCCAGCAACGACCGCAAGGCGCAACCGGCCGGGACCATGTTCGAACCGGGGAAGCCGCTCTGTGCCAGGACGGCATCCAGGTCGGCGGCGATCAGGTCGGGCAGGAAGAGGAACAGGCCGCCGAACTTGGTATGGAGGGCGCGTGGCGCCAGATCGAGTTGCCGGACGTCGGCCACATCGGCCGCGACGGGGCCGGGCCGTTCCGGTCGCTCATCATCGCGGCGGCGCGGCAGTTTAGCGAAGCCATCTTCCTTCAGGATGGTCGCGATGGCCGCCGGGCTGAGGGTCTCGCCATCACGGGCGAGGGCCCGGCTGATGTCGTGGACGGAGAGGTTCTGCTTACGGAAGGCGACGACTTGCTGCCGCAGCCGTTTCTGCTTCCCCGGAGCTCGGCCGTCGCGCGCCGGCGAGCGGAAGAAGTCGCGGTGGGGACCGGAGCGGAACTGATGGACAAGGACGCGGAAGCTGCCCGGCGTATAGCCGAAACGGCGGGCGGCCTCGGCGGAGGGGAGGCCGTCGACGAAGAAGGCGCGCAGGGCCTCGTATTGGCGATGGGTGGAGTTGGATGGCTCCAGGAAGAGGCGGGCCAGCGTTAGGCGATCCCTGGAATTATCGTCCATGTTGCCACGGTGTCATCCCGGCTCGAAAGCGATTGTTGATACGGCGATAGGATGCGGCAGCCCCCTGGATTTCAGGGACGAGCGGCCATTCAATATCGAATTCGCATCGGATGTATGTTTGAGTTGACTCCCCACGCGGCATGCCGATAATTCTGGGAATCTACTAATAGGGCAAGGCGGATTATGAGGAAAAATCGGGCCAATTGCAAGCCGTTTTGTTAGCCGGATTCCCCTCCGTGGGCATCCAGGCTAGGAACTTGTAAACCAACTCCTTGTCGGCGAACTGGTGGAACTGGAACTCCTCAAGCTTGATGTCCATGTAAGAGGGCTCCCGCGAAGTGCCTGGCATCTGTCGGAGAGGTATCGGTCGGACCTGGGCTGGAATTCACGGTCTGCGGCCGACACCATCGAGCCGCGCGGCGGTGTCGGCCAATTCCGGT
>DAIDHB010000077.1 GCA_027452145.1 Planctomycetales bacterium
TGGGCCCTGCCCTCCGCGTCGCTCTCTTCATTCGTGCCCTTCGTGCCATTCGTGGTTCGAAGCGGGGCGGGCGCGGCGGGGCTCGGGGCTGCCGATCCTTTGCCACAGTCTTTTAACCACGAATGGCACGAAGGACACGAA
The DNA here is from genome assembly GCA_027452145.1 of Planctomycetales bacterium. Lineage (GTDB taxonomy): Bacteria > Planctomycetota > Planctomycetia > Isosphaerales > Isosphaeraceae > JAKAUH01. The sequence goes on from DAIDHB010000077.1 coordinate 142, forward strand.
TGGGCCCTGCCCTCCGCGTCGCTCTCTTCATTCGTGCCCTTCGTGCTATTCGTGGTTCGAAGCGGGGCGGGCGCGACGGGGCTCGGGGCCGCGGATTCTTTGCCACAGATCTTAACCACGAATAGCACGAAGGACACGAATGGGCTCGACCGCCGGCATGGCTCACCTCATTCGTGCCCTTCGTGCTATTCGTGGTTCATTTGTTCCTCTGAGGCTTGTATTCTTTTCGACACCCATTGCTTGAGTGACGCCGATCATTGACGATGGTCCGATCTTCGAGTCGCTCCGTGCGATCGTTTCAACCGTGTTCTGGCCCCCGCGTCGTGATTGCGAGACCTACGTCCCCCTGGAATCGGCAAGATGGTCATGATCCACGGAGAGCTGAGCCACTCCATCGTGGGTGCGGCGATGACGGTGCTGAACACCCTGAAGCCAGGTCTCGACGAAAAGATCTATGAGCGTGCGCTGAAGATCGAATTGCTCAAGCGAGGGCACCGCGTCGAATCACAACGCCGGTTCCCGGTGTTCTACGACGGGCAGGACGTCGGTACTCTGATTCCCGATCTCATCGTCGACGGGCTGGTGATCGTCGACACCAAGGTCGTCCGTGCCTTTAATGATAGCCACGTCGCGCAGATGATCGGTTACCTGGCGATCACCGAGCTCCGGCTCGGCCTTCTGCTCAACTTCCGATTCGCGAGGCTGATCTCACAGCGAGTCGTCCGCTGAATCCGAACGAGTCACGGTCGTCGCTGAATCCGAACGAGTCACGGTCGTCGCGGAATCCGTGATAGAATCCTCTCAGTTGAACGACGAATCTGCCCTGGGTGCCGTCGGGATGGCGATGGCGCGGGTCGTTGGCTGAGGGGGTGGTGGTGAGGATCGTCGGTCTGACCCTTCATCGCGTGGCGGTGCCGCTGAAGAAGGTCGTGAAGCATGCCTCGTTCTCGCGTTCCGAGAGCGAGAACCTGGTGGTGCGCGTCGAGCTCGACGACGGCACGGTCGGTCACGGCGAGGGCGTGCCGCGCCCCTATGTGACGGGCGAGTCGGTCGACACGGCCTTTGCCCTCCTGGGCGCCCACGACTGGGCCGCGCGGATCGGCTCTCCGGCCGATTTCGCCGATGTCGTGCGGCGGCTCGAGACGCTGGAGATCCCCGAGAACCAGGCCGACCCGCGCGGCATGGCCGGCAACGCGGCGCGATGCGCCCTCGAGCTGGCCGTGCTCGACGCGTTCGGCCGGCGGCTGGGCGAGTCGGTCGGCCGGGTCGTCGAGCTGGCCCGGGCCGAAGGGCTCGAAACCCACTCGCCCCGTCCCGTGCGGTACAGCGGCGCCATCACCGCCGAGTCACGGTCGGGCGAGATCCGCTCGGCGGTCAAGATGCGGCTCTACGGGTTCAACCAGGTGAAGATCAAGGTCGGCACGAGCGGCCAGGACGACCCGCGGCGGTTGCGGACGCTGCGCCTGATCCTCGGCAATCGGATGGACATCCGCCTCGACGCCAACGAGGCATGGCCGGCGTCGGAGCTGGTCGCGCGGGTCGAGCCCCTGCGGCGATACCGGCCGACGGCCCTCGAGCAGCCGGTGCCGCACCGCGAGGTCGACGCGCTGGCCGAGCTTCGCCCCAGGCTGGGGATTCCCGTGATGCTCGACGAGTCGCTCTGCGGCCTGCCCGACGGCGAGGCCGCCATCGCGCGGCGGACGGCCGACATCTTCAACGTGCGGATCTCCAAGTGCGGTGGGATCCTCAGGTCGCTCCGGCTCATCGCGATGGCCCGGCGCGCGGGGCTGAACGCGCAGCTCGGCTGCCATCCGGGCGAGACGGCGATCCTCTCGGCGGCGGGGCGGCACGTCGCGAGCCGGGTCGCCGGGCTGCGCTATGTCGAGGGCTCGTACGACCGCCATATCCTGGGCGCCAACGTCACGCGCCAGGACCTGACATTCCGCTACGGAGGCCGCGCCCGGCCGCTCGACGGCCCGGGCCTGGGCCTCGAGGTCGACCCGTCCGCGCTCGAGGCAATGACCGTGGAGACCCGGGAGATCCGCTATGAGTGAATCCCCGACCCTCACCGCGCCGGAGCCACGCAGCTTCGTCGCCTCCGACGGCTATCCGCTGCACGTCGCCGTCTGGCACCCGGCCGGCCCGGCGAAGGGGAATGTCGTCGTGCTGCACGGGGTCCAGAGCCACTCGGGCTGGTATCACAACCTCGGCCGGACCCTCGCCACGGCCGGCTATCGGGCGTCGTTCCCGGACCGGCGGGGCTCGGGGGCCAATACTCGCGACCGCGGCCACGCGCGGTCGGCCGGCCGGCTGATCGCCGATCTCGCCGAACTGGTCCGATCGTTGCGAGAGGAGGATCCCGGCAAGCCGGCCGCGCTGGCGGGGATCAGTTGGGGCGGGAAGCTCGTCGTGATCGCCGCGGCGAGGCATCCCGAGCTGGTCGACGCAATCGCGCTGATCTGCCCGGGCCTCCAGCCCCGGGTCGGGGTCTCACTGGGCGAGAAGCTCCGGATCGCCTGGGCGTTCCTCACGAACCCGCGCCGGACCTTCCCGATCCCGCTGTCGGATCCCGCCCTCTTTACCAGTAACGCCGAGGGCCGGGCGTTCATCGCGGGCGACCCGCTCGGCCTGCGCGAGGGGACGGCCGGGCTGATGGGGACCAGCTTCGTGATCGATCGCCTGGTCGGCCGGGCGGCGTCGAGGATCCGCCAGCCGGCCCTGCTGATGCTCGCCGGCCAGGACCGGATCGTCGATAATGCGAGGACCCTGGCCTATTTCGAGCGGCTGGCGTCGACCGACCGCCGGGTGATCGAATACCCCGAGGGCCATCACACGCTGGAATTCGAACCCGACCCGTCCCGATACGCTCTGGATCTTGCCGCCTGGCTCGACGAGCACCTTGCCGACGGCAACGGCGACGGGCGGGCGCGGAGCCTTCCTCATGGACCCAACCAGGCGTGAGCAGCGGCAGACGAAGCGGGAGTTGAAGCGCGCCGGCAGCCAGCGACGGCGCCGGCAGTGGAAGCGCGACCTCCGCGAGAACCCGGAGGAGGCCCCTCATTCCGAGGAGGACTTCGGCCGGTACTCCACGGCCGAGCTGAACGGCCGAGATCGCGATGGCACGCGACGTCGTTGAGAACGGCGGCCCGAGGGCCCGACGGCCCGGATTGAGACGATCGTCCGGATTGGCTCAAGATTGGCGACGAATCCGTCGATAACTCCGCGGGGCCTCGTGCGCCCTCATCTCGTCCGTTCAACCCGGCATCCCATCGTCCGGCCGGGATTCCTGTCGCAGTCCGACCGTTCGAGGAGACGGCATGCCCAGCCTCGCGCCCGATCCGATCGCCGGACATCCGGATTCCTCCGGGTGGCGGCTGGTCGCGATGCTCGCGGCGATGCTCGCCGCGGCCACGGCGGCGAGCGGATGCGTTGGAATCGCGACGGTTCCGTTGACGCCGGCCGGTCCCGCGACGACGAAGGAAGACGAGTCCGCCGGGCGCTCGACGACCGGCCCGGCGCGGCCGGCGAAGAAGGACGACGCGGTGATCCGGACCTCGGGCACCGCGCAGGAAGGCCCGGTCGCGGCGCCGATCGAATCACCAGACGGCGACGACGGAGAAACGCTCTACCGCTACGACCCGATGCGAGGCGCGGCCCTGTCGCCGGAGCCTCCGCCCAACCGCAACATCACGCTGCGCGAGTTGCTGGGGCTGGGGCACTCGGACATCGCCGACATGGAGGTCGAGGTCAAGCCCGACTATCCCAGCCTGCACGACGACCCGCTGGCGCGCTCGCCCGTCCCGCCGGCCCGGCGCAAGCCGCTGCTGTTCCCCGCGCTTTCAAACCTGATCTTCGAGCACGACGGCGAGCTGAAGGACGCCGACGAGGCCCGGGACGAGGTGCTCGAGCGGCGGTCCGAGTACGATGTCACGTTCCCCGGTCCCGACACCGCCAACTTTCCGAATAGTGCCTTCACGCTGCCAAAAGGCCGGGCGTATCTCGAGACCTCGCCGGCGACGTTCTACGGAAAGTCGCCGAGCTTCGCCTCGCAGTACAACTGGGAGTTCCTGGCGCGTTATGGCCTGACCGACGACCTGGAATTCCGCATCTTCTCGAGCGGGTATTCGGTCACCATGAACCGCCCGCATACCTCGGGGTTCTCGCCGCTTGCCTTCGACTTCAAGTACCACATGTGGGACGAGAACCTGGAGAAGCACATCCCGGCGGCCGGGGTCGAGATGTACATCCTCACGCCGTTCGGGTCGAACTACTTCAGCGGCGGGACGCAGCCGTCGCTGGCACTTCTGTTCGACCACACGCTGCCGTTCGACCTGCTGCTGGAGCACAACTTCGGCCTGACGGGCCTGGAGGACACGTTCGGCGGGGCGGTGTACGAGTTCAGTTACCAGTGGGCCTTGCAGAGGCAGGTGTTCAAGGATTTCGCCGTGTTCACCCACGGGTTCCTCAACTCGGCCGCGCTGCCGCGTGTGCCGGTCTTCCAGCGGCACATCAGCCAGGCCCCACCCAGCCAGCTCGTCATCGGCGGCGGCTTTCTGTGGAACTGGTCGAAGCGGCTGTCCTTCTTCGGGCACTACGACGCCGGCCTCATCGCCGACTCGCCGAGGATGCTGGCGCAGCTCGGGTTCGCCATCGCCCTGTAGCACGCGGGCGGATCATAGGCACGCCGTTCGCTCGCGAGTACGATGTGAGGCAGACGAGGATTCCGACCGATCAACGGACACGGAGCCGCCGCGCTCCCGGAAAGAACGCCCAGCGATGACATCCCACGCATCCGACCCGAACCGGCCCGCCAATCGCCTGGCCGGCGAGACCAGCCCGTACCTGCTCCAGCACGCGCACAACCCGGTGGACTGGTATCCCTGGGGCGACGAGGCGCTGGCACGCGCCCGCGCCGAGGACCGGCCGATCTTCCTGTCGATCGGCTACTCGGCCTGCCACTGGTGCCACGTGATGGAGCGAGAGAGCTTCGAGAACCCCGACATCGCGGCGCTCATGAACGAGCACTTCGTCAACATCAAGGTCGACCGCGAGGAGCGCCCGGACCTCGACCAGATCTACATGTCGGCCGTGCAGGCGATGACCGGGCACGGCGGCTGGCCGATGTCGGTGTTCCTCACGCCCGACCTGAAACCGTTCTTCGGCGGGACGTACTTCCCACCCACCGACGCGCGCGGCATGGCGGGGTTCCCGCGCGTGCTGCTCAGCGTCCATCGCGCATGGGAGGAGCGCCGGGACGAGATCCGCGCCTCCGCCGCCGAGATGACCGAGCAGCTCCAGGGATTCGGCTCGCTGCCGAGGGGATCGGGGACGCTCGAGATCGGCCTGCTCGACGCTGCGGCGAAGATCATCCTGCGCAACTTCGACCCGAAGCACGCCGGCTTCGGCCGGGCGCCCAAGTTCCCGCATCCGATGGACATCAAGGTGCTCTTGCGCCACTACGCACGCACGGGCGACGAGTATGCGATGCACGCCGTGCGGCACACGCTCGACCGGATGGCCCGGGGCGGGATCTACGACCACCTGGGAGGCGGATTTGCCCGGTACTCGACCGACGAGCGGTGGCTCGTGCCGCATTTCGAAAAGATGCTGTACGACAACGCGCTGCTCGCCTCCGCCTATCTGGAAGCCTACCAGGCGACGCGCGACGCCGAGCTCGCCCGCGTGGCGAGGGAGACGATGGACTACGTCCTGGGTCGGATGACCGATCCCGGCGGCGCGTTCTACTCGACCGAGGACGCCGACAGCGAGGGCGTGGAGGGGAAATATTACGTCTGGGACCTCGACGAGGTGAACGCCGTGCTCGGCCCCGAGCGCGGCAAGACGTTCGCCCAGGTTTATGACGTCACACCCTCGGGCAACTGGGAAGGTCGGAATATCCTCAACCTGCCGAAGACGATCGCGCAGGCCGCGACGATCCTGGGCCGCGGCGAGGACGAGCTGCGCGCCGAGCTGGCCGAGGGCCGCGCCCGACTGCTGAAGGTCCGCGATCGCCGCGTCCCGCCGGGCAAGGATACGAAGGTGCTCGTCTCGTGGAACGGGCGGATGATCGCCGCGCTGGCGGAGGGCGGCCGGATCCTGGGCGAGCCGCGCTACCTCGACGCGGCCGCGCGGGCCGCGGGCTTCTTGCTCGACACGATGCGGCGCGATGATGGGCGGCTGTTGCACACCTACCGCGACGGCCGCGCCCGGCTCGATGCGTATCTCGACGATTACACGAACCTGATCGACGGCCTGACGCGACTGTACGAGGCGACCGGCGAGCCGCGCTGGATCGAGTCGGCGCTCGAGCTGACGCAGGTGCTGAAGGACGAGTTCAGCGACCCGGCGCACGGCGGGTTCTTCTACACCGGGCATCACCACGAGGCCCTGATCGCGCGGCAGAAGGACTTCACCGATAACGCAACGCCCTCGGGCAACGGCATGGCGGCCACGGCGCTCGTGCGGCTGGGGGCTCTCACCGGCCGGGATGACCTCACGCAGGCCGGCCGGTCGGCGCTCGAATCCGTGCAGCTTTTGCTCGAACGCGAGCCCGCGGCGGCCGGTCAGAGCCTGATCGCGCTCGACTTCCTGCTGGCCTCGACCCGCGAATTTGCCGTGATCGCCGGGGACGACGCGGCCGAGTACCGCGCCGTGCTCGAGGCGATCGCCGCGCGGTTCCTGCCGCACAAGGTCGTGGCGCCGGCGACATACGACCAGGCCGGGATACTCGAGAGCAAGGTCCCCCTGCTGGCCGATCGCCCGCCCCGCGAGGGTCGGACGACGATTTATATCTGCGAGAACTTCGCCTGCCAGGCGCCCGTGCTGGGCGTCGAGGGGGTTGAGTCGGCGCTCGGAGGGGCGGCGAAGGAATGAGGCAAGGCGAAAGCCGGTGGTGCGCGTTCAGGCGTGGGAATCGCCCTCGATCGCGCGCAGCTCGGCGAGCAAGCGGTCGCCCACCTCGGGCCGGGCCATCCGGATGAAGGCGATCTTGCCGAGCAGCCACGCGCGGAAGTCGGGGACATTCACGCGATTCTGGCGATCCAGGCCCTCGACCCGCGCCCGGTGGAGGATCGCGCGAATCCGCCTCACCTCGGTCCGCGCGACGCCCGGACGGTCGTTGACCACGAGTCCCGTGACGGTTTGCGCCATGTTCCGACGCTGGACGCGCGTCTTGGATTCGTTGACGCGAAATCCCTCGTTCTCGGCGATGTGGCGGACGCGGGCCATCAGGTAGCCGACTCGGCTTTCGTAGTCGGCGTCGCCGGAGAACGTCAGGTCATCCGCATAGCGGGTATAGGTCAAGCCGAGCTTCGTGGCGAGCCCCGTGAGCCGTCGATCGAGCCGGCGCGCGACCTGGTTCGACAGGCCCGGGCTGGTGCAGGCCCCCTGCGGCAGCCCCCGCGGTCCGGTCGCGACGTGGTATGTGGTTCCATTCAGCGTCACGGTCCGCCGCGGGCATTCGGTGCAGATCAGGGCGAGGACCGTGGCGACGGCCGGCGAGTATCCCAGGCGCTCGAAGACCTTGCGCACGCGAGGAAAACTGATGCTGGGAAAGAAGCCTTCGAGGTCGAGGTTCACGACGATCGCCCGGCCGGCGTGGGGCTGGGCATTGGTGAGGATGCTCCGGCCCGGGATGAACCCGTGCGCGGCCGGATCGGCCGCGAGCCGCGCGACAATCCGGTCGAGAATCCAGCGCTGGGCCTCGGCCATCGACCGGTGCGGGGCGCTCAGGATGCGCTCGCCGCCGCTCTTCTTGGGGACGGCGAACTGGACGTAATGCGTCCGGGTGGCGACCTCGGCGTGGAACGCCAGCCATCGCAGGCGAGGCACGGTGATCCCCATCGCCGCGGCGAGCTCGGCGGGCGTACTGAGCACGGGCAGCCCGGCGCTCTCCAGGTCGTCGATGTGAATGGCCCGCTCGCCCAGCCGGCCCGAGACGCCCCGGCCGAGGAAGACGATGTCCTCCGCCTTGCGCTGCGCGACGGCCTCGGCGCGATGGCGTCGGCGCTCGGCGGCCTCGGCCTTCTTGCGGGCCTTGAGCTCGGCCCGCGCCTGGCGATCGGCCTGCACGGCCGCCTCGCCGGCCATCGCGGCCTGGTGCTCGAGCGTGGCCAGGGTGAGGCGTGCCCGGTCCATCTCGGCGCCGACCGCGTGGATCTCGGCCAGTTGCTCGGGCGTGATGAATCCATTGGTGACCATCGCGCGATTGATCAGTCGCGTGCGCGGGTCGTCGGCGGGCGGGATCACGTCCCGACGGCCCAGCCACGGGCCGCTCAGCAGGTTCCGATCCTGGGCCGCTTTTCGCAGCTCATCCCGGCTGATCGGCAGGTAATCGGCGGCATCCAGGCCGAACGGGTCCGCGGGCTTCTTCCAGGGCGAATCGGGCTCGGGCTTCGTCGGTGCGATCGGCTCCTGCGCAGCCGGTGAGACCGGCGGAGCCGGACTGTCCGACACCGGTACGGCAGGCGCCGCCCGGGGCGGTTCGGTCGGCGGCGGCTGCGTTCGGCGGGGCCGGATCCAGGAGAGCATCCGCTCGAACAGGTTCATCGCTGGTGGGTCCCCGCGGTGGTCAGTTCCAGAGCGCGGCGTACCAGGCCGCGAGGGTCGTCCATTCCAGCCGGGCGGCCCGCCGGGCGTTTGCCACGTCGCGCAGGGCCTGGAGGTGCCGGCACGGCCCGCGCCTCAGGCCGCCGGTGTGGTGGTACGAACACGAGCACTTGCCATTGAGCATCCGGAAGTCGGCGTCGAGTCGCAGCGAGACCTGGGTGCCAAGCACGCGGCCCTCGACGATGCGGAGTCCATTGGCGAGCGTCTCGTCGCGGCGGACGCTGACCGCCTTGCCGGCGGCAAGCTGGCGCGCGGCGGCCGTCTCGGGATGCTCGGGTCCGATCACCTCGGCCGAGAGCGTCACCGGCATGACCTGCCGCCACCGGTAGAGGCCGGCGGGCAGGTCGTGGATGACCTGGCCCAGCAGTGCGAGGCGATTGAGCCCGACCGCCAGAGTGGGAGCCGTCGCGCCAGTGGTCCACGCCAGTTGCTCGAACGATAGCGCCGGGTTCTCGCGAAAGGCCGCGGCGATCGCGTTCATCGCGGTGGCGTCGGGCTCGGCCGGCGGTGCGAGCTGATCCAGCGCCGCGCCCCGCGACCAGTCGTTGGCCGTCCAGCCGGAGAGTCCCAGCGTCAGCCGGATCGGACCACTGCGAATGCTCCAGAAGCTCGGCAGCCCAGTGCCGAGCAAGTAAACATCGGCCGAATCCAGGATCGGTAGCAGCCGGGCCAGCACTCGTAAGCGGTCGCGGCCCCAGATCCGGATGACCTCGGCCTTCGAACCTTCATACGGGACATCGCCCAGGGGCACGCGCTGGTCCCACGGCTCGAGCACGGCCAGCGGCGGACGGCCGGGCTCCAGCTCGAAGCGGATCGCGCGGGGGCTCTTCGCGGCACGATGGCGCCTCAAGAAGGCCAGGATGTTGTAAAGCCCCTCGCGGCCGACGCGCACCTGCCGCATCGGCAGGCTCATCGCGGCCTGGAGCTGCATGAAGCCGCGGAGCCAGCTCGGCGGCAGGTCGATCTTCTCCTCGCGGTAGCCGTCGGAGTCGGGCGCTCCGCGGACCTCGAAGCCCGAAGGATCAACTAGCAGCCTGGTCTCGCGGTAGCTGCGCATCCGCTGAAAATGCTCGTAGAGCGACCACGAGTAATCGACGTTCGTCGTGCCAAGGGCGACATCGCGCTCGCGGTCGAAGGCCGAGCGATCGACGGTCAGGCAGCCGTAGCTGCTCTCATCGGCCGAGAAGCATTCGAAGAAGACGCAGTCGTTCGCGACTGTGATCACCGGGTCGCACGGGACGAGCCAGCGCCACAGGTCGATGTCATGCGTCATCAGGTGGCGCGAGTACTTCTCGCGGGCCTTCCAGTAGGTCTTGCGGGCCTGCTTGTAACGAGCTTCCAGCGCGACCGAATAGCCCTCGGGCAGTTCGGGCAGCGACCTCTCGATCGCGGCGCTGGCCTGCTTGACCGACGACCGGCGCAGCTCGGACTCGCGCCGGGACTGCTCGGTCCTGTAAGCCTCGTAGGCCGACCGGTCGCGCGGCGGATGGCGCAGGTCGCTGACGACGATGTCGTGCAGCGCGCCCATCGCCTCGCGGAAGCCGATCGGGTCGCGGAGCACGCCCTCGAAGCTCACACGGTCACGCCTCAGGTTGGGCGCCAGCGTCACGGCGACCCCGGCCGGGCTCCAGGTCACCGCGCTCCGGCCGCGATAGGCGAGGGTGAGCTGCATGGGGCGGCCTCGATGCCGGCATTGGTTGCCTGGCAGCGAATGCCGGCAACCTCGGGCGTTTCATCCCATTCCATTCCGATTCGATCCGGGGGGGGGGCGGGCCGGTCTCGACTTCGAGGCGTCGACCAGGGTCGTTCACCGAGCGTCGCGGCGTCACCTACCGCCGGGAACTCCGTTGACTCAGCCAGGCGGTAGGTGACGCCGCGACGCTGAAGAACAACGGCCCTGGGGAAGCAAAGTCCGGGTCAAGTCCGGCCGCGGCGGATCGCCGCAGCGAGCTGGTCTCGAGCACCGGCCCGACCGCCCTCCGGATCGAAGCAAATCCTCTATCCTGGACTCGTCTCGAATCGGGGCCCGATCATGATCGCACAGGCTCAGGTCCATTGCAACTCGGGAAGCCACTGGCGAACGATCGGCTCGGCCTCGGGACGAGTGTCGACCAGGCGGACGAGGGCCGTCAGCGCCGCGCGGCGTTCGGGGGCGCGCACCGACCGCATCGCGACGGCCAGCATGGGCAGCAAGATCGCCGCTTCATCCGGCCGGCGGCCCAGGCGATCGGCGACCTGCCGCACGACTCCCGGCTTGGCCCGCCCGCCGCGCTGGACGTTGAGCAGGACGGAGGCCCACAGCAGCCGCACCCGCTCAGGATCGAGCGCGCGCCTGAGCTCGTGGGCATCCGATCGACCCGCCGCGTCCAGCCGCGCGCCAAGCTCCGACGCCAGCGCGAGCCGGACGTCGTCGTACGGCGATTCCAGCAGCCGCTGCCAGAGCATCACGTCGTCGCGTGCCCGGAGATCGTCGCGGAACCAGCGCAGACCGACGGCCCGCGCGTCGGCGTGGCGGCTGTCGAGGAACTCGAGCAGCGCGTCGACGGTGGATGCCCCCTCGCCCGCGGCGACCGTCGGGAGCAGCCAGGCCAGGATCTCGGGCCGGAGCGGCTCGCACCCGGCCTCGAGCAGGGCCAGCAGACCCCGCCGCTCGTCTTCCGAGAACGACGGGCGCGCCTTGAGCCACGTCAGGCCGAGCCGCGCCAGCGGCAACGCGCGGCCCGCGGCCAACCGCGTGATGGTCTCGGCCGGGAGCCTCTCGGGATCAATCTGCCGGGCCATGATCTCGGCCAGCATCTCGATCGCGGCCGGACTCGCCGTCGCGGCGACGGCCAGCCAGCGCTCCGGGGAAACCGACGCGAGATCGGCGGCCCCGCGCAGCCACTCCGTGGCGAATTCGACGACCACCGGCTCGTCACGGCTGAGCAACTCGAGGACCTCGTCGACCCCGAGCGCGGACCGCGCCGCCTCAACCTCGCGCAGCAGCAGCTTCCCGGCCCACTGCCGCACCGGCCGGCACCGGGCTCGGACGAGCAGGTTGAATAGTGCCCGCGGGGCCGCGCGCCAGAGATCCTCGAAGATCGGCGCGGGCTCCAGCTCGGCCAGCGATCGGCGCTCGGCGAGGTTCCACCCTCGCGGTCGGGACACAAGCACCCGGCTGTGGTGGAACAGCGCGTGGACCAGGCCCCAGTTGTCCAGCAGGGCCGATCCCGAGGCCACATCGTCGTCGCGGTAGAGCGATAGTGCATCGGAGATCGCCGCAACAAAGCGTTCGGGATCAGACCGCCCCAGCCGGCGTAAGTATCGCCAGGCCCGGCGCCTCAGGTAATGCCGCGTTGCGACCGAGAACAGCCGGAATCGCCCCTCGAGCCGCGACCTGACATCGTCCGGAACCTCGGTAACGTCCCGGTAGTCGTACTCGTTCAGCGACAGGAGGAGAACCCAGTCGGCGATCTGGACGCTCAGCCGCCGTCGCGTCCCCGGGTCGACGACCGTCCAGGAGAACATCCGGCCGCGAGGCATGGTCGTCCTGCCGGGCACGACGAGCCGTGCCTCGCGCCAGGTGCCGGCAACCATGTACGTCCGTCTGAAGGACCAGTAGCTCGTCCAACTGCAGCCCTCGGCCTTCCAGAGCGCGGCCAGCCTCTTGGCCTCGTCCTCGGACTCGACCTGCTGCTGCACCTTCCGATGGCCATACCGCGGCACCCGGCGAATCGAGCGGTCGAACGCGACGAGGAACCGCGCCATGACGGCGTCGTCTCCGGCCGCCTCGGCGAGCTTGAACAGCCGCTTGACCAGCCCTTCGTGGCGATAGGCGTTGAGCGGCCGGTCGAGGTACTCGAACAGCAGCCGACGCGCCTCGGGCGAGTGGTCGGCGTACCACCGCGCGGCGAAACCGGCGAGCGCGATGGCGTCCGAGACGCGCCGCAGGCGGTCGACGAACGCCGGGTCTCGCCGCGCGAGCCACTCATCCAGGTCGGGTTCGTCGACTCCGCCAGCCATCCTCAGTCACCGCCCGTCTTCTTCCCGGCCGGGGCGGGAGCGGTGTCCGCGGCCGGTGCGGTCTCGTCGGCGGCGTCGGACCCTGCCGCCTTCGCGGCCCTGGTCCTTGACGAGGACAACGTCCCCCGCGACCGCGACCGGGCCGAACTGACGCGCGACTTCGCCCGGCTTCGGCTATTCGACGCGGTCTTCGTGCTGCCCTCGCCCGCACCGTTCTTTTCCAGCTTGAGCGACAGCGAGTTGATGCAGAACCGCAGGCCGGTCGGCGTGGCCGGGGCGTCGTCGAAGACGTGGCCCAGGTGGGCGCCGCAACGGTGGCACATCACCTCGATCCGCGGCTCGGACTCGGCGTAGTCGGGCGCCCGGTCGATCGCTTTCGGCGTGACCGGCTGGAAGAAGCTCGGCCAGCCCGTCCCGGAGTCGAACTTGGCCTTCGAGGAGAAGAGCGGGGCGTCGCAGCAGGCGCAGTGGAACGTCCCCTGGAAATGCCCGGTGGCGTACTTGCCCGAGAACGGCGGCTCGGTCGCCTTTTGCCGCGTCACCATGTAGACCGGCCGCGGGAGGAGCCGGCTCCACTCCGCGTCGGTCTTGCGCACGAACTCGGATTTCGGCTCGGCCTTCCCGGCCGCCTTCCTGGTCTCGCCCTTCTCGGCGGCCTTCTCGGCGGCCTGGAACGGGTCCTGCGCCGAGGACTGCGACGGTTCCTGGGCCGCCGCGTTGGAAACAAACAGCAACACGATCGAAAGCGACGCCGCGACCACCGATGAGAGGAGCCGATAACGTGGCATGATGGATCTTCCTCTACATGAACGCGCGAAGCCGATCCAGAACGACCCTCGCCGCCGATGCGACGGCTCCCTTCATCATAGGCCGACGCCAACGGCAAGCAAGCAGGATCCGTGCGAATCCCGATGCATGCATCGTCGATCGTCGCTACAAACACCAAAAAAATCACTGGAGAAACAGAACCAGCCCGGCGGTTGCCAGCAAGGCGCCGGCCGCGATCCCCAGCCGTCGGGGCCAGGCCGGGTTGCTCAGGCGGCCCAGAGCGGCCGCGCGGAGCCGCCAGGCCAGGCCGCCGACGGCCACGAGCACCGCGGCCATGCCTGCGCTGAAGGCCAGCACCAGGCCGACGCCCGCGGCCAGGCGGCCCAGCGACGCGGCGAGCACCAGCAGACCGACGGCGTCCCAGCACGGGACCAGTCCGCCGGCCAGTCCGAGGACGATCAGGGACAGCGCCGACCGCCGCGTGATGTCGCCGGCGGCGTGCTCCTGGTCGTGCTCGCCGTGACCGCCGAGGTGGCGACCCAGCCGCCACAGCCCGACCGCCGCGATGACGAATCCCGCACCGCGGGCGAGGCCGACGTGGATCGACCCGACGCGGCTCGAGCCGGTGGCCCAGAGCACCGCCGCGATCGCCAGCACGCTGCCGACGTGCGCCGTGGTCGTCGCCAGGCCCAGAAGCGCCGGCTGATACCACCGCGCGCCTTGCCCGATCGCCGCGGCCGTCACCAGCGTCTTGCCGTGCCCCGGCTGGATGGCGTGCGCCGCGCCCAGACCCGCCGCGATGATCGCCAGGATCGCCCACGAGGCTCCGGCGCCCCGATCGAGCAGGTCGGCCAACGCTTGCACCCGCGTTTTCGCCGACGGCGGCGTGGTCTCAACCGGTTGCGGAGCCGCCTCGCCGATCCCCGGCACCCCGTCGGCAACGGCCGGCGCCGGCACCGCGACGGGAGATCGATACGTCACGTCGATCTGCTTCGTCCGCCGCTCCTCGTCGTCGGAGAGTTGCCAGACCGGCCGGATCGGCACCTGCTCGACATCGGTCGGCCCGTCGTCTCCCTTGATGGTCACCCCGTCACGCCCGCGGACGGCCAGTCGACTCGTGCCCTCGCTCGAGCCAAAGTTGGTGTCGCGGAGCTTCAACCGCCCCGAGGCCGGCACGGCCGCCTCGAGGCGGAACGTGTACCGCGGATGCTCCTCGACGGCCAGGCGATATCCGGTCGACTCGAGCCGGACAGGTTGGCCGTTCACGCTGATCAGGAACCCCTTCGCATTGAGCGGCCCGGTGACCTCGCCGTAGAGCTTGAGCCATTCGGACCGCTCGGCGCCCGGGCGCGAGCCGACGAGCGAGCGCAGGTCCTGGGTGAGCGTCAGCTCGGTGAGGCTGACCTCATAATCGATCGCCAGCCGGCCCGGGGTGAGCGTGACCTGGATCGAGCGGTCGACGCGCTGGTTGGGAATGTCGTGGGCCGTCGCGACCGCCGCGAGCAGGAGGATCAGTCCGACGCAGCAGGATGTTCGTTTTCTCAGCACGGAGCTTTCCAGGGATTACGCCGGCATGATCGTAGGTCGGGCATTCTTGCCCGACGGAGCCTGAGCGTCGGGCACGAATGCCCGACCTACTTCAGGCGTTGGAGTTTCCAGCAGCTCATCGCCCCGGCGACTGCCCGCCGGATCGATCGGGTCGAGGGCCATTCGTGGAGAGCGGCGGCGCGCCCGGTGAGCGTCTGGCCTTCGCGTCGACGGGCCGATCGGCGGCCGATCCGTTGATTGGGGACTCGCCGGCAATCCGCCCCGCGTTGCCAGGCGACGGCGGGGCCGGCGGCTCGGCGCGGGGAGGTCCTTCGACCAGCAGCTTCAACAGCGGGCTCGACGCCGAGAGCACGACCGTCGCGCGCTCGTCCAGGATCGAGCGATAGGATTCCAGCGTCTTGAGGAACTCGAAGAACCTCGGATCGCGGCCGTGGGCGTCGTTCAAAAGCCGGGTCGCCTCGGCCTCGGCCTGGCCTCGGATCCGACGCGCGTCGGCCTGGGCCTCGGCGAGCATCGTCTCGCGCGTCCGGTCGGCCTGGCTGGTGATGGTGAGGTACTGCGCCTCGCCCTCCGCTCGAAGCTTCGCCGCGACCTGCCGACGCTCGCTACGGATCAGCTCGAACACCGCCGGCCGGACCTCGACCGGGTGCCCGAACCGCCGCAGGCGGACATCCAGCACCTCGACGCCCAGCTCGTCGCGCGCCGACGGGGCGACCGAGACGAGCACCTCGCGGGTCAATTCGTCGAGCGACCACTTCGCCGGGTCGGTCGACGCCCGGCTGGCAAGGTCGCGCCGGCCGATCGCATCACTCAGCCCGGCCGAGACCCGTTCGCCCAGCCGGGCCTCGGCCAGCTCGTCGCTGCCCGAGCCCTTCAGGAAAGCCACCGGATCCGCGACGCGCCAGACAACATAAGGGGCAACCTCGAGGTTCCGCTTGTCGCCGGTCATCATCTCGCGAGGAGCCGGGTCGAACACGCGAAACCGCCGGTCGATCCGGATCACGACGTCCCAGGGCGCCTTGGCATGCAGCCCGGCACCGGAGCCGAAAGCCGATGCCGACTCCCCTGCCCCGGCGCCGCCGTGGACCGCCGCGACTCGACCGAACCTCGTCACGACGGCGAACTCGGTCTCGTCGACGACCACCACGCAGGCGGCCGCGATGGCCAGGATCACCCCGGCCGCCGCGGCCAGGATCAGCCATCGTCGGGTGCGCTTCATGGTGGGACCATTCCTCGGAGAGACCGTCGGCCAGGCCGGCAGGGGGGGAGCAGGGTTGGGGGGTTCCGGAGCGTGACCGCTCCAACCATCATAAGGCCCGGCCCGTTCTCGGGCTACCCGTGCCGTCGGGGTGGACCGCTATCGCTTCGAGGATTCCTCGTCGGGATGGATCGGCAGCCACGGTCGGACGGCGGCCTGCCCGTACCAGCGGCCTAGCCACCGATGCTCGGCCGCCTTGCTCGGGGTCTTCGCCTGGGCTTCGGCCGTCGCGTGGTACTCGGCCATCATCGTGCAGAATTCCCTGCGCTCTTGCAGGTTCGACCACGAGAACCATAGCCCCAAAAGGCCGACCACAAGGAGGGGCCAGAGCGACCGCCATCGACGAGGCTGATCGGCGGTCGTCCAGATCCCGCGGCGGAGGCTTCCTGCGACCCACAGCGCCAGCGCGACGCCGATGGCGAATCCGGTCACCATGTAGTCCCGGTCGAGGTAGGGAGACCAGTGTGTCATCCTCATGTGGACGGCACACCACCTCAAAAAGCCGTGATACCCGATCAGGAGCGCGAGGTCCGACAGTCCGACGACGGCAACTGCCATGAATGCCGATCCGAACTGGAGCCATGCGCGCTGCGCGAGGCCGGGCTCGGGCGACCGCGTGCCTCGAGCGGCCGTGAGATCGGCATACCGCTTTCGGGCCAGCCAGTAGATGCTGGCGCCGATCAAGGCAATCGCGGCTCCGGTGCTGCCGCGCGTCCGGAAACCCACGAGCACGACCGCGACGATGGCCACGACGGAGAGCAGCGTCACGAGTCGGAACCGAACGCGCGGCAATTGCATGGACGGCTCTCCCGAGTCCCTCGACTGAAGCGATCGCGTCTGGTGGTACTGATTTCAACGTGATGAGTGAGTCATCCGCCACCACTGCCGACGGCGGCGAAGCTGGCAGACTCGCCCAGAAAGCCACTCTACCCTCGACGCAGGTTCCGTCGACAGGCCGCTGAGATCGCGATCGAATCGAAAGCCTGGTTGCCGCATGATTTCGAGCCGCCGGGACGGGCAGACCGGGTGGGGAACCCGGCGATTCCGGAAAAAACAGGGATGCGTTTGCCGTCCCCGGACCGGTACACCGTGGAGTGGGGCCGCGGCCGGCGGTCGGCGGCCGTTGCGATTGTTGTTCGAGGGATCTTCCCATGACTTCCGGATCAACCCGTTCCGCGGCGCGGCCGCTCGAGACCCTGTTCCAGCTCGGGACGATCGGCGATCGGTCCGATGCCGAGCTGCTCGAGCGGTTCCTCGCCGAGCGGGGCGAGATGGCCGAGGCGGTGTTCGCGGCGGTCGTCGAGCGGCACGGTCCGATGGTCCTGCGCGTCTGCCGGCGGCTGCTCGCCGATCCGAACGATGCCGAGGACGCGTTCCAGGCGACCTTCCTCGTCCTCGCTCGCAAGGCCCGATCGATCGCCCGGCGGGGACTGCTGGCGAACTGGCTGTACGGCGTCGCGGTGCGCTCGGCCTTCGAGGTCCGCAAGAGCGCCGCACGCCGGCGCGCCCACGAGGAGCTGAGACCCGATATGATCCGACACGCCCAGGCACCGGCCGACGATTCCGAGGAGATCCGACTGGCGATCGATGAGGAGCTTCGCCGCCTGCCCGACTCGTTCCGGGCCCCGGTGGTCCTCTGCGACCTCGAGGGAAAGACACACCGCGAGGCCGCGGCGATCCTCGGCCTGCCGGTCGGGACCGTGTCGAGCCGCCTGGTCCGGGCCCGCGACCGTTTGCGGGTGCGGCTGGCCCGCCGCGGGCTCGATCCGACCGCCGCCGATCCGCCGCGCGACTCCACTCCGATCGTCGTGCCCCCCGCGCTCGTCGCCGCGACCTCGCGCGCCGCCGCCCGGCTGGCCGCGGGGGCGCCGATCGCCGGGGCCGTGTCGGTTCAACTCGCCACGATCGCGGAAGGAGTGCTCAAATCCATGATGATCGCCAGGATGACCTCGAAAACCGTACTCGTCGGGGCGGTGCTCGGCCTAGTTTTCGGTGCCGCGTCGGTCGGGGTCGTCGTCCGGGTCCTGCAAGGAGCCGACGCCGAACCTTTTGCCTCCAATCGCCCGAGCGAACGCGAATGGGCCTGGATCGACCGGCTCACCAACGCCGATGAGGCCACGAAGGACCGGCTCAGGCGCTGCGCCTCGGCCGCGACGAGCAACTTTGCCTCGCTCCATCGCCTGACGTTTGACTACGACCTCAGGAGCGAGGCGCCGCGGTTGCCGCTCGACGCGGCCGGACATCTCAGGGGCATCGATCGCGGCTATGCCCGTGGGACTGTCTACTGGAAAGAAGGGATGGTGCGGTACGACCACTACCCGGTCGGCAAGATCGACGAGAACGGGCGAAAGTCGGTCTACAGACGGCCCAGGGTCTTCAGCGTCGTCCGGACGCGGGACATGCTCGCCTACACCGAGAACGACCTGACGTGGGGCCTGCGACTGATGGTGGAGAAGGCGCCCGCGTCGGCCGAGGAATGGGAGCACCGGCATCCGTTCGCCCCGAGGCCCCACCTCGACCCCTGGCTGCATTACGCGGCGCCCTTCTGCCAGGATCGGGCGATCCTGCGAGATTTCTGGGAGCATTGCCGCGCGATTGAATCCGAGGAACCCGGCGGCCGGGTCCTGCTGCGGTTCCTCCGGGCCGATAACGACGGCCGCGTGGAAATCACCTGCGACCCGGCCGCGGACTGGCTCCCCGTTCGGCTCCGCGCCGGCCAGGTGCAGAACGGCCAGTGGAAGGTCTTCGTCGAGCTCACGAGCGAATGGCAGAAGCTATCGGGCATCTGGTATCCCGTTCACCAGGTCAAGATGAGCTACGTCGGAATCGACATGACTCCCGTCCAGGAGTACGACCTGACCGTCCGGAACCTCCGGGCCAACGGAGCGGTGAACCTGCCGGACTCGGACTTCACCCTGAGCGCCATGGCGATCCCCGAGGGGACGCACGGCCTCGACCGTCGCAGCGACCCGCCGCGCAGCCTGATCCGGTCCGGCGGCGTCGTGCGGGACCAGCGGCCGGGCGAGGGACCGAACCCGAGGAACGTCGAGCAGGAGAAAACGGAGCGAGCGAAGGACGAGGAAACGGCCCCGGCCGAGGAATCCTCCGGGCCGACATCCGCCGCCCCCGCGGCGAAGATCACCGCGGCCAGGCGAGAGTATCTATCACTGCTGGAGGAATACGACCCGCATCGCCGATCGCGAGACCGGCAACTCCTCGACGCGAAGACCCCATCACGGCAGCGCGAGACGTACCTGGCCGTTACCCGGCTCGATCGGGACTACGCCCCGCGATTCCTGGAGCTGGCCCGCCGGCACCCGGATGATCCGGTCGCACTCGACGCCCTGGCCTGGCTCGTGGCGAGTCCGTACGATCCGCCCGAATCGCACCAGGCCGCGGAGATCCTGATCCGCGACCACCTCGCCAGCGATCGGATGATCGACATCTACCGGCAACTGGCCATTCGCCTGGATCCCGGCCGGGCGACGGCCGCCGAGCGGCTGCTCCGGGCCGCCGCCGAGAAATCCCCGACGGCCGAGGCGCGCGGACTGGCCACCCTCAAGCTGGCCGATTTGCTCCGCTACCGGGCCAGGGCTGTCCGCGACCTCCGCGGGCCCGAGCCCGACCCGTGGCTCCAACTGTCAGAACTGGCCCGCTCGGATGGCCGAGAGCCCGCATCCCGGCCCGCCGAGGATCCGGACGCGCTGGAACGGGAGGCCGTGCAGTTCTACGACATCGTCGTCCAGCGGTACGCCGAGATCCCCGGCCCGAGCGGTAGCAAACTCGGCGAGCCGGCGGCGCAGGCCCTGTTCCAGCTCCGCGACCTGGCCGTCGGCCGGCCTGCTCCCAAAGTGGAGGGACCGGACGTCGACGGCAGACCCCTGCGTCTCGCGGACGATCGCGGCAAGGTTGTGGTACTGATCTTTGCCAGCGGAATCTCCGGCTCCAGCGGCGATCTGTACGCCCAGGCCCGGGCCCTCGCCGAGCGGCTGAAGGGCCGGCCGTTCGTCGTGCGGAGCGTCCATCTCGATGACGCAGGAGTGACGGTGACCCGCGCGATCCGGGCGGGCGAGATCACCTGGCGATGCTGGTGGGAGAAGCCGGGAAAGAGTCCGAACTGCGATCGCTGGCACGTCGGGTTCATCCCGTCGGTGTTCGTCATCGACGCCGCCGGCGTGATCCGGGACAGGGAGGTGAAGGGACAGGCCCTCGACCGCGCGGTGGAGAACCTGCTGGAGGAGATGGCTCGTCCCCCGGCGACGGGCGCGGCAGGAAACCGCTGAGGCCCGTGATATCTCGACGGATCGGACGACCACCGACGAAAGGACGGACGACGACCACCCGGGGCCTGCCGGATGGTCGTCGTCCAAAGCGGTCGTGCTGGCGTATGCGGAAGCCGGATCGGTCCCGCGGCCGGCTCAGTAGGAGTCGCTACTGATGGTCTCGCCGTCGTTCGTCGAGCCGAGGGCCATCCAGGTCATCTGGTTGACCGAATCCTTGACGAAGTGGACGGAGCCGTCGGCGAACAGGACGTTCACCCCGCCGGGATGGGCACTGCTCGGCACGAAGATGTGCCCGAAATCGACCCCGCAGCCGGCGCTGCAATCCCAGCGGCATCCGCCGATCGGATACTGCTGCGAGTTCGGGGGGATGATGATCGTGGTCAGGCTGAGGCCCGGCGAGCCGGTCTGCCAGCGGAGGCCGCGATCGTTGTTGGTCCCGTAGCTGCCCGACAGGATGAGCTGGACGCACTGCTGCGCGTTGGCCATCACGGCCTGGAGGTTGAAGCGGGCGTCGTCCAGGGTGATCACGTTCCCGGTACCCGAGACGATCGTACGCCACTTCTCGCGGGGATTGGAGATCGTCCCGGTGAGTGCCTCGACGTGGCAGATGGTGCTGGAAGTGCCGTCGGTGATCGCGGCGATCGAATAGGACTTATTCTGCGGAGCGAAGACCCCGTTGGTCTGGCTCGACCAGGGGTTCGTCCCGGTTCCGTACGACCCGTAGTAGCTGTTGAGGTAATTATTGCCCGCGTACTTGTCCGACGGGCAGAGGAACACGTTGACCTTGGTGTTCCAGGCGGTCTGGTTGATCTGGTTGCCCACGTCGTACCAGACGTTCCAGCTGAAATTACACGAATTGTACAGCGGCGTCTGCTCGAGGTAGGGAAGGAGCAGCGCATGGGCGCTGAACGTCCCCCAGCTCGTCTGCACGCCGGGGTCCGAATAGGCGATCATGTTGCCCATCGGGAAGGTCCCGACGGCCTCGTGGTAGTTGTGCATCGCCAGGCCCATCTGCTTCAAGTTGTTGAGGCACTGGGACCGGCGCGCGGCCTCGCGGGCTGCCTGGACGGCGGGCAGCAACAGGGCGATCAGCACGGCGATAATCGCGATGACGACGAGCAGTTCGATCAGCGTGAAGCCTCGACGACGGACGGGGATCATGTCGAACCTCCATGGAAGGCCGGTGGATGAGGAGAACGGAGACGACGGAAATAACCGATGGGATCCGATCTGCGGCAGGCGCCGGCCCTCCGATGGCCCGCGATCTGCAATCTGCTGGCCTACTTCTTGGTCTGGGTCTTGCCCTGCATGAAGTCCTTCATGTTGTTCTGAATGTTTTCGTCGACCTTCTTGGTCTCGGCATCGAGCGGGGCATCGCTCGTCTTCTGACCATCGCATCCGCTGGATGCACCGATCACGGTCAGATAGCCGGCCACCAGGAACATCGCCAGGACCCGAGAAGCAAATCGGCGCATCGAGTCTCTCCTTCACGGCGCATCCCGGGCGATTCGTCGCCGGGAGGACACAGCGTGGTTCGAAGGAATTCGTACTGATCGGTGCCAGGGTGAGATCGCGACGGATGAGTCAGGGATATTCCAGACGACCCCTGCAATGAAGACTCCTCTTCGACCGACACGACCTCGTAAGATTGGAGCCCTTTTGTTGACATAGGGCTTAAAGAGCATAATTTGTTCCGATGCCCGATTGCAAAGGAATTCCTGAAAAATGATCCGGCTCGCAACGGGACTACAGGACCCGCTTGTCCATGCCGGCAGCGGGCTCGTTCCGGGCCGGCCGTCGCCCCGCGGGCGAGGACAGCCGCTCATCGCGTCGGCGATGGCCCGGCCTGCGGTTCCCGCAGGGACGACGGTCTCGGCCCGGATGGGTGGGGTGATTCGACGGGTCGATCCTGGCGACCTGGGGACTGCGGGCCGATCATTTCGAGGGACGGCAGGAACGTCGGGGCATTGAGCTCGGGGACGACCAGGTGCCGGCGACGGCCGGGGCCCTCGTCGAGGATGAGCTTGTCCTTGCTCGCCATCGCGTCGGCGAGCGTCGTCCAGAAGAGGCGAAGGTCGGTGAGCGACGGCGATGCGCGCCGCGCCTCGTGGAGGCTGGTGAAGGCGTCGGCTTCCGACCCGGCGAGGGCGGTGCGGCGGCGGGCGTCCGCCGATGCGGCGGCAGCGACGGCGCTCGCCTGGCCGCGGGCCTCGGCGACGATCCGGTCGCGGTAGGCACCGGCCTCGTTCACCCGGCGCTGGCGGTCGCCGGCCGCCCGCGAGACGTCGCGGTAGGCGTCAAGCACCGCCAGCGGCGGGTGGATGTCCTGGAACGTCACCCGGCGCACCTGGACGCCGAAGCCGTAGGCCCCCAGCCGCTCGCGGATCAGGGCCGACGCCGCGGCCTCGGCCTCCGACCGGCCGGAGGTCAGCAGGTCGAGCAGCTCGCGCCGGGCGACGACCGCGCGCACGGCCGATTCGGCGATCGGCCGGATCGCGGCATCGGCGTCGACCAGCCCGAAGACGAACCGTTCGATCGCCCCGTTTGCATCGCGATCGACCGCGTATTCGAGGGTCGCGGACAGCTCGACATAACGGCCGTCGCCGGTTAGCAGCAGGCCCTCGTCCTCGATCGGGTCGTCCGACATCCGGCCGTGGCTCGAGCTCCATCCCCCAGCATCGGGATCGGGGCGACTCGCGAGCCGGAAGCCGAGCGGCAGCCCGCGCACCCGGTCGGGCGCGACGACCGTGACCTGCTCGACCGGATACGGCCACCGCAGGTGCAGGCCCGGCTCGAGCCGGCCCGCGTACCGGCCGACGCGGCGGAGGAGCCCGATCTCGTCCGGCCCGACCGTCGTCCAGCCGCTCGTGGCCCAGGCGGCAAGTCCGACGACAACAATTCCGGCCGCCGCGACCCGGCGCCGGGCCCACGCCCACGACCAGGCGGCGGCCAGGTCGACGTGGTCGTCGAGCCGACGAACCCGAACGCCCAGCCGGCGGAGCCACCGGGCCGGGGCGAGCTCGGACCACTCGCCGTGGACCAGGAGCCGCATCGAGTTGAGCAGCACCAGCAGCGAGCCGACCTGGTGCAGCACGGCGGCCGCGATCGGCCCGAGCACGCCGAACGTCGCCGAGAGCATCGCCACGGCGTTGAAGCCGAAGGCGAAGCCGATGATGTTCTGGCGGATGATCCGCACGGTGCTGCGCGACAGCTCGACCAGGCCCGGCAGCACGCGCAGCGGGTCGCCCAGCAAGATGATGCCGCCGGCCTCGGCGGCCAGGTCGGCGCCGACGCCACCCAGCGCGACGCCGGCGTCGGCGCGGGCGAGCGCGGGTGCGTCGTTGATTCCGTCGCCGACCATGGCGACCTTGCGGCCGGCCTGCTGGCGCTCCTCGATCCACCGCGCCTTGTCGGCGGGGAGGAGTTCGGCGGCCACGGTGTCGGCGTGCACCTTCTTCGCCGCGAGGCGTGCGGCCGGCTCGCGGTCGCCGGTCAGCACGGCCACCTCGCGGATCTTCAGGTGCCGCAGGTCGTGGACGACGTCGTGCGCCTCGGGCCGGACCGGATCGTGCACGCCGATCACGCCGGCGATCGCGCCGTCCACCGCGACCAGGAGCGCGGTCTCGCCCCTCGCGTCGCAGCCGCTGAGTGCTTCCTCGACGGCGGCGTCGGGCTCGATCCCGCGCTCGGCCAGCAGGCGGCGGTTGCCGACGAGTATCGTGGAGGCCGCGAGACCAGCCTCATCCAGCCGCGCCTCGACGCCGGCGCCGGGCAGCGCGGTCGACTCGGCGGCCGTTGGGATGGCGAGCGATCTCCTGCGGGCCTCCTCGACGATCGCCGCGGCCAGCGGGTGCCGGCTGGACGACTCGGCCGCGGCGGCCAGTACGATCAGGCGGTCCTCGTCGAGGCCGCCGAGCGGCACCAGGCCCGTGACCGCGGGCCGCCCTCGCGTGAGCGTGCCCGTCTTGTCGAAGGCGAACGTGTCGCAGGCGGCCAGGGACTCGAGCGCCGTGCCCCCCTTGATCAACACCCCGTGCCGCGCCAGCCAGGCCATGCTGGCGAGCATCGCCGCGGGGGTCGCCAGAACGAGGCCGCAGGGGCACGCGACGACCAGCACGGCGACCGTCCGTGCCCACACGTCGGGCCAGCCGAGCAGGTAGCCGGCGGCGAGCGTCGCGATCGCGACCAGCTCCACCGCCGGCAGGAAGTAGCGCGCCAGCCGATCGGCGGTCTTCTCCAGGCCCGCTCGCTTGCGGCGGGCCTTCGCCACCAGGCGCAGCACCTGGCCGAAGGTCGTCTCGTCGCCGACCTTCTCGGCGAGGATCTCGACGGCGCCGAACTGGTTGATCGTGCCGGTGAAGACCGGGTCGCCGGGCCCCCGGTCGATCGGCAGCGATTCGCCCGTGAGCGCCGACTGGTCAACGGTCGACCGGCCCACGAGGATCTTCCCGTCCACGGCGATCCGCTCGCCGGGGCCGACGAGCACGGTGTCGCCGACCTCGACCTCGTGCGCCGGGATCTCGACTTCGGCCCCATCGCGGCGGACTCGTGCCGTGCGCGGCGACTGATCGACCAGCCGCCCCATGGCGCGGCGCGCGTGGGCGAAGGTCCAGGCCTCGAGCACCTCGCCCAGCAGCGCGATGAACACGACCTCGGCCGCGACGAACGGTTGGCCGATGATGAGCGCCGCCAGGCAGGCCTGCGCCAGCGCCAGGTCGGCGCCGATCCGGCCGCGCGCCAGCGAGCGCAGGGTGCCGTAGACGATCTGCACCGCGCCCAGCAGCGCGGCGATCATCGCGGGCGACAGGCCGCCCGGGAACCGCCGCGTGTCCCAGCCGAGGATGCCGAGCAGCACGTCGAGCCCGATCAGACCGCCCAGGAGCGCCGTGAAGGCGATCAGCGCACGCTCATGGTCGCCCGGGTCGGCCGGCACGACCGCCAGTCCGCCGCCCGGCGCGTGAGAGTGGCCGTGGTGGTGATCGTCCTCGGGGTGGTATTCGCGGTGCATCGGATCGTCGTTCGCAGGCGGCGACGCGAGGGAGACAGGCACCTCAAAGCCGCGGAGCCTGTCCCCGTTTCGCCGGGGTTCTCGGGGTCGGTGCCGGGAAAACCGCCCGGCCTTTCCTCAATCGCCGGGCGTGGTCGAGGACGTCGATTGTGACGCATCGGCGGGCGGAGTGCCACCGCCGGCCGGTCCCGGATCGCCGCCGCGAGGTGCGGTCCCGTCGTCCTGTTCCGCCACCGACCGGACCCAGTCGTCGAGCGCCCCGGGCTTGATCTCGTCGGCCGGCGCGCCGATCCCGTCGGAGTCGGCGGCCGGGCGCCGCGAGCGATACCTGGTGAAGTAGACGAGCTGCACGACCCAGCGAATGAGGTTGACGACAATCAGCGCGGCCAGGATGACGAGCGACCACCAGAGGGTCGAGCCACTCCCCCCGCTACCGCCGGTCTCGGCGTGGCTCCGCCAGCCGATGCGGCCGACGAGCACCGGCGAGCTGCGGAACTTGACGTCGGTCGCCTCGTATTTCATGAACTTGAGGAAGTAGCCGTTGAAGACGACCCGTTCGGCGATGTTGGGGCCGATCGGGAAGCCCTCGGGTGCGTCCTCGAAGACGCAGTCGTACGGCACGCGGGGCACGTCCTCCAGGGTGATCCACGCCTCGTAGAGCCAGCCGGTCTTGCTCAACCTGGATTCGTAGCGTAGCACCCGGCGCGCGATGCCCTCGATGTGGATCGGGACGCCGCGGTAGGTCGACGGCCGCTCCCACAGGTGAGTCACGAGGATGTCGCGGCGGGCGGCGCGAGCGATCTGCTCGGGCGTGTGCTCGCGCGCCCGGTCGAGCAGCAGCTTGTAAGCCGCGTTATCGCGAAGGCCCATCGGCGTCCGGTCGGTGACGCTCTCGAATTCGACCGAGCGATCCGGGACGATCGGCTCCGGCCGCCCCTTGACGACCAGCGGCGGCTCCGCAGGCGCGGACCGGTTGCGGACGAACACGACGGTGAGGGCGACGCCGGCGATCAGGATCGCGACGAGGACCAGCAGGCGGGGCAGCTCGGAGCCCCGGAAGAACGTTTTCTCGCGCCGCACGATCGATGATCCCCCTCGCCAGGCCGCCGATGCCCGCTCGCCGGCCGGCGCTGTGCGGTCCGGCTCACTGCGCCTCGCCGGGCTGAAGCTGGTCGAAGCTGATGTTCGGCTCCTTCTTGGCGCGGATGAAGGCGTTGGAGAACGCGTTAACGACCTTCATCACCTCGGAGTACTTGAGGTTGGGGTCGACCTTGAGGAGCGTCTGGTCGAATGGGAGATTCGGATCCTGGAGGTACTTGTCCAGCTCTTTCTCGAGCGCCGCCTGGTCGGTCGGGATGACCGCCTCGCCGACGGTGATCTCCGAGAGCACCCCCCCCTGCCCGGCCTTGAGCACGGTGGGCAGCGTGCGCAGCGAGGCGGGTAGCTGATCCGAGGGGGCCTCGCTGGGCGCCTCGGCCGACATCGCGGTCGCCGGCTGCGCGGGCAGCAGGTTCATCACGAACTGCCCCTCGGTGGGCAGCGGCTTGAACGTCAGGATGAAGAAAGTCAGGAGCTGGAAGGCCATGTCGAGCATCGGCGCAACCGGCACCGTCGGCTCTTCCGCCCGCTGGATTCGCTTGCGCTTCGGCAAGGCCGGGTCTCCCAGTTCGTAACGTTGAGCGATCGGTCGGGTCGCTAGCCGTTCATGGCCTTCAGGGCGAATTTGCGGAAGCCGTTGGACTGGCAGGCCTTGATCAGGTCGAGGATGGACGAGAACGAAGCATCGCGATCCGCGCGCAGGACGATGGTCGTCGGCAGCCCGACCCGCTCGTCCATCTTGTGCCCGGCCGCCTTGAGGTTGAGCTTGATCAGGTCGGCCTGGTGCTTGATCGTCTGGACGGCCTTGTGGATCGGCATCACCTCGCCGCCGATCAGCAGGTGCCCCTGGCTGTCGACGTTGAGCACCAGCCGGTCCTCGGAGATCTGCTGCTCGTCCTCGGCGGGGCGGGCCGAGCCGGCGACCGGCAGGTTCACCCGCTTGTCGTAGTTGTCGGTGCTGAAGTTGATCACCAGCATGAAGAACGTGATCAACTGGAACACGATGTCGAGCAGCGGCGTGAGGTTCGGCTCGGCCTTCAGCTCGGTGCTCATGTGCCCGGACATGGCGGCGTCTCCACTCCCCTCCACGGCTCTCGCGGTGGACTCGGCTCGGCTCGGCTCGGCTCGGCTCGATGCGGTGGGGGCGATCAGGTCGCCTTGGCGGACTTCGCCGCCGCGACCAGCGAGTTGATCGTCCGATCGGCGACGCGGGTCGCCTCCATCGTCATCTGGGCGATCCTGTTGCGGAAGTAGGCGAAGAAGAAGATGGCGGGGACCGACAGCGCGACCCCCTCGAGCGTGATGAACAGGGCCATCGAGATGCCCTCGGCGATCTTCTCCGGCTTGGGCGGCGCGCCGCTGGCGGTCGCGATCTCCTTGAAGCTCATGATCATGCCCGCGATCGTGCCCACCAGGCCGATCATCGGGCCGAGTGTGCCGATGATCGCGAGGTAGCTGATCTTCATCTCCTGGCTGGTGACGATCTCGTCGGAGGCCTCGATCATCGCCTCCTTGGCCTCCGGCCGGCCGTTGGGCAGGTTGGCGATGCCGGTGCGCACCAGCCGGGCGAGGAACGAATCGTTGTCCTTGCAAGCGTCGTAGGCGTCCTGGAACTTCTTGTCGCGGATCGCCGCCTCGAGCCGTTCGACCAGCGGGGCCGGCACGGCCTCGCTGACCCGAAGCTCCATGAACAGCCGGATCACCAGGGCGGTGAAGTAGATCGAAAGCAGGAGCAGGAAACCGCCGATCGGCCCCGACGCCCGGATGGCCAGGCTCAGCAGGCTCTCGGGCTCCTTGGGCGCGGTGCCGGCGTTGGCCGGGGCGGCGGCGCCGTCGGCCGGGGCCGCCTCCTTGGCGGCGGGCTCCTCCTTGGCGGCGGGCTCCTCCTTGGCGGCCGGGGCTTCCTTTGCAGCCGCCTCGCCCTTCGCGGCCGCCTCCTGGGCACGCAGCCCGGCCAACTCGCCCGGGAGCATCCAGGCCAGCGTGCCGGCGAGCACAGCCAGGACGAGCCAACGAGACCCGGTGACCCCGCCCGGGCGGGATGGGAAGAGCTGCCGCATCGAAGGAGTCTCCACCGACTGGTCGGCGTTCGAGCCAAGGACCGCGATCCGTCGGGGTGTCCGCCCGGCGGGCGAGGCCGAATCATTGAACTTATTAGAGGATACGACCCGGCGCCACGATCGGTGACAGCGGCCTCGCGAGGACGATCGTGGGGGTCGGCAGGACCGACGGGGATCGCCCGCGCCGTCCTGCTGCGATCCCCTTAGCTTTCAATATCCGACTCGATCCCCACGCTGTCAACGGCCGAGCCTTTAACATCCTGAAGCGAATCCCGCCCCGCCCGGCGCGCGCCGACACGACCGAGCCCGACCCCTCGTCCCGGCCCGCCGCGCCCGCGTGTCCCTCCGGCGCCGCCCGGGCCGGACGATCCCTCGGTGTCCCACTCATCCGGCTCGGCCCCTGCCGAGGGCCTGTCTCGACGCCGCGCGAACGGATCGACGGCGGCCCGGCGGCGCACGGCTTGCGAAGGCCCCGGCCGGTTTCAGGGCCTGTGTTGAGGAGCGTCCATCGGACGAAACGAGGGGATGCCGCTCGAATGCCCCCTCATCCGCCCTTCGGGCACCTTCTGCCCGCACCGCGGGGAGACGGGGACGGCTGGCAGACACTCCTCACGTCATCCGCACAGCGTCGCTCGAACCCACCTCAGGGGCATCTCACACACCCGCTCAGTCCACCAGGTCGAGGCGATACCGCAGATCGGCGATCGCCAGCTCGTCGCCCGGCAGGAGCCGGCCGGCGGTGATCTTCTCGCCGTTGATCCGGACGCCGTTGAGGCTGTCCAGGTCCCGGACGATCACGTCGTGATCCGAGATCGCGAGGCAGCAGTGCTTCCGCGAGACCAGCGGCGAGTCCAGCCTCGCATCGCAGCGCGGGTCTCTGCCCAGGACCAGGACCGGATGATCGAACGCGATGTCGGGGCCCTGTCCCAGGGCGATGAGACGGGTGGTCACGGCCGATACCCTCAAGAACGATGGCGCGGTCTTCGGAGCCACCACCGAGGACCGTCGCGGGATGGGATCGACACCCGATCCTTCACAGGTGAGAGGAATAACCGTCCTCGATATTGTGCAAGCGGCGTGCCGATGGCGATCGGAAAAGATGATTCCGGTGACTCGACGGCTCTCCCAAAACGACGACGGCGGCGGCCCCACGCATGGTGAAGGCCGTCGCCGTCGAGGTCGAGTCGGATTGTGCGATCCTCCAGCCCCCGGGGCGAAGCATCCGCCCCGCGGCCTGTCGGCTCGATCAATACTGGCGCGAGGACTTGACCGGGGCCTGGGGGGCCGCGGTCGTCGGGATGTACTTGGCCGGGGCCTGCGGGGCCGGGGCGACCTTGGCCGGGGCCTGCGGGGCCGGGGCGATCTTGGCCGGGGCCTGCGGGGCCGCGGCGACCGGTGTATACTTGGCCGGGGCCTGCGGGGCCGGGGCGACCTTGGTGGG